>CAYWGQ010000001.1:0-58035 GCA_964457725.1 uncultured Gammaproteobacteria bacterium
CCGAAGTCGCCGGTCTCGTCGAAGCCCGCCGGCACGCCCGGGTACCAGGCCGTGCGCAGCGTCGGGTTCGGCGAGCGCCAGTACTGATCGGAGTACGAGTAGTCGAGCCGGCTCGTCAGCGTGCCGCCGTTCGAGAACGTGGCGTTGTGCTGCAAGCCGATGTTGTACGTCGTATCCGGCGCCTGGCTGAACTCGCTCTCGCCCGCGACCAAGCCCTCGGTGCCGAGCGCGATGTCCGTGTACTCGGTGTCGAGCAGACCGAGCGCGAAGTCGAGCTGGAACGACTCGGTCGGCAGCCACGACACCTCGATCTCGAGACCGCTTGCCTCCGCCGCACCGACGTTGCGGGTCACGAGACCCGGCAGGTCCTCGCCCGTGAACGGGTTGCGCACGACGCCCGACGCCTGGATGTCGTCCCAGGTCGTGTCGAAGTACGTCGCGTTGAAGCGCAGCTTGCCGTCCGCGAGGTCCGAGCGGATGCCGATCTCCGTGTTCTCGAGGAACTCCGGCCGATACGGCAGCTGCAACTGCAGGCCGCCGGCGATGTTCGAGATCGAGATGCCGCCGGAGTTGAAGCCCTCCGAGTAGCCGATGTAGCCCATGATGTCGTCGGTGAACTGATACTGCAGCGCGAGCCGCACCGTGTTCTCGTCGAACGACAGTGGCAGCACCTCGCCGCTCGGCACGCCCGCGAGCGGATCGCCGCCGGTGAACGCGAGATTGGCCTCGGCCGGCGTCGGCGCGCTGATCCCGGGCACGACGTCGAGCGTCTGCGACGTGTTCTCCTGATCGTGATGGCGCATGCCGAAGGTCAGGCTCAACGCATCGGTCAGCGACACCGTCGCCTCGCCGAAGATCGCCCAGCCTTCCTGCGTGTTGCGGGTCAGGCCGTCCGCGGCGAAGCCGCTGTAGAACGCGAACGCCGCCTCGCACGTGCTCGACGGGCCCGGCACCGGCGGTGCCGCCGCGAGCGCCTGGCAGTAGGCGGAGTCGAACGCGTCCTGCACGTCGAGCGTGCCGTTCAGGAACTCCCGCGCGGCGTGGCGCACCGAACGGGCGCGCGACGTCTGATCCCAGTAGTAGACGCCGCCGACCCAGTTGAACCGGCCGTGCGAGCCGGTGATCTGGATCTCCTGGCTGAAGAGCTCGAGATCGGACTGGACCAGGTCTTCGACGACCGCGTATTCGGTCGTGTCGTAGTCCACGTAGTTGCGGACGTCCTGCTCGGTGTAGCCGGAGATGAACTGCATGCTGATCTTGTCGGTGACGTCCCAGTTCACGTCGAGCGCGAGCTGGTCGCTCAGCACGTAGTTCGGCAGCGTGACCTGCGAGGTCGTCTCCCACTTGCCGACGCGTCCGCCCGGGTGACCGGCGACGTGCGTTTCCGGGCTGATCGTCGCGCCGGCCGCGTTGTACACCTGGATGATGTTCGTCGGGAAGAAGATCGCCTGCAGGAAAATCGCGTCCTGCACGCGCGGCTCGGTCAGATAGTTCTCGCTGTTCATGTAGTTCGCGCGCACGCTCAACGAGTCCGTCGGCGTCCACAGCACGTCGCCGCGGAGCACCGTCTGATCGACGTTGCCGTTCTTCTGGTCGACCGTCAGGTTCTGGATGTAGCCGTCGCGGTTCAGGCTCGCGGCCGTCCACTTCGTCAGAACGTTGTCGGAGAGCGGCACGTCGACGGCGAGCGTCATGTCGCGGCGATCGAGCGTGCCGATCGTCGCCTTCGCCGTCGCGCCGAACTCCTCGGCCGGCGCCTTGGTCACGAGCCGGATCGCGCCGCCGACGGAGTCGCGGCCGTAGAGCGTGCCTTGCGGACCGCGCAGCACCTCCACGCGCTCGAGATCGACGAACTCCTGCGTCAGCAGGCCCGCGCCGCTGACCTGCCAGATGCCGTCGATGTACACGCCGACGTTCGGGATGCCGCGGATACGGAACGACGTCTGCGTCGTGCCGGCGCCGCCGTTGCTGCCCATCACGTTCAGGTTCGGCACGGTCGCATTCAAGCTCTCGAGCCGTTGCAGTCCCCGCATCTCCAGGTTGTCGCCGGTCATCGCGACGACCGAGATCGGAACCTCCTGCAGATCCAGCGCGCGCCGGGTGGCGGTGACGACGATTTCCTCCAGGCCTTGGCCCCACGCAGTGGAGCCGATCGACGCGGCCACCGCGCCGACGAGATATCTAGACTTCATCCTTCCCCCGATTGAACCCCCAGACAATCCCGCAACTTGTCCGGTCATTCAGATAAGTTGCGGAATTGCAACCATAGCCGCGGTAGAAACGAAGTCAATATGCCTCTATACAACACTAGGAAGAACAACAGCTTGTAGGAGAGATACTCTCGCGGAGGAGATCGAGTTGGGCCGCGGGGAGGTGCTGTTGCGCAACAGCTAAGATGTCAGCACGATTGATACCGGTGCGAATAGCACCAGGATGGGCTACTCGGGCAGCCAGTCGACGGCGCGGCCGACCGCCCGCTGCCACTCGGCGTAGAGCCGGGCGCGATCCTCGGCCGGCATTCCAGGATCCCATCTGCGCTCCGCCTGCCAGTGGCGGCGAAGGGCTTCGCGGCTCCGCCAGAAGCCGACCGCGAGCCCGGCGGCATAGGCGGCGCCGAGCGCAGTCGTCTCGAACACCTTCGGTCGCACGACGGGCACGCCGAGCATGTCCGCCTGGAACTGCATCAGCAGCTCGTTTGCGACCATGCCGCCGTCGGCGCGCAGCTCGCTCAACGCGATTCCGGAATCGCGCTCCATCGCGTCGACGACCTCGCGCGTCTGATACGCCACCGCCTCGAGCGCGGCGCGCGCGATGTGGCCGCGGTTCGCATAGCGCGTGAGCCCCGCGACGATGCCGCGGGCGCGCGCGTTCCAGCGCGGCGCGAAGAGCCCCGAGAACGCCGGCACGATGTACACGCCCCCGTTGTCCGGCACCGAGCGGGCGAGCCCCTCGATGTCGGCGCTGCGCTCGAACAAGCCGAGGTTGTCGCGCAACCACTGCACGAGCGAACCGGCGACCGCGATCGAGCCTTCGAGCGCATAGCACGCCGGCTCGCCGCCGAAGCGGTATGCGACCGTCGTGACGAGCCCGGCGGTCGACGGCACCGGCTGTGTTCCGGTGTTCAGGAGCAGGAAGCACCCGGTGCCGTACGTGTTCTTCGCCTCGCCGGGCTCGAAGCAGGTCTGGCCGACGAGCGCCGCCTGCTGATCGCCGAGGATGCCGGCGAGCGGCACGTCGCGCAGCGGCGCGATCGTCGCATGGCCGTAGACCTCGCTCGAGGCGTGGATCGCCGGCAGGAGCGCGCGCGGGACTCCGAGCGCCCCGAGCAGGCCGTCGTCCCACTCGAGCGTCGCGAGGCTCATCAGCTGCGTTCGGCTCGCGTTCGTCACGTCCGTGACGTGACGTCCGTTCCGCGGTCCGCCGGTCAGGTTCCACGCGATCCACGAATCGACCGTGCCCGCGAGCGCCTCGCCCGCGTCGGCCGCTCGGCGCACCTCGGGCACGTGCTCGAGCAGCCAACGGAGCTTCAGCGCGCTGAAGTATGTCGCGAGCGGCAAGCCCGTCGCCGCGCGGAAGCGGTCCTGGCCTCCTGCCCTCGAGAGCTCCGTCACGTACGGCGCGACGCGGGTGTCCTGCCAGACGAGCGCGTTCGCGAGCGGCCGGCCCGTGCGCCGGTCCCAGACGAGCGCCGTCTCGCGCTGGTTCGTGATGCCGACGGCCGCGACGTCGCGCGGCGCCGCGCCCGCGGCCGCGAGCGCCTCGCCGATCACCTGCTCGGTGTTCCGCCAGAGCTCGGCCGGGTCGTGCTCGACCCAGCCCGGCTGCGGGCAGATCTGCGCGTGCTCGCGCTGCGCGGAGGCCGCGATCCGGCCGTCGGCGTCGAACAGGATGAAGCGGCTGCTCGTCGTGCCCTGGTCGATCGCGCCGACGTATTTCATGCGGCCCTCAGTGGCCCGCGAGCGGCGGCATCATCCCTCGATGGAAGAGCCACGCGACCGCGTAGGCGATCGGCGCGATCACGACCGCGAGCGCGATCGCGTAGAGGAGCGCGAGACGGCCCATTCCCTTGAGCTTCGAGAAATCGGTGATCACGCCCATCGCGACGAAGGTCAGCATGAACATCATATGCCGCATCGGGCTCTGCAGCGCGCTCGTGCCCCGGTCGAGCGCGTCGTGCGCATCCGGCAGCGCGGCGGCGAGCGCGAGGTACGTGAGCCACGCGATCAGATAGCCGAGCACGAACTTCGGGAACCGGAACCAGATCTCCGACGGGCCGACCGTCATCGCGCCCGGCCGCTTCTCGACCTTGTATACCCAGACCAGCGCGAGCACGAACGCCCAGATGCCGATGAAGACGTCGATCCAGATCTTCGTCAGCAGCGACGCCGTCAGGATCCAGCCGCTCTGCCACTGCTCGCCGGTCGCGGCGAGGTGGCGGCTCACCATCAGCTCGTCGAGCAGCGCGCCCGCGGCCGCGTCCGCCCCGTCCGTCTTCACGGTCATGCCCATCGCGGCGCCGTTCTCGATCGGGTCGTCCGGAAAGAGCGCGACGTACAATCCCGGCAGCACGAGCAGCTCGATCATCGCGAAGATCACGACCAGCATCGACACCGTCACCGGCACGATCGGCCGCGCGCGGATCGCCCCCCCGGTCGCGATCGCGGCCGACACGCCGCAGATCGAGATGCCGGACGCGAGCACCGCGGACGCGTCTCGCTTCAGGCGGAACACTCGCCGCGCGATCGTGTAGACGATCGGCCAAAAGAACATGTACGCGACGAAGCACGCGGCCGCGCCGGTGATCACGAGCTCGATCGCGAAGCCGGTCGCCTCGATCGTCATCGCGCCGAGGTTCACGCCGAGGAAGACGATCGCGGTCTTGATGAACCACTCGGGCTTCGCCGCGTCGCGCAGGTAGGCCGCGAGCGGCTTCGCGAAATTGCCGATCACGAGCCCCGCGATCAACGCGAGGAGATACGGTGCGCCCTCGCCGAGCTGCAGCCCCCAGGTAAGTCCCCGATCGCGGTAGTCGTTGCGCCCGCCGACCGCCGCGTCGACCGTCGTCAGGTGCATCTCGCTGCCGACGATCCAGCACGCCCAAGTCACCGCGAATAGCAGCGTGAAGCCGCCGAGGAAACGGCGGACGTCGAGCCGCTGGCAGCGCGCGCCGAGCGTCAACAACCCGGCGAACACCGCATAGGTCGTGAGCCACGCGGCGACCGGGTGCCAACCGGCGTACGCGCTGCCGACCGGCGCGAGCAGCTTCGACCAGGCGAAGTCGCCGACGACGTCCGTCCACTCCCACGTCCGCGGCCGCGGCATCCAACCGACGAGATCGAGCCCGAGCAGCGCGCCGAGGCTCGCCGCATAGATCGCGAGCCCGACCCAGACGGCCCACCAGTCCTCGGTCGAGAGCATCCCGCTCGACCAGCGGCGGTTCACGCTCACGGATGCGCCCGCCCGCCGATCGCGAGCTCGTAGTTGAAGTAGTGCGCGTGATACTGGCGAAGCCATACGGGCAGTCCGCTCGTATCGAAGCGGACGCGGGCACGGACGACGCCGCGCGCGGCGAGCTCGTGCTCGATCAGCCGGTCGAGCGCGGCGAGATCCTCGTGCGCGAGATCGAGCCCGTCGGCGCGCGCGCGCCACCGCCCGTCGGCGTAGTCGAGCACGATCTCGCGTGCGGAAGCGGCCGACGACGGCATGCGCTACGACAGGATGAAGCGATCCACGAGCCAGCCGAGCACGAGGAGCCCGAGCGCGCCTGCGACGACGCTCGAGGTGACGAGCCAGGTCTCCCAAGCCTCCCAGGTCTCGGGATCGCCCGCCAAGGCCTCCTCGCCGCTCTGCGTCTGCGCTCCCTGCATCTCCTCGCTCGCTCGCATCGCTCACCCCGCATTCGCCGTCGGGCAGGGCCCATGCGCCGAAGGGCGCCGGTCGTCCCGGTCCCAGCCGCCCGCCGTCATCGTTGTTGTTGCGGACGCCGCGCCGGGCGACGTCGTCGTTCCGACGAGCCCGCGGCCTCGAGGGGCCGCCATTCCGGGTCGCAAGTATACCCGCGCTGCCGGCTCGAGCGAATTTGCGGCAGACTTTCCCGCATGACGCCCGATCCGGACGCGCTCGACGATCCCGCCATCACCGTGATCGACGGCGGCACCGGCAGCGAGCTGCGCCGGCGCGGCTTCCCGATGCGGCCGGACGTCTGGAGCGCGCTCGCGGGCAGCACTCACTACGAGCTTCTCCGCGACGTGCATGCGTCCTACCTCGCGGCGGGCGCCGACGTGATCACGACGAACACGTTCGCGACGACGAGATTCGTGCTCGATGCGGCCGGGCTCGGCGAGCGGTTCGAGGAAATCAATGCGCGAACGGTCGCGGCCGCGCACGAGGCGCGCGATGCCGAGGCGCGCTCGATCGCGATCGCGGGCTCGCTGTCCTGCCTGCCGCCCGCGTTCGACGTCGCCCGCTACCCGCCGCCGGCCGCCGAAGCGCGCGCGTACGCCGAGCTCGCGGAGCTGCTCGCGGCCGCCGGGGTCGATCTGCTCGTGCTCGAGATGATGCAGGAGACCGAGCACGCGGTGCGCGCGTGCGAGGCCGCGCGCGCGACGGGGCTGCCGTTCTGGCTCGGCGTGAGCTGCCGGCTGCGCGCGGACCGGCTCGTTGCGTACGACTTCCCCGATGTGCCGCTCGAGCGGTGCCTCGAGGCGCTGCTGCCGTACGAGCCCGCCGCCGTCTGCGTGATGCATACGCCGCTCGACGCGGTCGTGCCCGCGCTCGAGCTCGTCCGGTCGCTGTGGAGCGGTCCGCTCGGCGCATACCCGGAGCTGCCGGCGGGCGCGCGCGGCGCGACGGTGCCGCCGCACGAGCTCGCCGCGGCGGCGGAAGCATGGCTCACCGCCGGCGCAACGATCGTCGGCGGCTGCTGCGGCGCGACGCCGGCGCACATCCGCGCCCTCTCCCGCCTCCGCGACGCGCGCTAACCGCCCCGTGCGCCCGCGCTCGCGCTGACTCCCGCCAGGTGCGCGCGGGGAACGACTCCCGCCGGTGATCGGTGTGCGGCGCCGGCAGCGCGGTGCGCTCGCGGAAGAGCGCGGTCGGCAAGCGCGCGCCATCGTCAACGACTGCGGCTTCGTTCGACGCTGCGATCGCGGCTACCGGACGCGTGAGCGCGGCGGATCGCGCTGACGCTCTTCGTCTTCACCTCACCGCGCTGCGGACGTGTCTAGCGGCGTGGATGCACAGAGGCCGTTCCGGGACGCTCGCGCGCAGGGATGCGCGCGCGCGAGCTTACAGGGATGTACTTGCGGCGGTCCCGGAACGGCCTCTGTGCAGCCGCGCCGCCCCCAAGCACCGGCGGGAGTCGTTCCCCGCGCGACCTGGCGGGAGTCGCTCGCCGCGCGAGCGCGGCGAACGCGGCTAACGCGCGTCGGGGTAGTTGAGGCGGAGAGTGCCTTGGCGCTGGCCGTGGACCGTGCCGTCGCGGAGCCATTCGAGGGAGGCGGCGAACAAGTGCGTCCGCGCGTGCTCCCACATCGCGGCGTGCGAGGCGCAGCCGAGATCGATCAGCACCTTCTCCGCGCTGCCGAGATCCTCGTACAGCGCCTGCACGCGGTCCGCCGTGACCTGCGCGTCGTGCACCGCGGCGACGAGCAGCATCGGCGTCCGCGTGCGCCGGACCGCGTCGCGGTTCCAGCCCCACACCGTCGTGCTCGGCGCGCGGCGCACGCCCGTGCCCCACGTCGCGCCGACCGGATCCGACGCGAGCATCTCGTTCCAGACCGCGCGCGCGGCGGCCGGATCGTACTGGTTCTCGCAGCCGACTTGCCGCTCCCAGTTGCGCATGAAGTCCGTCCACGACTGCACGTTCATCGCCGCTCCGGGCGCGGGCAGCGCCGGAGCCGACGACGCGAGGTCACGGGTGTACGCCGGCGCGAGCAGCACGACGCTCGCGACCTTCTCGGGGTTCTGCGCCGCGTAGCCGCCCGCTCGCGGCCCGCCGAGCGACCAGCCGACGAGGCTCACGCGCTCGACGCCGCGGAGCGCACGCAGGTATTCCACGACCGCGTCGATGTCGGCCCAATCCGACCCGACCGTCGTCAGCTGACCCGGGTGCGACGGCTCGCAGCGCTCGGCCGCCGCCGGCGGCAGCACCGCCGCGCGCTGCTCCTCGGAGAGGTTGCACGGGTCGTTCATCGCGGCCGGGCGAGTGGAGCGCCCGTAGCCCGTCATGTCGGTCGCGAACACGTCGAAGCCGGCGGAGGCGAGATACGCCATCCAGCTGTAGTCCTCGTACGGCACGTCGAACGCGACCTCGGCCGGCGTGCCGGCGCCGTGCACGAACAGCACGACGCGGCCCTCGAAGTCGGCGGTCCTCGCGAGCACGCCGTCGAGCACGCGCTCCCGCACGTAGAGCTGCACCGTCTCGCCTTCGATCGCGGGCACCGTAGAGCGGTGCCGCACGTAATGGTCGATCGTCAGGATCTCCCGCTCGGCGCCGCCCGGCTGCGCGAGCGCCACCGGCGAGCAGAGCACGAGCAGCGCGGCTCGGATGCTTCTCATGACCCCTCCCCTCAGGCGAGACGCCCGCGAAAGATGAAGAACGCCGCGCCGAAGATGCAGAGCGCAGCCCACAGGTAATCGAGCTTCAGCGGCTCGCGCATGTAGAACACCGCGAACGGCACGAACACGGTCAGCGTGATGATCTCCTGCAGGATCTTGAGCTGACCGAGCGTGAGCGTCGTGTAGCCGATGCGATTCGCCGGCACTTGGAGCAGATACTCGAACAGGGCGATGCCCCAGCTCGCGACCGCAGCTACGATCCACGGCCGCGCCGAAAGCTCCTTCAGATGCGCATACCACGCGAACGTCATGAAGACGTTGCTCATCGCGAGAAGCAGAACCGTGAACCCGATCGCGCGCATCCGCTCAATGCTCCAGCGCGTGCCCGACCCGGGCGGCAGGACCGTAGCCCTCGGGCTCGCGGACACTGTCCACCATCGCCTGCGCGGCCCGGCTCGGGGCCGGGAAGAAGCGCGCGAGGCCGAGCGCGACGGCGAAGTTCAGCACCATGCCGACGACGCCGATGCCCTGCGGGTTCAACCCCTGCTCGAGGATGCCGAACGTCCACGGCGGCATCCCGAAATAGACCGAGCCGATCACGTAGAACGCCGTGAAACCGAAGCCTGCGATCATGCCTGCGACGGCCGGCACCATGCCGACCCGTTTCGCGAAGATGCCGAGCACGAGCGCCGGGAAGAGACCGGAAGCCGCGAAGCCGAACGCGAGCGCGATCACCTGGCTCACGAAACCGGGCGGATAGATGCCGAAGAGACCCGCGATCACGACCGCGACGCCGATCACCGTGCGGCCGACGATCAGCCGCTGACGCTCCGTCGCGGACGGTTTCAGCAGGCGATAGTAGATGTCGTGCGCGACGGAAGAGGAAATGACGACCAGGAGCCCGCTAGCGGTCGATAGCGCGGCCGCGAGGCCGCCCGCCGCAATGAGCGCGATGATCCACGACGCGAGCTCGGCCATCTCGGGCGTCGCGAGCACGATGATGTCCTGGTCCGGGCCCGAGAGCCCCATGCCGCGCAGCACGCCGCGCCCGTCCGTCCCCTCCGCGCCGTTCGTCTCGAGGAAGCGCCGGTGCTCGCTCTGGATCCGCCCGAGCTCGGCCGCGCTCAACGGGCCGTTGCGGAAGATCTCGTTGTCCTCGCCCGCGGAGTAGCGGACCCGGCCGTCGCCGTCGTCGAGCCAGACGATCAGGCCCGTGCGCTCCCAGCTCCGGTACCAGCCGGGCAGCGTCTCCTCCGTCTGACCCTGCAGGCTTTCTATCAGGAAGTAGCGCGCGAATGCGGCCGTCGCCGGCGCCGTCAGATACAGAATCGAGATGAAAAACAGCGCCCACATCGCGCTCCAGCGCGCCGCGCGGACGCTCGGCACCGTATAGAAGCGCACGATCACGTGCGGCAGCCCTGCGGTACCGGCCATCATCGCGAGCGCGACGAAGAACACGTTCACCTTGTCCCAGCCGCCGACGAACGCCTCGGTGTAGGCCGCGAAGCCGAGGTCCGCGTGGATCTGGTCCAAGCGTTCGAGCAGATACGCGACCTGTTCGCCGGCGTACTCCGGCTCGAGCGCCGCGCCCATCGCGAGCGACGGCATCGGCACGCCCGTCAGCTTGATCGCGATCGCGATCGCGACCGTCAGATATGCGGTGATCAGCACCCAGTACTGCGCGACCTGCGTCCACGTGATGCTCTTCATCCCGCCGAGCGTCGCGTACACGAACACGATCGCCATGCCGATGAAGACGCCGAGGTTGATGTCGACCTCGAGGAAGCGGCTGAAGACGACGCCGACGCCGCGCATCTGGCCGGCGACGTAGACGAAGCTGACGAACAGCGTGCAGAAGACCGCGACCGAACGCGCGACGCTCGACTCGTAACGGTCGCCGACGAAGTCGGGCACCGTGAAGTGCCCGAATTTGCGCAGATACGGCGCGAGCAGCAGCGCGAGCAGCACGTAGCCGCCGGTCCACCCCATCAGGTACACGGTGCCGGCGTAGCCCATGAAGGAGATGACGCCGGCCATCGAGATGAACGACGACGCGCTCATCCAGTCGGCCGCCGTGGCCATCCCGTTCGCCGCCGCCGGGACGCCGCGCCCCGCGACGTAGAACCCGCGCGTATCGCGGACGCGCGACCACCAGGCGATCACGAGATAGAGGGCGAACGTGAGCCCGACGAAGACCAGAGTCCAGCCGCGGGTATCCATCAGCCGCCTGCCGCCGTCAACGATGCTGACGTCGAGGCGCCGCGAGGGCTTCGAGCTCCTCGTGGTGGCGCCGATCGAGCCGGTTCATCGCGATGCAGTAGACGAGGATGCAGAGCACGAAAATCGCGATGCTGCCCTGCTGCGCGAACCAGAAGCCGAGCGGGAAGCCGGTGAACGGCAGCCGGTACTGATTCAGCCATTCGACTAGCAGGATGCCGCAGCCGAACGACGCGATCGCCCAGACGGCGAGCAGCGAGGCCATGACTTTCAAGTTCGAGCGCCAGTAGCGCTCGAGCGCCGCGCGCACGCGCGGGTCGTCGGCGGCCGGCTTCCCCCCCTGCTCTTCGCTCATAGCAACGCTCTCGGGCGCGCCAATAGTAGCCGATTCGCTAGCGGTTGTTCGCCTGCCGCGGCGCGCCGAATGCCGTCAGAGCAGCAGCGTGCTCAGGGCCGGGAACGCCATCAGCACGATCGTCACGGCGGTCGTGATCATCACGAACGGGAATGCGCCGGCGAAGATCGCGCCGAGGCTCAAGGTCGGATCGTCCAGGCTCGACTTCACCACGAACACCGACAGGCCGAACGGCGGAGTCAGCAGTCCGATCTCGACGCCGATCACGGTCACGATCCCGAACCAGACGAGATCGCCGCCGAGCCCTGTCACGACCGGCAACGCGAGCGGCAGCAGGATCAGCAGGATCGACGTCGAGTCGAGCACCATGCCGAGCACGATCAGGAGCAGCAGGTACGCCGCGAGGAAGCCGCCCATCCCGAGCCCGGTCCCGCCGAGGAAAGCCGCCATGTCCTGCGGCAGCTCGGTCAGCGTCAACATCCGGCTGAACGTGCTCGCCGCGATGATCAGGAACAGGATCGTCACGGACACCTGCCCGGTGTCACGCATGACCTGCCAGAGCTCGTTCCAGCCGAGCCGGCGCCTGACGAGCGCGATCACCATCGCGGCGAAGGCGCCGGCCGCGCCGGCCTCGGTCGGCGTGAAAACGCCGCCGTAGATGCCGCCCAGCACGAGCACGATCAGCCCGAGCACGGGGAACATGCCGAGCAGCACACGGGCGCTCCCGCCGGCGTCGGCCGCCGCGGCCGCGGCCGCGGCCGCCTTCACCGGCCTGCCGACGAACCCCGGCGCGAGCCGGGCCATCAGCATGACGCCGATCGCGAACGCGACGGCGAGCAGGATGCCGGGCACCACGGCGGCGATGAACAGATTGCCGATCGACACCTCGGCGATCACGCCGTAGATGATCAAGAGCAGGCTCGGCGGGATCAGCATCCCGAGCACCGAGGAGCCCGCGGTCAGGCCGACCGCGAACCGGGCCGTGTACCCCTGGCGGACCATCTCGGGCACGGCGATCTTCGTAAAGATTGCGGCCGACGCGATCGAGATGCCGGTGATCGCCGCGAACACGGCGTTCGCCGCGACCGTGGCGACCCCGAGACCGCCGTGTATCCAGCCGAACAGCCGCTGCGCGGCGCGGAACGCGTCCCGCCCGATCTCGGACACGTTCACGAACAACCCCATCAGCACGAACAGCGGCACGGTCGCGAACACGTACTCGGACACGGTCCCTTCGGCCGCGAGCGCGAGCGTGCGCGTCGCGATGCCGAGATCCGCCTTGACGAGCGCGAGCCCGACGAACCCCGTGAAGAGGAGCGCGATCGCGATCGGCATGCCGAGCCCGATCATCGCGAGCGTCAGCAGGATCATCGCGACGCCGATCGTGCGCTCCGACGGCTCGCCGAGCGCGAGCCCGGCGATCACGACCGCGATCGCGGCGACCGCGGCGAACGCCCACGCGCCGTGCGGCCCCGGTGCACGCGCGGCCGCGAGCACCTTCGCGCCGAGCTGCCGCAGGAACTCGAGCGCCGCGACCGCGGAGCCGACGAAGAGCAGCAGCTTCATCGGCCACACCGGCACCTTGAACAAGTTCTCGACGCCGGCGAACTCGCGCGTCGCGATCGAGCGGACGAGGTCGGGCCAGCTGCCGAACGCGATCAGCGCGAAGAGCGCGGCGCCGACCGCCGCGAGAAACACGTGCCAACGATCCGCGAGCGCAGGCGCGCGCTCCTCGATCCGGCCGATCAGCATCTCGGCCCGCGTCAGGTTCCGGCGGCAGACCGCGTTCGCGACCATCAGGAACACGCATGCGACGAGCGACAGCGAGACCATTTCCGGCACGCCGCGGATCGGCCGGTCGAAGACCGTGCGGCCGACGATGTCCCCGCAGATCAGAAACATCAGCGCGAACACCCAGACGACGCCCGCGTGGCTCATCCAGCGGACGAAGGTCACGAACGCGTGGCCCGGTCGGGTCGACGGCGGCAGCATCCAGCGGCCTCGAGCGCTTCGGCTAGCGCCGCGCGGGTGACGACGGGCGCGTCGTCATCCGGCCTCGTCCCAGTCGCGCATCGGCTCGGCGCCGCGGTCGCGGATCGCGCGCATATACGCCCGCACCGCCTCGCGCGCTGGAATTCCGCGAGCCTCCGTCGCTTCCGCCCACCGCTGGGCGATGTTCGGCAGCCCCGCGAGCCACTTCTGCTTCTCCTCGAGCGGTAAGGTCGAGATGATCGCCCCCTCCCGCTCGAGCGCCTCGAGCCCGCGCTCGTAGCGGGCGATGACCTCGGCCGCGACGCCTTCGCTGTATTCGCTACCGAGCTCTTCGAGGATGCCCCGCACGTCCTCCGGCAGACGATTCCAGGTGTCGAGGTTGATCGACATCGCGCCGGTGACCTGAGCCCCGATGCCGACGAGCGTCACGTACGGCGCCACCTCTTGAATTCGGTACGGCAGCGCGCCGGTCAGGATCGTCAGCACGCCGTCGGCGACGCCGGTCTGGATCTGCGTGTAGTACGTCGTGAGCCCGCCGTCGACCGGCACCGCACCGGTGCCCTCGAGCCACGCGGCCGACGGGCCGGGCGCGAGTATCTTCCGGCCGCGCAGGTCGTCCACGCTATCCACCGGGAAATTCGTCATCAGGTGATAGGTGTCGATCGCGCTCGCGCCGAGGAAACGCTGGTTCTGCTCCGTCCACGCGTCGCGGAAGGCAGGCACCGTCTCGTGCAGCTCGTTCATGACCTGATAGAGCATGCGCGTGTCGTCGGTCGAGAACGGCGTGTAGTAAGTGAGGTTCTGCAGCGGCATCTTCGACAGCTCCCAGAGCGTGCCGACCCAGCCGATGTCCGCGAGCCCGATCTCGACCGCCTCGAGCGTGTTGCCGTACTTGTAGAGCGAGCCGCCGTACGCCTCGACCCAGCGCACGCGATGGGGGCTGCCCGCTTGCGCGAGCCGGCGATTCGTCTCGGGCACGACCAACGTGTGCATGACGCCGACCCACGGCAACGTCGTCGCGTGGCTCGAGGCAATCGTCAGCTTGATCTCGTTCGGATCCGCAGCGAGCGGCGTGCCGAGCGGCACGGCCGCGAGCGCGGCGCCGAGCGCGATCGCCGGGAGCGTCCGGATCCCCATCGTCTTCTCTTGTTTTCCGGCCCTCGTCGCGCGCTTACGGTAGCACAGGTGGCGGTCGTTCGGACGCGCGCGGCGGCCCGACGTGCGTCGCAGCGGATCCGCGCGCGGGCGTTCGTCGGCCGGGCGGGAGCCCGTGGTAAGGTTGGGCCATGGGTGCACTGATCGACGGCAAGTGGCACGACGTCTGGTACGACACGGAGGCCACGCGAGGGCGGTTCGTCCGGAGCGAATCGCAGTTCCGCAACTGGATCACGGCGGACGGCAGCCCGGGGCCGAGCGGCCGCGGCGGCTTCAAGGCGGAGCCGGATCGCTATCACCTCTACGTGTCGTTCGCCTGCCCGTGGGCGCACCGCGTGCTGATCTACCGCAAGCTGAAGGGCCTCGAGGAGCTGCTGCCGCTCTCGGCGGTGAACCTGTACATGGGCTCGGAGGGCTGGACGTTCGATCCCGGCCCGGGCGTGATTCCCGACAGCGTGAACGGCGCGACGCGGCTCTATCAGATCTACACGATCGCGGATCCGAAGTACTCCGGCCGCGCGACCGTGCCGGTCCTCTGGGACAAGCGCGAGCGGACGATCGTCTCGAACGAGTCGTCCGAGATTATCCGCATGCTGAACAGCGCGTTCGACGGCGTCGGCGGCAACGACCTCGACTTCTACCCGGAGGAGCTTCGCGACGAGATCGACGAGCTGAACGCGTACATCTATCCGAACCTGAACAACGGCGTGTACCGCGCGGGCTTCGCGACGACGCAGGAAGCGTACGAGGAGGCGGCGAACGACGTGTTCAAGGCGCTCGATTTCCTCGAGGAGCGGCTGTCGACCCGGCGATATCTGACGGGGCCGCGCGTGACGGAAGCCGACTGGCGGGTGTTCACGACGCTCGTGCGCTTCGATCCGGTGTACTTCGGCCACTTCAAGTGCAACCGCCGGCGCATCGTCGACTACCCGAACCTGTGGGGCTACGTGCGGGATCTGTATCAGACGCCCGGCGTCGCGGAGACCGTGAATCCGCAGTATTACAAGTTGCACTACTACGGTAGCCACAAGACGATCAACCCGTACCTGATCGTCCCGATCGGCCCCGACATCGACTACTCGGCCCCGCACGACCGCGCCCGCCTCGGCTGAGCTCGGCGATCGCAGGCGCCTCGGAGCGTTCGAGGGCTCCTGGCATGTGAGTTGCATTTCGCTCCGACCACTGCAACGGAGCGGCAAAGTCATGGCAAAGGAGTTGGTCGGAAAGCGCATCGCGATTCTCGCGACCGACGGCGTCGAGCAGGTCGAGCTCACGGAGCCGCGCGACGCGCTGCAAGCCGCTGGTGCGGAAGTCGATCTCGTGTCGATTCGCCCCGGCGAGATTCAAGGGATGAACCATATCGACAAGGGCGACCGGTTCCCGGTCGACGAGGTGGTGGCCGAGGCGGACGTCTCCGATTACGACGGCTTGCTCCTCCCGGGCGGGGTCGTCAATCCCGACGCGCTGCGCCTGAACGAGGACGCGGTGCGATTCGTGAAGGAGTTCGCCGCGAGCGGCAAGCCGATCGCGGCGATCTGTCACGCGCCGTGGACCCTCGTCGAGGCGGACGTGGTCCGCGGCAAGACGCTGACGTCCTGGCCGAGCTTGAAGACGGACATCGAGAACGCCGGCGGCCGGTGGATCGACGCCGAGGTGCACGTCGACCAGGGACTCGTCACGAGCCGCAAGCCCGCCGACTTGCCCGCGTTCTGCGCCAAAGCGATCGAGGAGTTCGCCGAAGGCAGGCATGAGCCGGGACGCGCGGCCGCCGGATCGCGGTAAGGACGCGCTCGCGCGCCGCCGTGTCGCCGCGAAGGTTCCGGCTGCGCGAGGCGGCGGCCGGGCGGCGGTGCATCAGGCGCTCTGCGGCTCCTCGATCGCCTGGATCTGCGGCTCGGCGCCGGCCTTGTAGCGGTACGGCGGCAGGAACGCGACCAGCGCCGCGCAGGTCGCGAGGATGCCCGCCGCGATCAGCAGGCCCGTCTCGTAGTTGCCGAACGTCTGGCGGCTCAGGGACAGACCGTAGATGCCGAGCCCGGAGCCGAGATAGAACACGCCGAAGATCACGCCGTACACGCGCCCGTAGGAGACGTTACCGAAGTACCGCTTGATCAGGAACGCGAGCACGTCGAACTCGGCTCCGAGCAGGAGCCCGAGCAGGATCGCGCTGACGACGCCCGCGTCGGGGTAGAGCGCGTAGAGGACGCACGCGAGCGCGCCGCCGATCGACACCATCATCATCACGAACGGCGCGAACAGGTGGTCGATGACGAAGCCGACGAACACGCGCGCGAACAGCAGCGCGAAGCCGAACGTCGATGCGACGAGCGCGGCATCCGTCGCCGACCAGCCGGCCTCGATCAAGAGCGGCACCTGCTGCGTCACGAGGCTGGTCGCGGTCACGCCGAGCAGAAAGAACGCAACGATCAGAATGTAGAACGCGGGATCGCGGCGCGCCTCGTTGAACGGCACACCGAAGGCCTTCTGCGCGTCGCGCTGTTTCGCGAACGCGTCCGTCTTGGACGGCTCGCGCAGGCAGAAGTAGACGGTCGGCCACGTGATGAAGAGCACGCACGCGCCGAGCCCGAGGAACGCGGTGCGCCAGTCGTACGCGGCGATCAGCGCCGTGATGATCAGCGGCACGATCGTGCTGCCGACGCCGATGCCGGCGTTCGCGCAGCCGAGCGCGAGACCGAGGCGGCGGTCGAACCAGCGGCTGACGGCGGTCAGGTACCCCAGCGGCCACAGCCCGATGCTGAGCAGCGGAATCAGCGCCCAGAGCGCGTAGAACGCGAGCAGGTTGTTCTGCTGGAAGTAGAACGCCGCGAGCCCGAGCGCGAACAGCGGGATCGACGTCAGCACGACACGCCTGGGACCGAACCGGTCCACGAGGTAGCCCTGCAGCGGCGACACCAGCACGATCATGTAGGAGACGATCGTGACGGCGAGCGATACCTGCACGCGCGACCAGCCGAATTCCGCCTCGATCGGCGGAATGAACGGGCTGATCGCGAGCACCGCGATCACGCTCGGCCCGAATGCGAGCCCGACGATCGAGCCGAACGTCGTCAGTATCCCGGAGACCGTGGCCTCCGAGGCTCCGTTCTTCGACTGCATGCTGCGCCCCCCGACGCTGCCGTTGGTCGTGTACCGCCGCCCGGCGCCCGGCTACCGGACGGCGCCGGCGCGTCGCCGGCCCCCTCGCGCGTTGGTTCCGCGTTTGCCGCGCCCCGTGGAGGGTAGCGGAAAAGGTGCTTCCCCGTCTCCCCTTTCGCGCAGCGCGGAACCGGCACCCCGCCGACTCCGCCCGCCGCACCGGCGAACCGACGTTTACAACCGCCGAAGGGGTGGCCACAATTCGGGCACTCGCGGGCACTCGACGGCCCGCCATCGGCCAGCGTTCATCCGGCCGCCTCGGAGGCGGAGCGTGGGGAGAAAAAGCGTGAGAACGATCAGATTCGGATGGCTCGGCGTCGTCGCAGCAGTCGGCTATGCCGGCGGCGCTTTCGGGCAGCAGGATTTCTCCAGCGTCCAGATCGAGACCGTCCCGGTCGCGGACGGCCTCTACATGCTCGTCGGTGCCGGCGGCAACATCGCGCTCTCGACCGGCGATGACGGCACGGTCATCGTCGACACGCAATTCGCGCCCCTGACCGAGAAGATCAGCGCGGCGATTCGCGCGGCCGGCGGCGGCGACGTCGCGTTCGTGATCAACACGCACTGGCACGGCGACCACACCGGCGGCAACGAGAACTTCGGCAACGCGGGTGCGGCGATCATCGCGCACAACAACGTCCGCGTCCGCATGAGCAGCCAGCAGACCATCGCGGCGCTGAACCAGACCGTGCCCCCGTCCCCGGCGGCCGCGCTGCCCGTGCTCACGTTCCCCGATCGCGCGACGTTCCACTGGAACGGCAATACCGTGAACGTCTTCCACGTTCCGAGCGCCCACACGGACGGCGACTCGATCGTGCACTTCACGAACCTGAACGTCTTCCACATGGGCGATACGTTCTTCAACGGCGGCTATCCGTTCATCGACGTCTCGAGCGGCGGCTCGATCGACGGCGTGATCGCGGCCGCGGAAGCCGTGCTCGCGCGGAGCGACTCCGGCACGAAGATCATCCCGGGCCACGGCCCGCTCGCGACGCCGGACGATCTGCGCAGCTTCCTCGACGTCGTCCGCGCCGCGCGGGAACGCATCCAATCGCTGATCGATCAGGGCCGCAGCGAGGACGAGGTCGTCGCGGCGCGGCCGACCGCGGAATGGGATGCGCAGTGGGGCGGCGGGTTCATGAACGGCGAAACATTTACCCGCCTGGCCTATCAAAGCTTGAGGCGGTAGCGCGCGAGCTTCTCGGCGCGTCCGGCGGACCGCCGGCGACGGACTTTCGACCTCGGGAGCGTCATGGCGGAGCTGCTTGAGGCAGGTGTCGAGCTCACGGTGATCGGTATGAGCGTCGTCTTCGCGATGCTCACGCTGCTCGTCGGCGCGATCGCGCTGACGGCGCGGCTCTGCCGGGCGCTCGGCGCTGCAGCCGAAAGCCCTGCCGCCCCGGAACGGCCCGCGGCCGAAAGCGAGCCGGACGCCGAGATCGTCGGCGTCATCACAGCGGCCGTGCAGATGTTTCGGCGGGACCGGGAGAGCCGGCACAGCGTCACGTAGCCGCTCGGAGCGGGTGCCGGCGAGGTTCGCTTTATGGCCGTACCGTTGCAAATCACCGAGCTGGTCCTGCGCGATGCCCATCAGTCGCTGCTCGCGACACGGTTGCGCACCGAGGACATGCTGCCGATCGCGGAAAAGCTCGACCGCGTCGGCTACTGGTCTCTCGAAACGTGGGGCGGTGCGACCTTCGACGCCTGCATCCGTTACCTCGGCGAGGATCCGTGGGAGCGGCTGCGGACGCTGAAGCGGGCGATGCCGAACACGCGGCATCAGATGCTGCTCCGCGGCCAGAACCTGCTCGGGTACCGCCACTACGCGGACGACGTCGTCGAGCGTTTCGTCGAGCGCGCGGCCGAGAACGGCATCGACGTCTTCCGCATCTTCGACGCGCTGAACGACCTGCGGAACCTGACGACGGCGGTCAAGGCCGCGCTCGCGGCCGGCAAGCACGCGCAGGGCACCATGTGTTACACGGTCAGCCCGGTGCACACGATCGACCTCTACGTCGATCTCGCGCGGCAGCTCGAGGACATGGGCTGCCAATCGATCTGCATCAAGGACATGGCCGGGCTCCTGAAGCCGTACGTCGCGGAGGAGCTCGTCTCCCGGCTGAAGGAAGCGGTGCGCGTGCCGATCGCGATGCAGTCGCACGCGACGACCGGGATGAGCACGGTCACGAACATCAAGGCGGCCGAGGCCGGCATCGACATGATCGATACCGCGATCTCGTCGATGAGCATGACTTACGCGCACTCGCCGACCGAGAGCATCGTCGCGATCCTCGAAGGCACGCCGCGCGACACGGGCCTCGATCTGAAGCTGCTCGAGGAGATCGCAGCCTACTTCCGCGCCGTGCGGAAGAAGTACGCCAAGTTCGAGGGCAGCCTGAAAGGCGTCGACGCGCGCATCCTGCTCGCCCAGGTGCCGGGCGGCATGCTGACGAACATGGAGAGCCAGCTGAAGCAGCAGGGCGCGGCGGACCGCTACGACGAGGTGCTGCAAGAGATTCCCCGCGTCCGGAAGGATCTGGGCTATATCCCGCTCGTGACGCCGACCTCGCAGATCGTCGGGACACAGGCCGTGCTGAACGTGCTGACCGGCGAGCGCTACAAGACGATCACGAAGGAAACCCAGGCGATACTGAAGGGCGAGTATGGCGCGACGCCGGCGCCGGTCGATCGCGAGCTGCAGAAGCGCGTGCTGAACGGCGCCGAGCCGATCACCGGCCGGCCGGCCGACCTGCTCGAGCCGGAGCTCGCGAAGCTCACGGCCGAGCTCGACGCGGCCGCGGATGAGCGGGGCTTCGAGCATCGCGGCATCGACGACGTGCTGACGTACGCGCTGTTCCCGCAGGTCGGCCTCAGGTTCCTCGAGCACCGGGGCGATCCGACGGCGTTCGAGCCGCCGCCGGGCGCCGAATCGGAGCCGCCGGCCGCCGCGGCCGCCCGGCCTGCGGCGCCCACCGGCGGCGCGCCGCAGCCTCCGGCGAGCGAACGGTACCTCGTGACGGTGAACGGCCGCACCTACGACGTGGTCGTTGCGGCCGGCGGAGCCGTCGAATCGATCGCGCCCGCCGCGGCCGCGGCACCGCCCGCGCCTCCTGCGCCCGCCGAACCTGCGGAGCCCGTCCGCGCGCCGCTCGCCGGCAACATCATCCGCGTGCTCGCGCGCGAGGGCCAACGAGTCAGCTCCGGCGAAGTGCTCGTCGTGCTCGAGGCGATGAAGATGGAGACGGAGATCCGTGCGTCGAAGCCGGGCGTCGTGCGCAACGTCGCCGTGAAGCAGGGCGACGCGGTCGAGGTCGGCCGCCCCTTGCTCCAGCTCGGCTGAGCCCACGCGGATGGAGCGGCTCGCCGAGCTCTGGGCCGTCACCGGCATCGCGAATTTGACCGCCGGGGAGGCGCTGATGATGGGCGTCGGCGGCGTCCTGATCTATCTCGCGATCCGCAAGGGCTTCGAGCCGCTGCTGCTGATCCCGATCGGCTTCGGAGCGATCCTGACGAACATCCCGGTCGCGAACATCGCCGGCCCCGAAGGGCTACTCGGCTACATGACGGCGATCGGCATCGACACCGGCGTCTTTCCGCTTCTGATCTTCCTCGGCGTCGGCGCCCTCACCGACTTCGGCGCGCTGATCGCGAACCCGAAGACACTGCTGCTCGGCGCCGCCGCGCAATTCGGAATCTTTTTGACGCTGCTCGGCGCGCTCGCGCTGAACTTCCTCCCGGGCTTCGACTTCTCGCTCGCCGAGGCCGCCTCGATCGGCATCATCGGCGGCGCGGACGGCCCGACGGCCATCTTCCTGTCGTCGCGGCTCGCTCCCGATTTGCTCGGCTCGATCGCCGTCGCGGCCTATTCGTACATGGCGCTCGTGCCGATCATCCAGCCGCCGATCATGCGCGCGCTGACGACCGAGCGCGAGCGCGCGATCGTGATGGAGCAACTGCGGCCCGTGTCGCGCTTGGAGAAGATCCTGTTCGCGTTCGTCGTGCTCGGCGCCGTCGTCCTCTTCCTGCCGGATGCCGCGCCGCTGATCGGCATGCTGATGTTCGGCAACCTGCTGCGCGAGTCCGGCGTCGTCGAGCGATTGTCGAGAACGGCGCAGCACGAGCTGATCAACATCGTCACGATCTTCCTCGGGCTCGCGGTCGGCTCGAAGCTCTCCGCGGATCTATTCCTCACGGTCGAGACGCTCGGCATCCTCGTGCTCGGGGCGATCGCGTTCGCGATCGGCACCGCCGCCGGCGTGCTGATGGGCAAGCTGATGTGCTGGGCGAGCGGCGGACGCGTCAATCCGCTGATCGGCGCGGCCGGCGTCTCCGCGGTGCCGATGGCGGCTCGCGTCGTGAACAAGGTCGGGCTCGAAAGCGATCAGAGCAACTTCCTGCTGATGCATGCGATGGGCCCGAACGTCGCCGGCGTGATCGGCTCGGCCGTCGCGGCCGGCGTGCTGCTCGCGCTCGTAGGCTGACCGGCCCAGCCATCGCAGACCGCACGACGGCCGCTCGTCCCGCGCCGAAACGCAGGGTTTGCAAGCCGCGTCCAAATCCTTCACTGCACGCCGGCGGCCGTAGCGCCGTGGCACGCGGAGACGCTTGCGTTCTCCGTCCACATGGCACGCGTGTTGCACCGGCGCTGGCCTCTAGCGCTCTCTTTGCAGCGTCAACCAAGGAAGGCAAGGGCCGCAGACCGTAGGAGACCGGCACGATGACATTCAACCCGCTCGAGGAAAAAGGGATCCCGCTCGACAAGCAACTGCGCAACTGGCGGGAGCTCAACGTCGAACCGTACCGCAAGGAGGAGGTGCATCCGTACAGCCGCACGCGCGGCATCCTCATGAACGGCATAGAGGTGGAGAACATCATCTTCGGCCACCAGATGGCGCGGAACACGCTCGATACCGAGGTGAAGCGTCAGCTCGCGTGGCTCCGGCGCATCGAGCAACAGCAACAGAAGGCCATCAACTGGCTAATTCCGGGCGACGAGACCACGATCGAAGTGACGCTGGGGTACGAGCAAGTCGCGGTCGACCTGACCGCGTGGCTCGCCCAGCACGAGCCCGATCCTTATTTGAAGCGGGTGTACGACTTCGCGCTGCTCGAGGACTTCGATCACCTGTATCGCTACGCGAATCTGTACCAGCTGATCGAGGGCGGGAAAGCGGACCGGATTTGCGACGATCTGACCGAGATCATGCCCGGGCGGCCGACCGTCTTCGAGCACCGCGACCCGAGCGACGAGATCCGCAGGCCGATGACCGCGCTCGCGGCGGATCCGCAGTCCTTGCTGAACGCCCTGACGATCGTCTCGGCGGAGCAGCAGACGATGAACTGGTACATGAACATCGGCAACCGCTACCAGGAGCCGATCGCCCGCGCGACCTACGCCGAGATCGCGCAGATCGAAGAGCAGCACGTTTCCCACTACGAATCGATTCTCGACCCGGCGGCCAGCTGGCTCGAGAACCTCGTGCTCCATCAATGGCACGAGTGCTGGATGTACTGGTCCGTGATGCAGGACGAGATCGATCCGAAGGTGCGCGCGATCTACGAGCTCCACCTGAACATGGAAATCGAGCACCTGCGGATCGCCTGCGAGCTGATGAAGAAGGTCGAGAAGCGCGACCCGCAGTCGATACTCCCGTCCGCGACCTTCGAGCAGCCGTTGCGGTTCCAGCCGAACAAGGCCTATGTCCGCAGCGTCCTCGCGGAGACGGTCGACTGGACGTCGAAGAACTCCGATTTCGTGCCGGTGTCGACGCTGCCGGAGGACGACCGCTACTTCCAGTACCAGCGCGCGGTCAACGGCGACTGGTCGCCGACAGAAGCGGTCATCCGCGAGAACGCGCAGCGCAACGGCAAGGAGTACCGCCTGCAGACCGACGGCGAGCACCCGGTGCCGGGTCTTCGCGAAGGCGAGCGCACCGAGGAGATCGACTACGCCCGGCTCAGCCAATCGGCCGCCGCCTGAAGAACAACCGCTCGGCGCGGACCGGCCGGGCTCGAGCCGCTCCGCGCCGTCGGCGGAAGAGAAGGAATCGTCATGAGAACGTTCATCGCAGACCGCGGCACCGGCGAGCCCATCTCGCTCGGCGCCGCGCTCCTCGCCGGTAAGAAGGTCGCGCCCGACGCGACCACCCTGCTCGAGGAAGACCACCGGGTCGTGCTCGGCTGGTTCGACTGGTACTCGCAGGCCGAAAGCACCGACCTCAAGGATCGGATCGCCGAGAAGATCTGCCTTGCGCTCCGGGCGCACATGCAGGCCGAGGAAGAGGCGCTCTACCCGGGTGCGCGCGTGCAAGCCGACACGAGCGTCGTCGAGCGGGCGTATGCGGAGCACTCGCACGGCAAGGATCTGATGGAGCGGATCGAGAGCGCCGAAGGCGAGGCGCGAGACGCGCTCGTCCGCGAGCTCGAGACCGAGATACGGGCGCACGTCGACGGCGAAGAAGGCGAGATGTTCCCGGCGCTTCGCGCGAGCAGCATGGACGTCTACGCCGTCGGCCGCGCGGTCGCCTCCGTTCGCGTCGACTCGCTGTTCCAGCAAACCGGCCGCGACCCGGCCGAGCGTGAGCTCAAGGAGTACCCGAACATGCAAATCTCCCCCGACGAAGCGAGGGACTTTTTCGTCCTGGGCCTGAAGAACTGCCACGCGACGACTCGCCAGGGCCGCGCGCTGATCGAAAGCCAGGTCAAGCGCCTGCAGAACTATCCGGACGTGAAGCGCAAGCTCGAGCAGCATCTGACCGAGAAGGACGCGCAGCTCGAGCGGCTCGAGAAGCTCCTCGAAGGCTACGGCGAGAAGCGCTCGAAGCTGAAGGACGCGGCGATGACGGCCGCCGCGGGCGCGGCCGGCATGGCGGCCGCGGCCGCCGACGACGAAGTCATCAAGAACAGCTTCGCGACCCTCGCGCAGGCGAAGTACGAATCGGCGGCCTACGAGACGCTGATCCTGTTCGCGTCCGCGGCCGGCGAGAACGCGGCGCTGCGCCCGCTGCAGCAATCGCTGAACGAATCGCGGGGCCTCGCGGCGTTCGTCGAGGAGAACCTTCGCGCGACCGGCATGCGGTTCCTGCAGCTCCGGAGCCGCGGCGCCGAGGCGAGCCACTGATTCGGCGATGACCGCCGCCGGAAGAGTCCGGCGTGCGCACCGGATGCCGTTCGGCGCCGCCGTCGAGCGCGGCGGCGTCCGCTTCCGGCTGTGGGCGCCGGCCGAGGCTCGCGTCGACCTCGTGCTCGAGCCCTCCGGCGACCGGCTCTCGATGGACGGCGTCGGTGACGGCTGGCACGAGCTGTACACCGAGGCGGCGCGGCCGGGCACGCGCTACCGGTTCGAGCTCGGCAACGGCATGCGCATACCCGATCCCGCCTCGCGCTTTCAGCCGGACGACGTGCATGGCGCGAGCGAGGTCATCGACCCGACTGCCTACGTCTGGTCGGACGGCGCCTGGCGCGGCCGGCCGTGGCACGAGGCGGTGCTGTACGAAGCGCACGTCGGCACGTACACGCCGGAGGGAACGTTTGCGGCGCTGATCGCGAAGCTCGATCACTTGGCGGCGCTCGGCGTGACGGGGCTCGAGCTCATGCCGATCGCCGACTTTCCGGGCCGGCGCAACTGGGGCTACGACGGCGTGCTCTGGTTCGCACCGGACGCGGCTTACGGCAGACCGGAGGAGCTGAAAGCGCTCGTCGATGCCGCGCACGCGCGCGGCCTGATGGTGCTGCTCGACGTCGTGTACAACCATTTCGGCCCCGAAGGCAACTACCTTCCGGCGTACGCGCCGCAGCTCTTCACCGCGCGCCACAAGACGCCGTGGGGCAACGCGGTCAACTTCGACGGGCCCGGCAGCGCGACCGTCCGCGCGCTGGTGATCGAGAACGCGCTCTATTGGCTCGAGGAATTCCATTTCGACGGCCTGCGTCTCGACGCTGTGCATGCAATCGTCGACGACGGCCCGCGGCACGTGCTCGAGGAGCTCGCCGCCCGCGTTCGCGAGGCCTGCGGCGAGCGCCACGTGCACCTAGTGCTCGAGAACGGCGACAACGAGGCGCGATTCCTGCGCCGAGACGATGACGGGCGCCCGCTCCGCTACGACGCGCAGTGGAACGACGACTTGCACCACGGGCTGCACGCCGCCGCGACCGGCGAGCGCAGCGGCTACTACGCCGAATACTTCGGCGACACGGCCAAGCTCGCGCGCGCGTTCGCCGAAGGCTTCGCGTTCCAGGGCGAGACGATGCACTACGTCGGCCGGCCGCGCGGCGAGCCGAGCGCCGATCTCCCGCCGACCGCCTTCATCGCGTTCATCCAGAACCACGATCAGGTCGGCAATCGCGCGTTCGGCGACCGGCTGAGCGCGGCGCTCGGGCCGGAGGCGCTGCGCGCGATCGCCGCCGCCTATCTGCTCTGCCCGCAGATACCGCTGCTCTTCATGGGCGAGGAGTGGGCGGCGCCGGAGCCGTTTCCGTTCTTCTGCGACTTCGGGCCGGAGCTCGCGCAAGCCGTCCGCGACGGGCGACGCGAGGAGTTCGCGCAGTTCCAGGAATTTCAGGATCCCGATGCGCGCGAGCGCATTCCGGACCCGACCGCCGAGGAGACGTTTCGCTCCGCGAAGCTCGACTGGACGCGGATCGCCACCGAGCCGCACGCCGGCTGGCTCGACTGGTATCGGCGGATCCTGCGCGTGCGCCGCGCCGAGCTCGTGCCCCGCCTCGCAGGCGCACCGGGCGGCACCGGCGAGCACGCGACGCTCGCACCGGGCGTGCTCGAGGCGCGCTGGCGCCTCGCCGACGACAGTCGCCTGACGCTCCGCGCGGTGCTGCGCCCGGAGCCGTTCGACGGCTTCGAGCCGGCCAGCGGCCGCGTGCTGTGGCGCGAGGGCGCCGACGTCTCCGCCGACGCGGCCGCGCCTTGGTCGGTCCTCTGGCTGCTTGCCGGCGGCAGGTAGGAACACGCCGGTGAACGCGGTCGAGCGCCTCGCCGAGCGCCTCGGGATCGAGCCCGCCTTCCGCGACGCCGCGGGCGAGCTGCGCCGCACGTCGCCGGACGTGCGGCTCGCGATCCTCGCCGCGATGGGCGTCGCCGTAGCTAGCGACGACGACGCGCGCGCGGCGCTCGATGCGCTCGAGCGCGAAGAGTGGGACGTGCCGTTCACGCCGACCGTGGCTTGCGCCGGGCCGTCCGGCGTCTGCGTCGACGTCGCGCTGCCCGCCGCGACCGGCACCGTGCGTTGGACGGCGACGCTCGAGTCCGGCGATCGGGCGCGCGGCGAGGCGCGCTTCCCGGCGCTGCCGCTCGTCGCGCGCAGGGACGCGTTCGAGCGCCGCCGGCTCTCGCTCGGCGCGCTGCCGCTCGGCTACCACCGGCTCGCGCTCGAGCACGGCGGCGACGCGGCCGCTCGGGCGACGCTCGCGGTCGTGCCGCGCGCCTGTCATACGCCTGAAGGGTCGGATCGCGGCGGCGGGGTCTGGGGCATCGCGGTGCAGCTCTACGCGCTTCGCTCCTCGCGCAACTTCGGCATCGGCGATTTCACCGACCTCGCGGACCTCGCGGCCGTCGCCGCCGGCCTCGGCGCGTCGGCGGTCGGCGTCAATCCGCTGCACGCGATGTTCCCCGACGAGCCGACCCACGCGAGCCCGTACTCGCCGTCGAGCCGGATCTTCTCGAACGTGCTGTATCTGGACGTCGCGGCGGTGCCGGAGGTGCGCGCGCTCGGCTCGCGCTTCGCGGCGGCCGAGGCCGCCGCAGCCCGCTGCCGCGCGGCCGAGCTCGTCGACTACGAGGCGGTCGCCGCGGCGAAGCTCGCCGTGCTCGACGCCGCCTTCGAGCGCTTCGAGGCGGCCGCCGAGCCCGCGCGGCGCGAGCGGTTCGCACGGTTCCGGCAAGAACGAGGCGACGCGCTCGAGCGATTCTGCCGCTTCCAGGCGCTGCGGGAGCACTTCAAGTCGCTCGACCGCGAGCGCGCGGATTGGCGGCGCTGGCCGCCGGAGTACCGGGATTGCCGCTCGGGTGCGGTCCAGTCCTTCGCGGAGCGCCACCGCGGGCGGATCGCATTCCACGCGTGGACGCAGTGGCTCGCGGACGAGGCGCTCGCGGCGTCCGCCGCGCGCGCGGAGCCGCTCGCGATCGGGCTCTATCGCGACCTCGCCGTCGGCGCGGACAGCAGCGGCGCCGAGGCGTGGTCGTATCCGGGGCTCTTCGTCGAGGCGGCGACGGCGGGCGCACCGCCGGACGTGTTGAATCCGAACGGCCAGAACTGGGGCTTGCCGCCGATGAACCCTCGGGCGCTCCGCCGCGACGGGCTCGGCGGCTTCGTCGACCTCGTGCGGGCGAACATGCGCCACGCGGGCGCATTGCGCATCGATCACGCGATGGCGCTCGAGCGCCTCTATTGGATCCCGCGAGACAGCGAGCGCGGCGAAGGCGCCTACGTCACGTATCCGCTGACCGACTTGCTCGGCGTGCTGGCACTCGAGAGTCGCCGCGCACGCTGCGTCGTGATCGGCGAGGACCTCGGCACGGTGCCGGAGGGCTTCCGCGACCGCATGCGCGCGGCGAACGTGCTGTCCTACCGCGTGCTCTCGTTCGAGCAGGAGGACGGGCGGCTCACCCGTCCCCGAGACTACCCCCGCCTCGCGCTCGCGACGATCGGCAGCCACGATCTCGCGACGCTGCGCGGCTGGTGGCAAGGGCACGACATCGCGATCAAGCAGCGGAAGCGGCTCTATCCGAACGCGGAGGCGGCGGCCGAGCAGCGCGAGCAGCGAGCGCGAGAGCGGCGGATGCTGCTCGCCGCGCTCGCGGAGGAGGAGATCGCGCTGCCGGACGGCTTCGACGCGGACTCGCCGTACGAGGACGCGCTCGCGCTCGCCGTGCACGAGCTGCTCGGCCGCACGAGCGCCTGGCTCGCGTTGACGCAGCTCGAGGACATGACCGGCGAGCTCGACCAGGCGAACCTGCCCGGCACGGTCGACGAGTATCCGAACTGGCGGCGCCGGCTTGCGGTGCCGCTCGAGGCGCTCGGGACCGACGAGCGCGTGCGCGCGATCGCCGCGCTCCTGACGCGCCTCCGCCCATCCCCTCGGTAGGAGCGGCTGTCCAGCCGCGACTGCCGCAGCATCGAGGTCGTCGCAGGGCCCCTGCGCTGACCTAAACGCTGCGGCGCCGCGGCGCGGAGGCCGCCCTTCCCTTCGGTTATGATCGGGCAGACGAAGAACGACAGGGGGACCGCCATGGAGCACTTCGCGCAGACGTTGCGGTGGGCGCGGCTGTCGAGCCGCAATTCCGGGCGCCGACCGCGATCGCACCTGCTCGCCGCGGCCGCCCTCTCCTTCGCCGCCGGCGCGGCCCTCGCGCAGCCGACCGCGTTCGACGGCGCGCGCGTGATCGTCGGCGACGGTCGCGTGATCGAGGATGCGACTTTCGT
Organism: uncultured Gammaproteobacteria bacterium; assembly: GCA_964457725.1. Classification (GTDB taxonomy): domain Bacteria; phylum Pseudomonadota; class Gammaproteobacteria; order Steroidobacterales; family Rariloculaceae; genus FEN-1219. Next base: position 28,870 of record CAYWGQ010000001.1, read on the forward strand.
CGTCGCCGACGGCCGGTTTGCCGCGGTCGGCGCGCGCGGCGCGGTCAGCGTGCCTGCCGGAGCGGCGCGGGTGGACTTGACGGGCACGACCGTCATCCCGGCGCTGATCGACACGCACGTGCACTTGAGCCGCGAGCGCGACGCGCTCGTCGACGACCTCCGCCGCCGCGCCTACTTCGGCGTCGGCGCCGCGATGAGCCTCGGCCAGGATCAGGGCGACGCGGTGTTCGCGATCCGCAACGAGACGATTCCCGGCGCCGCCCGCTACCGCACCGCGGGGCGCGGCATCACGACGCCGGAGCCCGGCAGGTCCGACATTCCGTACTGGGTCCGCTCGGCCGAGGAGGCGCGCGCCGCAGTGCGCGAGCAGGCCGCGCTCGGCGTCGACATCATCAAGCTCTGGGTAGACGACCGAAACGGCGCCTACGAGAAGCTGCCGCCGGAAATCTACTCCGCCGCGATCGACGAGGCGCACCGGCACGACCTGCGGGTCACCGCGCACATCTTCGCGCTCGAGGACGCCAAAGGGCTGCTGCGCGCGGGCCTCGATGCGTTCGCGCACGGCATCCGCGACACGGACGTCGACGCCGAGGTGATCGCGCTGTTCCGCGAGCGGCCGAATGTCGTGCTCGTGCCGAACCTGCCGGACCCGGGCGTCGTCACGGATGTCGGCTGGCTCGACGGTCACGTGCCCGGCTCGGTGCTCGAGCGCCTCCGCGCGGCGTCGACGGACCGTCCCGAAGCGCAGGCCGCATTTGCGATCCAGGCGCGCAACCTCGCGCGGCTCGCGCGCGAAGGCGTCACGATTGCGCTCGGCACGGACGGCAACTCGCCATGGGCCGTGCACCTCGAGATGGCCGACATGGTCAGAGCCGGAATGGCGCCGGCGGACGTCATCGTCGCCGCGACGCGCAACTCGGCCGAGCTCGTCGGGCTCGACGACGCGGGCACGATCGAAGCGGGCAAGAGCGCCGATTTCGTCGTGCTCGACGCGAACCCGCTGGAGGACATCGCGAACACTCGCCGCATCCGCGCGGTGCATCTGCGCGGTGAGGCGGTCGACCGCGACGCGATCCGCCGCGCGTGGACGGACTGAGCGCCGCCGTTACAAACTGAAACACTCCGAAACCGGGCCGACATCGGCCCGATGCACGCGCCGCGTAGCCTCTTCCGCGTGGGGATGGTCACCCAACACACCGGGAGAGAACGATGGTCAAACGCATTCTGATTTTCGCCTACGGCGTCGCGTGCTACGCGATTTTCTTCGCAACGTTCCTCTATGCGATCGGCTTCATCGGCAACTTCATCGTGCCGACCACGATCGACGGCGAGCCGACGTTGCCGTTCGCCACGGCGCTCGCGATCAACCTCGGCTTGCTCACGCTCTTCGCCGTCCAGCACAGCGTGATGGCGCGGCCCGCGTTCAAGCGCCGGTGGACGAAGATCATCCCGCCGGCGGCGGAGCGCAGCACCTACGTGCTCTTCTCGAGCCTCGCGCTGATCGCGCTGTTCGCGTTCTGGCAGCCGCTCGGCGGCGTCGTCTGGAGCGTCGACAGCCCGATCGGCCAGGCCGTGCTCTACGCGCTATTCGCTTTCGGCTGGGCGACGGTGCTCGTCTCCACGTTCCTGATCAACCATTTCGACCTGTTCGGCTTGCGGCAGGTGTGGCTAGAGCTGCTCGGGCGCCCGTACACGCCGCTCCAGTTCGGCACGCCCTTCTTCTATCGCCACGTGCGGCATCCGTTGTACGTCGGCTGGCTGTTCGCGTTCTGGGCGACGCCGCACATGACGGTCACGCACCTCGTGTTCGCACTGATCACGACCGCGTACATCCTGACCGCGATTCAGCTGGAAGAGCACGACCTGCTCGACGCGCATCCCGAGTACGCGGAGTACCGCCGGCGCGTGCCGATGCTGATTCCCCGCATCGGGCGCCGCCGCCGCTCGCGGACCTCGCTCGCGCCCGCGAAGTAGCTCCATCGCGGCGCAGCGCAGAAGCCCGGCCGGATCCCCCCTCCGGCCGGGCTTCTCCGTTTCTCGAAGCTTCGTTTCGCTCGACGCGACGCAGGTGCCGAGCCTCCTGAGATCGTCACGCACTCCACTCGACGCTTGCACGCGAACGAAGTGTCGGCGGATCGCGACGTCGAAGGCACTCCCGCGTCGCCGAACCGCGACTCTTTCCCTTCATACGCGACTGCAACGTATAACTCCGTGCGTGGCGATTTGCGCCTCCTCGTCACGGAGCAGATTGAATGACTCGGCACGGAACAGCTTTGGCCCTTCGCGCATTCCCGCTTCTCGACTCTCCGTGGATTGCGACCGTCTTTCTCGTGCTGCTCGCCGGACTTCCGGCGATGCAGGCTCACTCCGCGGCGCCGACGATCTCGGGGACACCGCCGACGGTCGCGACGGTCGGCACACGCTACAGCTTCGCTCCGCGCGCGTACGATCGCGATCGCGACCGGCTGCGATTCTGGATCTGGAACAAGCCGAGCTGGGCGTCCTTCGATTCGCGCACCGGACGGCTCTACGGCACGCCGCAATCGAGGCACGTCGGCACTTACGGCAACATCACGATCGGCGTGACGGACGGACGCTCGCGCGTGTCGTTGCCGCGATTCAGCATCACGGTCCAACGCGGCGGCAGCACGCCCTCGCCCACCCCGACGAATTCCGCGCCCGTGATCACCGGCACGCCGCCGACGCAGGTGGTGCAAGGTCAGGCTTACGCGTTCACTCCGAGCGCGAGCGACAAGGACGGCGATTCGCTCACGTTCTCGATCGCGAACAAGCCCGCGTGGGCCACGTTCAGCACATCGACCGGCCGCCTGAGCGGCACGCCGAGCGCCGCCGACGTCGGCAACTACACGAACATCGTCATCTCCGTCAGCGACGGCAAGCAGCAAGTATCGCTCGCGCCGTTCTCGATTGCGGTCGTGGCGGTCACCTCCGGCTCCGCGACCCTCACGTGGCAGCCGCCGACGACACGGACGGACGGCAGCCCGCTGAACGATCTCGCCGGCTACCGCGTGCTGTGGGGCACGACCCGCGGTCAGTATCCGAACAGCGTGCGGCTCACGAACCCCGGGATCACGAGCTACGTCGTGAACAACCTCTCTCCCGCGACCTACTACTTCGTCGTCGTCGCGGTGGACTCGAAGGGGATCGAGAGCGGTTACTCGAACGAGGCTTCGAAGACGATCCGGTGACGCGCGACGTCGACGGCCGGCTCCTCTCCGCCGGCCGTCGCCGCGCGCACGGCGCCGCACCGACGATCCTCGGGCAGCGGTGCGGAGCGCGGGCGGTCTTGTTGCTCCCCCTTCGTCGTGCGGCCGATAATCGGCTCGTCGCTCGCTGCGACTCGGTCGCGAGCAGAGGTGCTCGATCGTGACCGACCACCGGGGAGAAGAAGAATGCGCACGACTTGGCCGCTGTTGTTGCTGCTGACCCTGCCCGCTTTCGCCGCCGCCCAGGATGCCCTGCCCCCCGACATCGATCCCGTGACGCTGTCGCGCCTGCCGCCGGTCACGCCGGAAGATCTGGACGAGGAAGGCCGGCGGCTGCTCGCGGAACGACCGAACTTTCGGCCCGGGCCCGGCCCGACGCACATCACCATCTACAGCCCGAACGGCCGCAATCTCGGCATCCCGATGGGCGACGGCAGCTTCGTCGGCGCGCGGAACTTCCAGCTCGCGACGCTGATCGTCGCGCGCGAGATCGACCAGCAGTTCGAGTGGACCATGCACGAGCCCGCGGGCCGGGACGTCGGCCTCGAGCAGGAGGTCATCGACGTCGTCAAGTACGACCGCGACGTCGACGGCCTCTCTCCGGCCGACGCGACCTTCATCACGTTCGGCCGCGAGCTGCTGCGCAACCATCGCGTCAGCAGCGAGCTCTGGGCCGACATGGTGAAGCACTTCGGCAAGCAAGGCACCGTGACGCTGATGACGATCATGGGCGAGTACCTGAAGGTCGGCATCATGTTGAACGCCGTCGATCAGCATTTGCCGCCCGGCCGGGAACCGCTGCTGCCGATACCGGCGCCTTAGCGGACGAGCGCGGCGAAGCGTCCGCCCCTCGGGCGGCGGCTGCTCTCAGGGCGATGGGGAATCGCCGCGCGGGGTTGCGCGCCGTCCCTCGATGACGAACATGTCGAACGCGTCCGGAACCGGCACGAGCGCCGTGATCGCGAGCCCGGCCTCCCGATAGAGCGCCTCCCACTCGAGGCGCGTGCGCTCCCTGCCGGGCAAGAGCAGCATCATGGTGACGTCGAGCAACTTGCTCGGCAAACCGGATGCGTCGCCGAGCGGCGGCAGAACGCTGTCGACCGCGATCACGCGCCCGCCGGGCTCGAGCTGCGCGCACACGTTGCGCAAAATCGTCGCGCACGAAGCGTCGTCCCAGTTGTGCAGCACCAGCTTGAGGACGTACGCGTCGGCCTTTGGAACCGCCGCGAGCATATCGCCCGCGACGTACGAGAGCCGGCCCGCGACGTCACCGCCGACCGGCGCCCCGGCCTCCGAGGCGGCAACGACCTCCGGCCGATCGAACACTATCCCGCGCATATCGGGATATCTCTCGAGCACGACCGCAAGAAAATGGCCCGCGCCGCCGCCTACGTCGACGAGCGTGCGGATGCCGGAAAAGTCGTAGCGCTCGAGCACGCCTCGGCTCGTCGCGATGTTGTGGGCCTTCGACGTCTCGGCGAACTCCTCGAGCGCGCTCGGGTTGGCCGCAAGATAGTCGAAAAACTCGAGCCCGAGCCGCGCTCGCGCCTGCGGCGCGCCTGTCGCGAGCCCGTCCGGCAGGCCGGCCCAGACGTTCCAGAGCAAGCCGCCCGAGTACTCGGCCAGCCGCTTCAGCGTGCCGGGCGCGTCCCGCGTCAAGTGCATGGACAAGGCGGTCGGGCCGAAGCGGCCGGCGGCATCCTCGGTGACGATGCCGAGCGCGGCGCACGCGCGGAGTGCTCGGTGCAACGCATCCGGGTGCGCGCGGATGCCGGCACTCCGCACCAGCTCCTCGGCGGACAGCGGCCCGGCCGCGAGGGCATCGGGCACGTCGAGCCGGACGATGTCGGCGAGGACCTTCGCAGCCCATGCGCCGAACAGCATCTCCAATAGAATCGCCTGCGGGGGCTTCTCGTGCACCTCGTAGCTCGACACGGTTCGCTCTCGGCCGAAGCCGCTAGCATGCCGTACCGTGCGAGCAACCGCCTAGCGCCGCGGCTACTCCGTCGTCTTGCCGTCGAAGTGCTCCTCGGACGCGTCGGCCTCGGCCTTCGTGCGGTGAACGAGACCGTCCCGGTGCTCGGGAGGTCCGTAGATCGTGTACAGCTTCAGCGGCCCTTCGCCGGTATTGATCACGTTGTGTCTCGCGCCTGCGGGCACGATAACGGCGAAGTCGTCTTCCACCTCGTGTGTCACGCCATCGATCACGACCTGACCTTCGCCTTCCTCGAACCGAAAGAACTGATCGCGGTCGTCGTGCGTCTCCTCGCCGATCTCCTCGCCGGGTTGGAGCGCCATCAGCACGAGCTGCAGGTGAGCGCCCGTGTAGAGGACGCGTCGGAAATCCTCGTTGCGCTCGGTGGCCTCTTCGATGTCGTCGACATAGCCTTTCATACGGGTCGCCTCGTCTTGCCCATGAAGCTCCCGGGACCAGAAGCAAGTGTCGTGCCATGGTTCCATGCTTCGTCCCGGCCATCGCGAGCTTCGTCGCGCATCCCGGGGACCCGCTTGGCCGACCGCGCCGCGCATTAGACCATGGTCCCATTCTGACGCGGGGCCGGCCGCGCTACGTTGGCTCGACGCTCGAAGCGAATCCTCCGGAGGCGGACATGCGATCTACTCTTCGAAAATGCGCGCTGGCCGCATCGGTGGCCTGCTGCACGACGGCGCTGGCCCAACGGGCCGGCCAGAGCATCAGCATCCAGCACGGCGTAGTGGTCGAGGCGCAGAGCGTCGAGATCGGCTCGGCATCCAACACTGGTGCGCTCGTCGGCGGAATCGCGGGCCTCGCCTCGGGCCGGAGCTCCTCTCGCAGAGCGCGCAACGCGCTGATCGGCAGCGCGGTCGGCGGCGCGGTGGCGTCCAACGCGCAAGGAAACCGGCAAGGCATGCAATACACGGTCAACACCGGCAGCGGCCAAGTCATGGTCGTCACGGACCAGTCCGAGATCAAAATCGGCGACTGCGTGGCCGTCGAGAACGCCGGGACGGGCTCCGCGAACATTCGCCGCGTCGCGATGGCGCTCTGCGAAGGCCCTGACGAGCTCGACGAGACCGTCGCCGCCGAGCTCCAGGAGGACGCCGAGGACTGCGTCACGGCCAAAGACGACGTGCTCGCCGCGGAGACGGACGAAGCGCTCGCCGCCGCCGTTCGCAGGGCGAGGATCCTCTGCGACAGCTAAGCGGCACGACCTCGGCACCGGACATCGCCCGCTAATGGCGGCGCCGCGGGCGGCTTTGCTCGCCGCTCGCATGGCGCGCCGCAATCGAGCCCCCGGCTTTACCCTGACGGCGGCCAGGGCTCCCCGCCTTGAGGGTGCATCGCAGGCGGTCTTATAGTCGTGCCTGCAAAGGACGATGCTCCGGGGGTATGACATGGGGGACTTCCGCTTCGGCGGTCGGTGGATTGCGTTTGCGTTGCTCGCGCCGGTCGGCGCGGCCGCGCATCACTCCCGCGTTCAGTTCGAGGGCAACCCGATCCAGGAGATCCAGGGCGAGCTCGTATCGGTCTCGTGGGCAAACCCTCACGCGACCTTCGGCGTGCGCGTGACGAACGATTCGGGCGAGGTCGAGACGTGGCAGCTCGAATCGTGGGGCTCGCCGTACGTGCTCTCGCGGATGGGCGTGACGCGAGAGCAGTTCGTCGTCGGCACGCAAGTGCGGCTCGCCGGCCGGCCGTCGAAGTGGGCGCCGGATCGCTTCCTGCTGACGAACATGCTGCGGCCGGACGGCACCGAGGTCGTGCTGACGACCGATGGCGACGCGTTCTGGGACGCTCGGCAGATCGGCGGGCGCTCACAGTGGCGCACCGACAGGATCGCGACGGCGGCCGAGGACGGCCGCGGGATCTTCCGTGTCTGGAGCACCGCACGGATGGGGCAAGCGCGGGACAACCGCATCATGCTGACGGAACGCGCGCTCGCCGCTCGGGAATCCTTCGACCAATCGCAGAGCTTCGTCGTGAGCTGCGAGCCGCAGGGCATGCCGACCGTCATGAACTGGGTGTATCCGTTCGAATTTACGCAAGTCGACCCCGATACGATCATCCTCCGCAACGAGTACTTCGACCTCGTGCGCACGATCCACATGGCGCCCGCGAGCCCGCCGGAGGACCTGGCTCATAGCCTGCTCGGCTACTCGGTCGGCCATTGGGAGGACGACGGCCGCACGCTGGTCGTCGAGACGACGCACCTCAACTGGCCGTACTACGACACGATCGGAACGCCGTTGACGCCCGACGTCCGCATCACCGAGCGCTTCATGCTCGGCGACGATCCGTCGACGCTGATCTACCGCCAGATAGTCACCGATCCGGCCACGTTCACGGAGCCCGCGGTCCACGAGTCGGAGCACATCGCGCTCGGCGAGACGATCGAGCCGTTCGTCTGCGCGGCGGATCGATAGCCGCGCTTCGCTAGGACAGCGGCAGCCCCGCGAACCACTCGCCGAACGCGGCCCACGCCGGCAACCGGTGGAACGTCAGCACGGACACGTGATAGGCCACCAGCAGCCCTAACGCGACCGGGAACACGTCCGCGCGCCGGTTGGTCCGCCAGTCCCATAGCGCGAGGCCGATCAGCAGCACGTCGGCCAGCAGAAACCCGACGGTCGGCAGGATCGGTGCGCCGTCGATGCGCGGAACGAGACCGGCGACGAACGGCATGTGCGCGCCGATCAGCCGATCGGTGATCGGCGTGAACAGCGGGAAGATCGTGCAGAGCATGTAGCGCGAGTGCACCGCGCGATCGCGGCGGTGGCGGATCGCGAGCCCGAACAGGATCACGAACACGACGAGCGCGTTCAGGATCAATGCGAGCACGTACAGGCCGACGGCGCCGAGCTGGGTCGCCCCCTGCACGCGGAAGTGAATGAAGTTCACCGTCGTGATCACGATCAGCGGCACGAGCAGGTAGGAGAGCGTCCCGATCCGCCGGTGCAGCGCCGGCCGCCGCAGCCGGACCAGCAACGGCTGCACGATCAGCAGCGCGCACCAGAGGATCATCGCGAGCCCGTGCGCGTGCGCATGGTAGGTCGGCTGCTGCGCGATCCGGGAGAAATAGCTCGGCCAGAACGCGACGACCATCGCGAGAAAGAACGGAACGAACCACCAGAGCCCGTGCCGGTACGGCGCTCGGGCCGGAGTGCTGACGGCGGATGCGGTAGCCATCGAAGTCGTTCTGCCGTGCGTCGGGAGTCGAAAGTCGTCGGCGCCGTCGACCTTCTACTACAACCCTTCCGCCCGCTCAACGGCGCGGCCGCTGCCGATCCGCGAGATCGTCCGCGGGAGCGAGCCTGGAACGGTTGTTGCAGCTTCCGCCCGTGGCCAAGAACCTCGAGCGCTATCAGCGCAAGCGCGACTTCGCGGTGACGCCGGAGCCGCGCGGCAAAGCCGCGCGCCGCGCCGGTCCGCGGCTGCAATACGTCGTGCAGAAGCACGATGCGCGCAGGCTCCATTACGACCTCCGGCTCGAGCACGACGGCGTGCTGAAGAGCTGGGCGGTGCCGAAAGAGCCGAGCTTCGACCCGAAGGATCGCCGGCTCGCGGTGCAGACCGAGGACCACCCGCTCGAGTACGCCGACTTCGAGGGCGAGATCCCCGAGCACGAGTACGGCGCCGGCAGCGTCGTGATCTGGGATCGCGGTCACTGGACGCCGCTCGGCGACCCGACCAAGGGGCTCGCGGAGGGCAAGCTCGACTTCGAGCTCGAGGGCGGACGCCTCGCCGGCCGCTGGACGCTCGTGCGGATGGCCGAGCGGTCCGGCAAGCGCGAGAAGAAGGACAACTGGCTGCTGATCAAACGCAGCGACCGCGGCAAGCAAGACGCGCGGCGTGCGGCCGCCAAGCGGCCGCGCCGCAAAGAGGCGCGCGACCTCGAGCACACCGAAGGGGCGAAACGCGCGCCGCTGCCCGAGAGCCCGCGGCCGCAGCTCGCGACCGCGGTCACGCGGCCGCCCGAGGGCTTCGACTGGCTGCACGAGCCGAAGCTCGACGGCTATCGGCTCCTCTGCCGGATCGACGACGGCCATGTCGCCCTCCTCACGCGCCGCGGCAACGATTGGACGCCGCGCTTCGGCGCGATCGCGGAAGCGGCGGCGCGCCTTCCGTGCCGGGCCGCAGTGCTCGACGGCGAGGCCGTCGTCTTCGATGCGCGCGGGCGCACGAGCTTTCAGCAGCTGCAGAACGCGATCGCCGCGAACGATCCTTCGATCGTGCTCGTCGCGTTCGACCTGCTGCACCTCGACGGCTGGGACCTGCGCGGGACGCCGCTTCGCGAGCGCAAGGCGCTGCTCGCGGAGCTGCTCGCGGAAGCGCCCGATGCGATCCGCTACGGCGAGCACGTCGAAGGCAACGGCGGCGCGTTCTTCCGCGAGGCGTGCCGCTTGGGTCTCGAAGGCATCGTCTCGAAACGCGCGACCGACCGCTACCGCGAGGAGCGCACGAAGAGCTGGCTCAAAGCGAAGTGCCTGAAGCGCCAGGAGTTCGTGATCGTCGGTTATACCGACCCCGCGGGCTCCCGGTCCGGCTTCGGCGCGTTGCTCGTCGGTGTGCGCAAGCGTCCCGGCGAGCCGCTCCGGTACGCCGGACGCGTCGGCACCGGCTTCGACGAGCGGACGCTCCGCGCGCTCGCCGCGAGGCTCGAGCCGCTCGAGCGGCGCACTCCGCCGGTGACCGCGCAGTCCGCCCGCGGCGCAGGCCGCGGCGTGCACTGGGTCGAGCCGACGCTCGTCGCAGAGGTCGCGTTCGCCGAGTGGACCGGCGACGGACGGTTGCGCCACCCGACCTTTCGGGGGCTGCGCGAGGACAAGGCCGCCGAGGAGGTCGTGGAGGAACGGGAGATGCCGACGGAAGCGGCCGGCGCACGGCCGGCGGCGCAGCCGCGCAAGGTGAAGCTCACGAATCCGGACAAGGTGCTCTTTCCGGATCCGGGCATCACGAAGCGGCAGCTCGCGCGCTACTGGGAGGACGTCGCCGAGACGGCGCTGCCGTATCTCAGGAATCGCCCGCTGACGCTGCTCCGCTGCCCGGACGGGCACGACGCGCAATGCTTCTATCAGAAGCACGTCGGCGCCGGCGTGCCCGACGCCGTGCCGCGAGTGACGATCCGGGAGGACGAGGAGCCGTACGCGATGGTCGACGGACCGGAAGCGCTGCGCGGGCTCGTGCAGATCGGCGTGCTCGAGCTCCACGTGTGGGGCTCGCGGGCGGAGCATCTCGATCAGCCCGACATCGTCGTGTTCGATCTCGATCCGGCCGAGGGCCTGCCGTGGCACGCGGTCGCGGATGCGGCGCTCGGCCTGAAGGAGCGGCTCGAGAGCCTCGGCCTCGTGCCGTTCCTGCGCGTGACCGGCGGCAAGGGCCTGCACCTCGTCGTGCCGGTCGAGCCGGGCCCGACGTGGCCCGCCGTGAAGCGCTTCGCGCGCACGGTCGTGAACGAGATGGTGCGCGACGAGCCGAAGCGCTTCACCGCGTCGGTCTCGAAGAGCAAGCGCGGCGGCAAGATCTTCGTCGACTACCTGCGCAACGATCGGGAAGCGACGGCGATCGCGTCGTACTCACCGCGCGCACGCGCCGGTGCGCCGGTCGCGCTGCCGATCGAGTGGAGCGAGCTCGACGGCGATGCGAAGGGTCCGCCGCGCTTCGCGCTCCCGGACGTGCCGGCGTTGATCCGCAAGCGCGCCCGCGACCCGTGGGCGGACTTCGAGGGGTCGCGGCGCTCGCTCGTCGGCTAGCCCGCCTTCCGCAGCGCCGCGATCAGCTCCTCTTTCGAGAGCTTGCTGCGGTTGGGCACGTCGAGCGCCTTCGCGCGCTCGTAGAGCGCCTGCTTGCTCAACCGCTCGAGCTCCTCGGCGCGCTCGCCGCTCGCGCGCTTGCCGCTCTTCCGCGGCGCCTTTTTCGCCGCCGTGTCCGGCCCCGCGCGCGCCGGCTCGCGCCGCTCGCCGGCGACGCGCTGCTTGAGCACCGCCATGATGTCGATCACGTCGGCCGTCTCTTCCTCCTCGGCGGGCGCCTCCTCGACCTCGACGACGTCGCGTCCGGCCGCACGCTTCTCCTCGGCGAGCTCGCGCAGCGCCGCGGAATATTCGTCCTCGAGCTCGGCGAGGTCGAGGTCGTCGCGCTCGAGCTCCGCGAGCGCGCGCTCGAACGCCTTGCGCACCGGCGCGGGCGCGCGCCGCACGGGCGGCAGCCCGACGTCGCCCGGCGTCCGCAGCTCGTCGACGAAGCGCATCGTGACCGCGCGCAGCAGGCCGCCTTCGGCGAAGATCGCGGCGAGGTACTCCTTGCCGCGCATCACGAACGTCGCGACGCCGGCACGCCCGGTGCGCTCCATCGTCTGCGCGAGCAGGTGATACGCCTTCGTCGACTCGCCGGCCGGGGCGAGCACGTACGGCCGCTCGAGCAGCTCCGCCGGAATCTCCTCGCGCTTGACGAAGCGCCGCAAGTCGATGTCGCGCGACTTCTCCGGCGCGAGCGCGTCGAGCTCCTCGTCCGTCACCGTCGTGAAGCTGCCGTCGTCCCATTCGTAGCCGCGAACGATGTCGTCCGGCTCGAGCGGCTCGCCGTCGGCCGAGCAGAAGTAGCGCCGGACGAGCGGCTGGCCGTCAGGACCGAGGAGCCGCAGCGGCACGCGCTCGGAGCGCACGGCCGGATAGAGATCGACGGGCACGCTGACCAAGCCGAACGTGATCGTCCCGCTCCAGAACGCCCGCGCCTCGGGTGCGGCGGTCTGCGGCTCAGCGGCCACGGCCGCCTCCCGCCCGCTTCTTGCCGGCCGCGAGGCTCGCCTCGAGCGCCTCCTCGAGCGAGCGCTGCGGCGGCCGCTTCGCGGCCTTCGGGAACTGCACGACCTTCCCCTCGGCCTTCCGCTCGAGCAGCGCGAGCACCTGCTCGCGGTGCTCGTCGCGATACGCCGCCGGATCGAACTTGTCCTCGAGCGTCGCGATCAGCTGCTCCGCGAGCTTGATCTCGCGCGCGTCCGGCTCGCGGCTCTTCGGCGGGCGGATCGACTCGATCCGCACGAGCTCCTCGGCATGGCGCATCGTCTCGAGCATCAGGTAGCCGCCGCGCGAGTGCAGCGCGCCCGAGTAGCGCTTCTTGCGCATCGTCCAATGCGCGATGCCGATCGAGTCGCGGCCGGCGAGCGCCTCGGCGAGCCCGAAATAGCCGTCCTCGTCGCCGTCGGGCCCGAGGTAATACGGCCGGTCGAACCAGCGCAGATCCACCTTCTCCCTTCGCAGCACGCGCTCGACCGTGATGTCGCGCGACGGCGCGGGCTCGAGCGCTTCGAGCTCGTCCTTCGTGAGCACGACGAACACGCCGCGCTCCACCTGCACCGCGCGCTGCAGCGCTTCCTTCGGGACCGGCTCCCCGGTCTCGGGATCCACCATCTGCTGCTTGACCGGCGTCGCATCGGCCGCGTGCAGCAGGCGGAAATGCACGCTCCTGTCCTGCACGGCGGCGTAGAGCTTCACCGGAATGCGCATGTCGCCGATGCCGAGATCGGCTTTCCACATCGCCCGCGCCGGCATTCGCACCCTCCTGGCACCGCGCGCATCGATCGATGCGGTGCAAACGCCGTGCCAGGCGCTCGCGGGGGGTATCCTCGGGCTCGGCTTCTGCGTCTATCAGTCGTAATGACGAGAAAACCGATGCCGCCGCCGACCGACGCCGAACGCCTCGCCCGCTTCCTCGCGCCGCATCTGACGGCCCTGAGGCGCGCCGCCTACCGGCTCTGCCGCAGCGCCGCCGATGCCGAGGACCTCGTCCAGGAGGTGTGCCTGCGGGCTTACGAGCGGCTCGACGACCCCGCGACGATCGGCGCCCCGCGCACGTGGCTGCTCCGCGTGCAATATCGCCTGCACGTCGACGGGCTGCGGCGTGCCGGCCCGGGGACAGAGCCGCTCGATGCGCTCGCGAGCGCCGGGATCGAAGCCGCGGACGGCGACGATCCGGAGCACGACGCCGAGACCGCGGTGCTCGCCGAGCGCGTGGCCGCCGCGTGGCCGTCGCTGACGCCCGATCAGCAGGCGCTGCTGGCCTTCCAGGCCGAGGGCTACACGCTCGCGGAGCTCGCCGAAGCGACCGGCTTGCCGCTGACGGCGCTCAAGGCGCGGCTCCACCGTGCGCGCGTGCGGCTCGGCAAGCTTCTTCAAGCGCAGGAGCCCCCGGTGCGCGCCGCTGCGGGCTCGGGAGACACGCGATGAACTGCCAAGAGCTATCCATTGCGCTCGACGAGCGCGGCTACCTGGCGCTCGACGCGCGCGAGCGAGCAGCCCTCGAGCGCCATGCTGCCGCCTGCTCGGATTGCGCCGCCGCGCTCTTCGCGGCGCGCGCGCTCGCGCTCGAGCGCGTGCCGTCGTTCGCGACGCCGCCCGACTGGGCGGCGATCGTGCGTGCGGCCGGACCTCGCAAGGCTCCGCGCCCGAGCAGCACCCGCCGGCTGTCGCGCACGGCGGCGCTCGCCGCAATCTTCGGCGTCGGCGGAGCGGTGCTCGCCGCGGCCGGTCACCTCCTGCGGCCAGCGCCGGACGCGGGCGACGCGATCGGCAATCCTCCGCCGGCGGCCGGAGCCGGCGCGCCGACCACGGAGGCGCCGCCGACCGAGCCGTCGCTCGCCGAGTACGTCGAGCACGCGGAGCGCGAAGCGCACGAAGCGTTCGCCGCGAGCCTGATGGACGGACCGCTGCAGCCGGACGGCGAGTACTTCAAGCTGCTGATCGCGCCGCCGGCCTACCCGCCGGCGGCCGCGGCAGCCGGCCTCGAAGGCTGGGTCGTCGTCGAGTTCACGGTCACGGCCGCAGGCAACGTCGATGACGTCCAGGTCGTCGAGTCGAGCGATCCGGTGTTCGAAGCTAGCGCGATCGACGCCGCGCGCCGGAACAAGTACAAGCCGCGGATCGCCGGCGGCCGCGCAGTCGACGTCACCGGCGTCCGCAACCGCTTCGCGTTCACGCTGGACGTGCCGCCGGAACTCGCCCCGCCGAGCGCCGAGCCGACCGCACAGCCCACGCCCGGCTTGCCGAGCCAGGCGTTCGACGCGCTGCTTGCCCCGGCCTACGCGTGTCTGCAGACGAACGACCTGCGCTGCGTCGAGCTCACGCTCGACGAGGCGGCGACGCGCCCGGAGCTCGACGCCGCACAGCGCATGCGCATCGCGAGCATCTATGGGTTCGTGCACCATCGCCGCGGCGACTTGCAGCGCGCGCTCGAGGCATACCAGCTCGCCGCGGCCGAGGCGGAGCGCGCGGCGCATCTTCTCGAGCCGTTCTATCTGAGCACCGTTGCGCGCATCCACTACGAGCAGCACCAGTATCAGGCGGCGCTCGACGCGGCGATCGAGTACTTGCAGAAGACCCCGCGGCCGATTCCGGCGGATTACGTCTTCGTCGACCGGCTGCGGCAGCTCGGGGCCGTCGTGCGGTAGCGCGCGAAGCGAGCCGTTTCCTCGCCGCAGGAGAGCGGCACGGCCCCGCGGGCGGCGCTCCATTGACATCCGCGCCGCGGTCCATAGCCTTGCGGCATGCCAAAAGCCGATCCCGCCGCGCGAGGCTCGTCGGTCCCGCGCAGACTCGGCGCGGATCGGCATGCCGAGAAGCGCCCCGTTGCCGCCAGGCTGCCGCCCCGCCTCGGGGTGCCAGCACTGGTTGCCCTGTCGTGCCTGTTCGCAGGCAATCACATCGCCGCGCGCCTCGCGTTCGATCACGGCGCGAGCGTCGCGGCCGGGGTCGTCATGCGCTCCGGCGTCACGGCGCTAGCGATGCTCGCGCTGATCGGGATCGGCGGCGTGTCGCTTGCGATCCCGCGGCAGACGCTCGTGCGCGGTCTCGCCGTCGGCCTGCTCGTCGCGATCCAGAGCTACTGCCTGTATTCCGCCGTCGCGGAGATACCGGTCGCGCTCGCGCTGCTCGCGTTCAATACCTATCCGCTCTTCTTCATGCTGCTCACGTGGGCGCTCGGGGGCGGGCGGCCGGCGGCGCGCGCGCTCGCGGCGGTGCCGCTCGCGTTCGCCGGCATGGTGCTCGCGCTCGACGTCGTCGGCTCGGTCGAGACGCTCGGCGGACGCTGGGGCGAGATCGGCACCGGCGTCTCTTGGGCTCTCGGCGGCTCCGCCGCGTTCACGATCGCGTTGCACCTGACGATGCAGCACCTGCAGGAGCTCGACGGGCGCATCCGGACGATGCTCGCGATGGGCGTCACCGCGATCGCGGTCGCGGCGTTCGGCGCGGCCGGCGGCGGGCTCGAGCTGCCGGTCGACGGGATCGGCTGGGTCGGCCTGGTGCTCGCGACCGTGCTCTACGGCAGCGCGATCAGCGCGGTATTCCTGATCGTTCCGCGGCTCGCGGAGGCCAGCAACACGGCGGCGCTGAACTTCGAGCCGGTCGCGGCGATCGGGCTCGGCTGGGTGATCCTCGGTCAGCAGATCGCGCCGATCCAGCTCGTCGGCGCCGCGGTCATCGTCGGGGCGCTGATGCTGCTCGGCGCGCGGCGCGGTTGACGGGCGGAAGCGTGCTACGCTCGAACCGACAGGCTCGAGCGCACCGCCGATGCTCGCACGACTCGTGCTCCGCGCGCCCCGCTACGCCGCGCTCCTCCTCGCGACGGGAGCCGCCGTCGCGCCGCCGCCGAGCGCCGCGCAGACGAACGCCGCCGCTCCCGAGAGGCCGCTGCCAACGCCGCGCGTCGAGCGGGGCGTCGTCGCGATCGAGTGCGCGGCGGGCGAAGCAGGCTCCCGTTCGCACGGGGCCATCGTCGCCATCGGAGCCGAGCGCCCCGCGCGCGACGTCGTAATCACCGTCGCGCACGCGCTGCCGCCGACGCCGGATGCCGTTCGCCGCGACTGCCGGGTGATCGGCGAGCGCGACCGCCGTTACGAGATCGAGGCCGTGTGGCTCGGCGGGCCGGCGCGCGCGGCCGACTGGGCCGTGCTCGTCACCGCCCGCCGCCTCGACGGGCGAGCCGTGCTGCGGCTCCCGGTCGACGAGGACGCGCATGCCGACGTCGCGCCGCTCGCCGCCCGGCGCGCACGCGTCCGCCTCGTGCACGGCGCCGGCGACGCCGGGTGCGAGATCCGCGCGACGAAGTGGCTCACCCGTGCGGAGCTCGACGCGGCGGTGTTCGCGCATTCGTGCGAGAGCTGGGCCGGGCTGTCCGGCTCGCCGCTGTTGAGCGACGCGGCCGCCGAGACGCTCGTCGGCGTCCACATGGGCGAGCTCGTGATGCCGCCGGGCGACGAGCCGGCAGGCGGCGAGCCCGAGCCGCTGCTCAGCCTCGGGCGGAGCTTCGATCCGGCGCTGCGGGCGGCGCTGGCCGAGGCGGCGGCCGTAGCCCGGCAGCGGGCACGGTGACGCGCGCGCTTGGCGGTAGGAGCGGCTGTCCAGCCGCGACTCTTCGGTGCGCGGCGCCGAGATCGCGGCCGGACAGCCGCTCCTACCGTTCGTGAGGGGCGGCGTCGCGCGGGCGGCATTGTGTCGGCCGGCGTAGCCGACGCACAATGGCTCATCCCGCTCCCGGAAGCACCTATGCGCAAGCCGCGCGATCGCGATCGCTCCGGCGCCGGCATCGACCGCCGGCGGCTGCTCGGCGCGTGCTGCCTGCTCGCGCTCGGCCGCCCGCAGCCGCTCGCCGCGCAAACGACGGAAGGCGCCTCCGCGCCGCCGCAGACCGGCGACCTCCTCGCGTTCGCGTACGGTGCGCGCGCCGGCGAGCCGATCGCGCCCGCCGACGTCGCGGAAGGCGCCGCGCAGCTCCTCGCGTTTCCGTTCGATCCGGCCGCCGGCCGGATGCGCGACGGCACGCGCCTGAATCAGCTCGTCGTCGTGCGCATCGACCCGACGACGGCGACGGCCGAGACGCTCGAGCGCGCCGCCGACGGCATCGTCGCCTACTCCGGCGTCTGCACGCACACCGGCTGCGACGTGACGGACTGGCGGGCCGAGCAGCGGCGCTTCAAGTGCCCGTGCCACGAATCGGAGTTCGATCCGGCCGATGCGGCGCGCGTCGTCGGCGGACCGGCGCCCGCGCCGCTCGCGGCGCTGCCGCTGACGCTCGTCGACGGCAAGCTCGCGGTCGCGGGCCCGTTCGTCGGCCGCGTCGGCTTCCAGCAACCCGGCCCCGATGCGTTCGGCGCCGGACCGTTCGGTTGATCGCAACGAGACCGCACGACGGCAGCGGCGGAAACGCCGCCCGCGCACACAGGGGGAGAGAACGATGAGGCGCAACGCGCTCGTATTCAGTCTGCTGCTCTGCGCACCGCTCGCCGCGGCACAACCGCCGCGCGTGAGCCCGGTCACGGACGCGCGGCTCGAGAACCCGGAGCCCCGCAACTGGCTGATGTATCTCAGGACGTACGACTCCTGGAGCTACAGCCCGCTCGATCGGATCAATACGCGGAACGTCGCAAATCTCGTACCGGTCTGGTCGTCCGCGACCGGCACCGGCGAAGGTCATCAGGCGCCGCCGATCGTGAACGACGGGATCATGTACGTCACGACGCCGTTCAACCAGGTGCTCGCGTTCGAGGCCGCGACCGGCGAGCTACTGTGGCGCTGGCGGCATCAGCTGCCGCCGGACATCCGGATGGGTCATCCGACGAACCGCGGCGTCGCGCTTTACGGCGACAAGGTGTTCACGGCGACGTCGGATGCGAAGGTGGTCGCGCTCGACGCCGCGACCGGGCGCGTCGTCTGGGAACGGGCGGTCGAGGACTACAACCGCGGCTACTACATGACGCTCGCGCCGCTCGCGGCGCGCGGCAAGGTCATGGTCGGCGTGTCCGGCGGCGAGCGCGGCATTCGCGGGTTCGTCGTCGCGCTCGACGCCGAGACCGGCGAAGAGGTCTGGAAGACGTACACGATCCCCGCGCCGGGTGAGCCGGGCAACGAGACCTGGCCGGGCGACTCGTGGCGCACCGGCGGCGCACCGGTCTGGATCACCGGCAGCTACGACCCGGCCCTCGGGCTCACGTATTGGGGCACCGGCAATCCCGGACCGTGGACCGGCGACGTCCGCCCGGGCGACAACCTCTACACGAACTCGGTCATCGCGCTGGACGTCGAGACCGGGGAGCTCCGCGGCTACCACCAGTATCACTGGAACGACTCCTGGGACTGGGACGAGGTCGCCGCGCCGCTCCTGATCGATCTGCCGCGCGACGGCCGCACCGTGCCGGGGCTGCTGCACGTCGGCCGGAACGGCTATCTCTGGTTCCTCGAGCGCTCCGCCGACGGCATCTCGTTCATCAGCGCGAAGCCGTACGTCCAGCAGGACGTGTTCACCGCGATCGACCCGGTGACCGGCCGCCCGGAGTACGACATGACGAGGAAGCCCGCGATCGGCTACCGCGCGACGTTCTGCCCGTCGCTCTGGGGCGGCAAGGACTGGCCCCCGGCCGCCTACAACCCGCAGACGGGCTACGTCTACATCCCGGCGAACGAGAACCTCTGCCAGATCATGGAGGGCGAGGAGGTCGAATACCGTCCCGGGCAGTCGTTCACCGGCGCGACGACGGACTTCCTCGTCCGCGAGGGCGCGACGCACATCGGCGAGCTGCAGGCGTGGAACGTCGCGACCGGGGAGCGCATCTGGACGCACGAGCACGACGGGCCGAACTGGGGACCGGTGATGACGACCGCCGGCGGCCTCGTGTTCACCGGCGGCACGAGCGATCGGTACTTCCGCGCGTTCGACGCGCGCACCGGGCGATTGCTGTGGCAGTTCCGGACGAGCTCGGGCATCACCGGCGTGCCGACGTCGTTCGAGGTCGACGGCGTGCAGTACATCGCGGTGCAGTCCGGCTGGGGCGTCGACGCGCAAGGCATGCTCGGACGCATCGACCGCTTCCGCGGCACGAGCACCGTCGTGCCGCAGGGCGGAGTCGTCTGGGTGTTCGCGCTGCGGCGCTGAGCCGGTCGCGCGTGCCGGGCCGACAGTCGCCCGGCGCGTGGTACAGTCTTCCGCTCCGATCGAAGCCGTGAGTTGCGCCGCCATGCACAGACTTCTCGCCGCTGCCGCGTTCGCCGCGCCGTTGCTCGGCATGCCCGTCGCAGGACACGCGCAGGACTGCGCGCCGTCCGGGGGCCTCGAGTTCGTCTGCGGCCTCACCAATGCCGAGGACCTCGTCGAGGTGCCGGAGACGCGCTGGATCATTGCGAGCGGCATGGCCGAAGGGGGCGCGCTGTCGCTGATCGACGCACGCGCGAAGACCTGGCGGACGGCCTATCCGGGCGACTCGCCGCGCGCGAGTCACGACCGCACGGCTTTTCCGAGCTGTCCCGGCGCGCCGACGAGCTTGGTCTCGCACGGCCTCACGCTGCTGCCCGGCGAGAACGGCCGACACACGCTCTACGTCGTCGGCCACGGCGACCGCGAGGCGATCGAGGTGTTCGACGTCGACGCACGCGGCGACGTGCCCGCGCTCGCGTGGAAGGGCTGCGTGCCGATGCCGGACGGACTCGAGGCGAACTCGGTCGCCGCGTTCGCGGACGGGACGCTGCTCGCGACGGTGCTGATTCTCCCCGGCCGCACGTTCGCGCAATCGCTCGCCGGCGAGCCGACCGGCGCGGTCTTCCAATGGACGCCGGGCGACGACGGCTTCGTGCGGGTCGAAGGCACGGACCTCGCGAGCAACAACGGCATCGAGACGTCGGCGGACGGCCGAGAGTTCTACGTCGCGTCCTCCGGCGTGCACACGATCACCGCGTTCTCGCGCGGCAATCCGGCGCGCGTGCTGCGCGTCTCGCGCCCGCTGCCGTTCACGCCCGACAACGTGCACCGCGGGTCGGACGGCCGTCTATACACCGCCGGGATGAAGGACGACGTGCCCGAGTGCGGCGGGCCGCCGCATCCGGACCGTCACACACTCGAGCAGCTCTCGACGTGCCCGCGCGGCGTCATGGCCGTCGCGCTCGATCCGCGGACGCTCGAGGATACGGTCATCGCCGAGGGCCCCGCCGATCCCGCGTTCAGCAACGCGACGATGGTGCTCGTCAAGGACGGCGAGTTCTGGATCGGCACGTTCCGGGGCGACCGGGTGGGCTACGGGCGGCTGAGGGACTGAGATCGCGGCCTCCGCGCCGCGACCTCTCGATCAGATGTTCTCGATGCGGCCGGTGCTGTCGCCGAACCGGTCGAGGTGCACCCCGTAGAAGTCGAGCACGCTGAGCAGCAGGTTGCCGGTCGGCACCGTCTTCTGCGCGAACGCGAGATGCCGGTCGCCCTTCAGCTGCCCCGAGGCGCCGCCGATCAGCACGTGCGGCACGTCGTAGTGCAGGTGCTGGTTCGAATTGCCCATATTCGAGCCGTAGAGCAGCAGCGAGTGATCGAGCAGCGTGCCGTCGCCTTCCTGGATGCTCGCGAGCTTCTCGACGAAGTAGGCGAGCGTCGCGACGTGATAGCGGTTCAGCACCGCGTACTGCTGCACGCGGCCCGGGTCCTCCGCGTGGTGCGAGCCGCCGTGGAAGCTGATGTTAGTGCCGCTTTGCGGATAGACGCGGCCGGTCAGATCCCGCGCGTAGAGCAGCGTCGCGACGCGGGTGATGTCGGCCTGGAACGCGAGCGCGAGCAGGTCGAATTGAAGCCGGATGTGCTCGTGGAACGACTCCGGCACGCCGTACGGCACCGCGATGTCCGGCGCCTCGGTCGACGCCTGCGCGGCGATCGCGAGCCGCCGCTCGATCTCGCGCACGTCCTCGAGATACTGCTCGAGGCGCGTGCGGTCGTGAGCGGCGACCTTGACCCTCAGGTGGCCGAGATCCTCGGACACGGAGTCGAGAATGCTCCGCTGCTCGGCCCGGCGCGCCGCGCGCACCTCGGCCGTCGCGCCGTCGCCGAACAGCCGCTCGAAGACGACCTGCGGGTTGATCTCCATCGGCAGCGGCCGCGTCGGCGTCTGCCACGAGATCGTGTTCGTGTAGACACAGCTGTAGCCCTCCCCGCAGTTGCTCGAGTTCGCGCCGGGATCCTCGACCGCGAGCTGCAGCGACGGCAGGAGCGTCTCCTGCCCGATGTGCGCCGCGATCACTTGATCCACCGTCGTGCCGGCCTCGACGTCCGCGCCGGTCGTCTTCTTCGGCTTCACCGCGCAGAGATACGCCGCGGCGACGAAGTGATCCGCACCGGTCACGCCGGGCGGGTTCTCGGAGGATTGCGACCAGAGGCCGCTCGTCAGCACGACGTGCCGGCGGAACGGCTCGAGCGGCTGCCAGATGTACGGAAACGCGAAGCCGGGCTCGGAAGACTCGGGCACCCAGTAGCCCGGCGCCGCGCCGTGAGGGATGAAGATGCCCGCGAAACGCGTCGGCGCCGCAGCCCCTTGCGCACGGGCGATCGGCGTCAGCGCCGGCACCATCGCGTCGAGGAACGGCAGCGCGATCGTCGCGCCGAGCCCGCGGAGCACCGTGCGTCGCGGCAAATGCTTCTTCGCGATGAACATCGTGACGCCCTCCTTCAGTCGTGCACGCCGGCGGGCGTGGCGGACAGCTCCGCAGCCGGGCGCGTCTCGCCCGCTGGGAGCTTCGTGCTCATCCGGAACGCGGGGCTCGCGACGACGGCCTCGATCAGCGCGCCCATCCGGTAGTCCTCGGCCGCACCGCGGCGGACGATCTCCCGCACGGCCGGCATGTCGTAGTGCTCGACGCCGCGGCCGAGCGCATAGGTCAGAAGCTTCTCGGCGAAGTTCGTGACGAACCGCTCCCGGTACTTCAGCACGAACGCGCGCACCTCGGCCGGCCCGTCGACGTGCGTGCCGTCGTACATCACGTCGGCCGCGTCGATCGGCTGCCCGGCGTCGGTCGTGCGGAACCGCCCGATCGCGTCGAACGGCTCGAGCGCGAAGCCGAACGGATCCATCAGCACGTGGCAGCTCTTGCACGCCGGGTTGTCGCGGTGCTGCTCGTACTGCGCGCGGATCGTCGGCGTCTCGACGTTGCCGGCCGCATCGGCGACCTTCGCCTCGAGCGGCGGCACGTCCGGCGGCGGCGGCGGCGGCGGCACGCCGAGGAGGCTCGACAGGATCCAGTTGCCGCGGATCACCGGCGACGTTCGCCCCGGCTGCGACGAGGTCGTCAGCACGCTGCCCTTGCCGAGCAGCCCGCGGCGCACGTCGAGCTCGGGCCCGAGCTCGACCCGCCGGAAGTGGCTGCCCTCGACGTTCGGGATCCGGTAATGCTTCGCGAGCCTATCGTTCACGAACGTGTAGTCGGCCGTCAGCAGCTCTAGCACGCTGCGGTCTTCGCGGAGCACGCTGTCGAAGAAGAGCTCCGTCTCGCGCTTGAAGGCCTGCCGCAGGTTGTCGTCGAAGTCCGGGAACGCGTCGACGACTGGCTGGTGCGCGTCGAGATTGCGGAGCGCGAGCCACTGCCCGGCGAAGTTCTCGGTGAACGCCCGCGAGCGCGGGTCCGCGAGCAGCCGCCGCGTCTGCGCGGCGAGCACCGCCGGCCTCGCGAGCTCGCCGCGCTCGGCGAGCGCGAGGAGCTCCTCGTCCGGCATGCTGCTCCAGAGGAAGAACGAGAGCCGCGAGGCGAGCTCGAGGGGGCCGAGCGCATAGGCCGCGCCGTCCGCGAGGCCTTCGGGCTCGATCTCGAGGCGGTAGATCAGCTTCGGGTCGACGAGCAGGCGCTGCAGTGCCATCGCGATGCCGGCCTCGAAGCCCCCGCTCGCGCGGCCCCGCGCGTAGAAGGCCATCAGCTTCGCGACGTCCTCCTCGCCCGCGAAGCCGCGAAACGCCCGGCGCGCGAGCGCTGCGAGGATCCGCTCCGCGCACGCCGCTTCGTCCGCGGTCCGCTCGGGCTCACAGACGAAGATGTTCCGCCGCGACGGCGTATCCGCCGCGCCGGCCGCGCCGTACGGCCCATCGATCCGGACGCTGCCGATGTGCGGGTAGAACGTGAAGCCCGGCAGGCCGCCGGTCTCGATCGTGCTGCGCTCGAACGGATCGTTCATGTCGAGCAGCGGCGCGAAATTCGTCGCGAGGAACGTGACACCGACCTTGTGCGGCCCGGCCTTGACCGGCAGCCGCAAGTCGATCGTCTGGAGCTGCCCGCCGCCGAAGCCGCGGCCGACGCCGAGCTCCTCGTCCCAGTCGAGCTGCGCGACGCGCTCGCCGTCGAGCAGCACCTGCAGCTGCTCGCCGCGCACCTCGCCGAACGGGCGGAAGTTGCCCATGTTGCCGAGGTTCACGGAGAAGACCTTGATCACGTACTCGCCGTCGGACGGGAACGTGTGATCGATCAGAATCCCGCCGCGCGTGCCGAACGGCAGACCCTCGACGTGGTAGTTCTGCGTCGTGTCCTCGGCGACCCGATACACGGCTTGCGTCGGCGTATCGACGTGACCGAGCGCGAGCCGGCTGATCTTGCCGGCCGCGGACAGATACGCCTCGAGCAGCGCCGGCGACAGCCCGAGCGAGCCCGCCTGGTTGTCGAAGCCGCGGCTCGAGTCGTCGGCCGGCAGGAACTGCGCCGGATCGACGTCGACGCCGAGCAGATCCCGAATCACGTTCGCATACTCGGCGCGGTTCAGCCGGTGCGCGCCGGGCGGCGGATAGAACGGCTCGTACGAGGCGTCGAGCTCCGCTTCGATGAAGCGCGTCAGCGCCGCGTAGGTCGCGTCGTCCGGCCGCGGGCCGCCGTCCGGCGGCGGCATCATGCCGGCGGAGAGCTTGCGGACGACCTTCTCCCAGCTCTCGCGCGCGTCGCCGACGCGCGCGACGTCGAGCGACTCGAGCGAGAGATCCGCGACGCGCTCGGCCGCGTTGTGGCAGTCGTAGCAGAACTCGCCGAGCGTGCGCTCATGCTCGGCGACGAGCTCCTCGCGCGACGGCGAGCAGCCGGCGATCGCGGCGGCGACGGCGATCGCCGCAAGCGCTTGCTGCACACTGATCGGTAGGAGCGGCTGTCCAGCCGCGACCGCCGCGACGTGTGGATCACCGCAGAGGCCCAGCCGTGCACCGCCCCTCCGATAGGGGCGAGGCACGTCAGGGCCTTCAGCGTCAGCGCGTGCTCGGCGCGGCGGCAGTCGCGGCTGGACAGCCGCTCCTACCGGGGAAGCGCGCGCCGGGGCCGTTGCGAGGGAAGACCGTGTGGCGCGCCGCTTCGTCATCTCGCGCGCCTACGGCACGATCGGGCTGCTCCGGTCGACGCTCGAGCGCTCGCCGCCGACCATCAGCTCGCCCGCGTAGTTCGCCTGCTGACAGATGTACTCGAAGAGCTCGGTGCCGGCGTCCCACTGCAGCTGGAACGAGCCGGTCCACGGCCCGGTGTACGCGCCCGGGTCGTAAACCGTGATCTCGTAGTCGATCGTCTCCGCGTCGATCCGCGTGAACCGCTCGACCGTGTGCAGCCGCTCGGTATGCGGCAAGCCGCGGCGGTCGAGCCAGAACCCTTCGTTGAAGCCGGTGCTGTCGATCACGAGCGTGTCGCCCTCCCACCAGCCGATCGAGTGGCCGTAGTAGGTCGGGCTCAGATCGTGCGGATGCGAGCGGCCGTCCATGTACACCGTGCGGAAGGTGTGCGGGCCGCCGATATCGAAAATGTAGAGCCGCTGCTCCTGCGGGACCTCGACGAACTCTACGCCGTACGGCGTCAGGAACTGTCGGGCCGTGCCGGACGCCTTGCAGCGCGCGTGCGGCTCGAGCTCGTGCACCTGCCGATCCTCGTACAGCGCCTTCGCCCACGGCTTGAACGGCACCTCGGCCGCCGGCGCGATCGGGTCGGTGATGCCGAACATCGGGATCCAGACGCCGCGCTCGGCCGGCGTCGCGCCGCCGAGCAGCACGCGGCCGTGCTCACCGCGCGGCGCAGGGCCCGGCGGCGGCAGATCCGGATTGCGCGGCCGCCGCTGGGCGAGCGCGTCGGCCGAGACGAGCGCCGTCCCGAACAGGGCCACCGCGATCGCGAGCACCACCGTGCGCATCGTCGATCCGCCCCTAGTTGCCGGTGCGGCTGCTCGAGTTCGCGTCGAGCGTCGCGCCGGGGCGCGCGCCGGTCGCGGTCAAGGTCACCGTCCGCGCGTTCATGCGCGCGCTGCCGTTCCGCGCGAGAAAGCCTTCGACGGTGACCTCCTCGCCGATCTTCAGCGTGTCGCGGCGCCAACCGCTCCGCTGCAAGCCGTGCGGCGGACCCATCTCGGCGCCCCAGTTCACGACCTCGCCCGTCTCCGCGTCCTTCACGTTGATGTAGAACCAGACGTGCGGGTTGGTCCACTCGACTTTCGTGACGATGCCGGTCAGCGTGATCGGCTTCTCCGCATCGAACTCCGCCGAGAACGAGTGATGCGCCAGCGCGGCGCCGCTCGCGAAGAGCGCGAGCGCCGCAATCGCCGCGAGTCTGCCCGATCTCATAGGCCCTCCTTCATCGGTCACAACCGCCTCGCGTCTCAGGAGCGGTTGTCCTGACAGAAATACGACGGCAGCTCCGCGCCGCCGACCCATCGCAACTCCCAGCCGCTCGACCACGGCCGCGTGTACGCGGCCGGATCCTCGATCGTGACCTCGTACCGGAGCGTGTCGTAGTCGACGCGCGTGAAGCGCTCGACCAGCGTCAGGCGATCCGTGTGCGGCAGCCCGCCGTTCGTGAACCAGAAGTCCTCGTTGAACCCGGTCGTGTTGACGACGAGCGTGTCGCCCTCCCAGTGGCCGACCGAGCGGCCGTAGTAGAGCGGATTGTCGTCGTCGCCGCCGACCTGGCCCTTCTGCTCGCGGCCGTCGAGATAGATGATCCGATAGTTGCGGTTGCCGGAGCCGACGAGCACGAAGATGCGCTGCCCCGGACGATCCTCGACGAACTGCACGCCGTACGGCGACTGGAACTGACGCACGCCGCCGGGCGGCTTGCAGTTCAGGAACAGCGGATCGTCGCGAAGCTGCCGTTCCTGCCGGTGCCGGTACAGCCCGAGCGCCCACGGCTGAAACGGCGCGACGCGCGGGGCCTGCCGCAGATCGGCGAGCAGGCCGGACTCGCTGATCTGCACGTCCGCGCCGCGCTCGTAGAGCACGGTGGACGTCGGGTAGCCCCAATAGCCGCCGAGCGAATCGCCGCCGAGGCGCGGCGTGCCGTCGTCGTAGCGCGGCGCGGGCCGCGGACGCTTCGGCGCGGCCGGCGCGGTATCGATCGTGTAGAGGACCTGGCGGCCCGTCGCGACGGCGGTCAGCGAATCGGCCCAGATCTGCCGCGTGCCGTCGCGCGCGATCGGTCCCTCGACGCGAATCGCGTCGCCCGGCCGGAGCGTCTCGCGCCGCCAACCGCTCCGCTCGAGCAGCACCGGGCTTTCGAGCTCGATCGCCCAGTTGGCGGTCGTGCCGTCCGCGCCGGTCACGTTCGCGAAGACGTGCGCATGCGGGTTGCGCCAATCGACCGCCGTGACGATGCCGTCGAACGTGCGCGCCTGCCCGCGATCGAACTTCGCCTCGACCGCGTGGTGCGCGCCGGCAGCGGCGGCGATCGCGAGCGCCGCCGCACCGAGCGCGGCCGCCGCGACGTGCGGGAATGCCGTTGCCCGCTTCACCGCCGTGACCCGCTCATTGCCTGCTCGCCTCGAACGCGCCGTTGCCGCGCTCGTGGCGCCACGTGCCGACGATCGAGCGGTTCGGCAGCTCGAGGTTCTCGATGCGGCCTTCGATCCGATAGCGAACGGCGGCGCCGGACGGGTTGCCGGCTTCCGCCTCGATCGTGACGATCCAGCCGTCCGGGTCGAGCGAGGCGCGCGTGATCGCGATGTTGTCGGTGCCCGGATTGATGATGCCGGTGATGTTCTCGCCGTCCCAGTCGAGCACGAGCAGCACGTTCTCGCCGTGCACGTCGTTGCCGGACCAGGTTCCGAGCCAGGACCCCTTCAGCGGGTGGCCTTCCTGCGCGGCGGACGGCGAATGCGCGAGCAGCGCGGCGAGCGCGAACGCCGCGGCCGCGGCGTGCAGCGCCGCTCGGCCGACCGGCCGAAGCGACGAACGGAACGGGCCGGTGCTGCGGCCGGCGCGCGGCGTGCTGCCGTCACTCATCT
Source organism: uncultured Gammaproteobacteria bacterium (assembly GCA_964457725.1). Taxonomy (GTDB): domain Bacteria; phylum Pseudomonadota; class Gammaproteobacteria; order Steroidobacterales; family Rariloculaceae; genus FEN-1219. Next base: position 56,086 of record CAYWGQ010000001.1, read on the forward strand.
GAGTCTGTCTCTCCAGGCCTGGAACCATCCTGATTGTATGTATTCCGGGGAGTTTTTGCGTCGGCATCGCACCGGGCGGGCCGTGTCGAGCCCGAGCGGACCTCCCGATCCGCCGAATTGCCGGCCGCGCACGGCGTCGAGTAGAGTCCCGAGAGCGCACGCGGTCTCTCCCGCGGCAGCCACTATCACCAGCACTACTCGGTACGATTCCCCATGGCGATTCCCCCCGGCATCAACGAACGAGATTTCGAGCGCGCGCTCGACCGCTTCCGCGCGGTCGTCGGCGCGGAGTGGGTGTTCACGAGCGACGAGGATGTCGCGCTCTACCGTGACGCGTACTCGCCGCTCCTCGGCGAGGCGGAGGAGAAGGTCGCCTCGGCCGCCGTCGCGCCCGATTCCGCGGAGCAGGTGCAGCAGATCGTTCGCATCGCGAACGAGTTTCGCGTGCCGCTCTACCCGATCTCGACCGGCCGCAATCTCGGCTACGGCGGCTCGGCGCCGGTCCTGTCGGGCAGCGTCGTGCTCGATTTGAAGCGGATGAATCGGATCCTCGAGGTCGACGAGCGCAACGCCTACGCGCTCGTCGAGCCCGGCGTGACGTACTTCGACCTGTACCGCCACATCCAGGAGCGGGGCTTGAAGGTCTGGATCGACTGCCCCGATCCGGGCTGGGGCAGCGTGATCGGCAACGCGCTCGATCACGGCGTCGGCTACACGATGAACCCGTACCGCGATCATTTCGACGCGCACTGCGGCATGGAGGTCGTCACCGGCGCGGGCGAGCTCGTCCGCACCGGCATGGGCGCGCTGCCCGGCGCGCGGACCTGGCAGCACTTCAAATACGGCTACGGCCCTTACGTCGATGGCATCTTCTCGCAGTCGAACTTCGGCGTCGTTACGAAGATGGGCATTTGGCTGATGCCCGAGCCCGAGGCCTATCTCGACGGCACGGTCGAGGTGTTCGGGCACGACGACGTGATCCCGCTGCTCGACCACATGAACTACGTAATGAACACGGGCCTGCAGAACGCCGGCACGAACCTGCAATCGCCGCTGCGCTTCGCCGTCGCGCGCGACCCGGAGCTCCGCGCCGCGCTCGCGAGCGACGATCCGGCCGACATCGCGAAGCTGAACGCGTTCGCGCGCGAGCGGAACGTGCCGTTCTACTCGAACATCTTCAAGTTCTACGGTCCCGAGGACGTCGTTCGCGCGCAGTGGGAGTACACGAAGAAGCGGCTGTCGGCGATTCCCGGCGCACGCTTCCGGGACGGCGCGTTCTACCGCTTCCCGATCTCGGATGAGGAGAAGGCCGCCGCGCGCGACCCGCAGGATCTCGGCTATCCGACGCTCGAGACGTTCTCGATCGGCGCGCGCTCGAGCTTCGCGCCCGCGACGCGGGGCCACCTAGGCTTCTCGCCGGTGATCCCGATGACGGGCGAGGCGGTGATCGAGTCGCAGCGGGTGTTTCAGCGCGTGCTCCAGGAGTTCGAGACCGACGTCGCGCTGCTCGTGTTCCCGCAGTCGTATCACCCGCGGACGCTCGTGATTCTGTGCATGTTCTACGTGATGCCGGATCCCGCGCACAATCAGGCCGTGCGCGCGACGTTCAAGCGGCTGGTCGAGGTCGCGGCCGAGCACGGCTGGGGCGAGTACCGGACGCACACGGCGTTCATGGACGACTGCGCGCGCGTGTACTCGTTCAACGACCACGCGCTGCTCCGCCTGCACGAGACGCTGAAGGACGCCCTCGACCCGAACGGGATCCTCTCCGCCGGCCGCTACGGTATCTGGCCCCGCCACCTCCGCGCCTGACGCGCGGAGACGGCCGGGCCGCGTCGCGCTCGAAGACCGCGCCCTTCATGTAGGAGCGGCTGTCCCGCCGCCCCCCGGGGGGGTGGGGGGGCCCCGCGGGGCCGGGGGGGCCACCCCGCCAAACCCCCCACAGGCGGC
>CAYWGQ010000001.1:58045-105891 GCA_964457725.1 uncultured Gammaproteobacteria bacterium
GCGACCGGCTTCGTTCAGGCGTCACGGCGGTCGCGGCTGGACAGCCGCTCCTACCCCCCATCATGCGGCGCGCGCGGTTAGACGGCGAAGGCGAGCGGCATCAGGAGGTAGGCGGTCGCGACGATCACCGCGACGCCGATCGCGTTCAGCCAGATGCCGGCGCGCACCATCTGCGGGATCGTCAGGTGCCCGCTGCCGAACACGATGGCGTTCGGCGGCGTCGCGACCGGCAGCATGAACGCGCAGCTCGTCGCGAGGATCGCGGGAATCGCCAGCAGCAGCGGCGCCTCGCCGAGACTCAACGCGAGCGCCGCGACGACCGGCAGGAACGTCGCCGCCGTCGCGATGTTGCTCGTGAGCTCCGTCAGGAACAGCAGCAAGACCGTCACGATTACGACGAGCACCCACGCCGGCATGCCCTCGAGCCCGGATAGCTCGCCGCCGATCCACTCCGCGAGGCCCGAGTTCGCCACGGCCGCGGCGAGGCTCAAGCCGCCCCCGAAGAGCAGCAGCACGCCCCACGGCAGCCGCTCCGCGTAACTCCACGACAGCAAGAAACCCTTGCCGTGCCCGCTCGGGATGAAGAACAGCGACAGCGCGGCCGCCATCGCGATCGTCGTGTCGGAAAGATTGAGCCCGGGCAACTCGCGGGCGAGCAGCGGCCGCGTGATCCACAGGATCGCCGTCGCGCCGAACACGATCGCGACCCGCTTCTCCGCTGTCGACGCGGGCCCCATTCGCGCAAGCTCCTCGCGGATCGTCGCGCGCGCGCCGGGCAGCTCGTCGCTGCTCAAGCGGAACAGTACGCGCGTCAACAGCAGCCAGCAGAGCAGCAGCATCACGGCCGAGAACGGCAGCCCGACCAGCAACCACTGCGCGAAGCCGATCTCGACGCCGTAGGTCGAGCGCATGAAGCCCGCGAGCAGCGCGTTCGGCGGCGTGCCGATCAGCGTCGCGACCCCGCCGATGCTCGCGGAGTACGCGATCGACAGCAGCAGCGCCGTCGCGAACGGCCCCTTCCCCGGCTGCACCGCGCCGTCGGGCCCGCGCGGCACGACCGACATCGCGACCGGCAGCATCAGCGCGGCGGTTGCAGTGTTGCTGACCCACATGCTGAGCGCCGCGGTCGCGAGCATGAAGCCGCCGATCTGCAGATCCTCCCGCGCGCCGATGCTCGAGAGCACCGTCAGCGCAATGCGCCGATGCAGATTCCACCGCTCGATCGCGAGCGCGATCAGGAACCCGCCGAGGAACAGGAACACGATCGGATCGGCATACGGCGCGGCGGCCGCGGCGACCGGCGAGACGCCGAGCGTCGGGAACAGCACGATCGGCAACAGCGCCGTGACCGAGATCGGCGCGGCCTCGGTCAGCCAGAAGATTGCGAGCAGCGCGGCGACCGCCGCGACCCGCCACGGCGCGAGCTCGAGCCCGTCCGGCGGCGGCAGCACGAGCAGCACGAGGAACGCGGCGACGCCGAGGCCGAGCCCGATCGCCCGCCGGCGACGCCCGGGCTCGATCTCCTCCGCGTACTTCGCGGCGAGCTCCCCCTCGTCGGCGTTGGTTGCGATGAGTCCCCCCGGAGGCCGTCAGCGAAGCGTCAGCCCGCTTCCTCTATCCGCCCGTCGATGTACCGGGCGTGCCGACCCGCATCGCGCGGCAGCACGTGGTCGTCCGCCGGCCACGGCCAGCCGCCGAACTCGGTGCGCTGGTAGTCGTAGAACGCCTGCTGAATTTCCTCGCGGGAGTTCATGACGAACGGGCCGTATTGCACGACCGGCTCGCGGATCGGCTGCCCCTGCAGCAGCAGGAACTCGCTCTCGGCGGCGCCGTTCTCGAGCGCGACGTCGACCTCCGGCTTGAGCAGCAGCAGAGTCCGGTTCGGCACCGCGCGTCCGGCGACCGCGAGCCCGTCGCCCTGGAACAGATAGAAGGCGCGGGTCGAGCCCGGCTTCGCCGCCGGCAGCGTAAAGCGCGCGCCCGGCGCGAGCTTCACGGTCCAGATCGCGACATCCGCCTCCGGCCGCGAGGCCCACGACCGGGGCGGCGGCGCGGGCGGCCGGACATCGCCGAACGCGCCGGCGACGACCGTGATCTCCGTCGGCCTGCCCTGGTCGTCGCGCACGGTGACCTTCGGCACGTGCTCGCTCCAGAGCATCTCGAAGTACGGGTCCGCCATCTTGTCGGCGCTCGGCAGGTTCAGCCAGATCTGGAACAGCTCGACCGGGTTCGGGCCGTTTCGATCGAGCAGCGGGAACATCTCCGAGTGCACGATGCCCTTGCCGGTCGTGATCCACTGGACGTCGCCCGGCCCGAAGCGCGCGCTCGCACCGAGCGAGTCGGAATGATCCGTGAAGCCGCGCCGCATGATCGTCACGGTCTCGAACCCACGATGCGGGTGGCGCGGGAAGCCCGGCACGACCGACCCGTGATACATCCGCCAGCCGTCGATCCCCTCGAAGTCCTGGCCGATGTTGCGGCCGGCGAGCGACGCAGCGGGCCCCATCCGCTCGTTGCCCGACGGATAACGGTCGTCGTGATACGCGCAGAAGAGGAACGGGTCGATGCCCGGCCACGGGAATGCGAGCGGCTTCGCGCCGAGAATGACGTCGTCGGTCATGGGGCCTCCTTCGCCGCGTATCCTACCGCAGCGCGACAGCGGGGGCAGTCGGAATCCGCGCCGGTGAGAGCGGCTCTAGCGGCGCCTGCACGAGGCAGAGCAGTCGCCACTGAAGCCGCCCCCACCGCGCGAGCGCGCGGACGGCGCCCGAGGCGCCGCGCATCCGCGCATGCTCGCGGGCTTTAGTGCGGGCGCGGCTCGGCCGGCGGCTGGACCTCGAGAACGGTCAGCAGCTTCTCGTTGCCGTCCGGCATCTCCCAGTGGATCTGCTGGCCGGCGGACAGCCCGAGCAGCGCGGCGCCGATCGGCGCGAGCACGGAGACCCGGCGAGCCTCGATGTTCGCGTCCTCGGGGTACGCGAGGCTGACCGTCTGGGTGCGGCCGCTCGCCTCGTCGCGGAACGTGACCTGAGAGCCGATCCGGACCACGTCCGCCGGCATCTCGTCGGTCGGCCGCAAATCTGCGCGCTCGAGCTCGAAGAGCAGGCGTTCGCCGATCGCCGGCGGCGCGCTCGAAGCGATCGCGCGCAACCGCTCGTAATGGCCTGCGTCGATGATCAATGCGGGTTCCGCGTGCTGACGCTCGCGGTTCGGGTTCGGAATCATGATTGCACTCTCCTAGAGCTCCTTTGGACAGCGGGCACGCGCCCGCGTTCGGAAAAAAGACCGTGCCGCGGCTCGCAAAAACCCCCGGCGGGCGGCGCGGACCGACGATGGTGCTAAGGGAGATACCCGGGCGCAGACGGCTTACGCCGGCCGCCGCCTGGCCCGGGATACGGGCCTGCAAGCAGCGCACCTGCGTGATGCAAATATTTCAAAAGCGCACGGGCGGCGATCATGCCTCGATCCTCGCCCACGGACAGGCGGTTGTCAAACGGCCAAGCCGCGGTATTGCCGCGCCGGGGCCGCCCCGGCCGAGCGTCGGAATGCCGCGCCGTTAGGGGCTGCGCGCGATCGCCCGAATCACCTCGAGCGCGGGGTCGAACACCGTGTGGTCGCGCTCGAGCGGAAAGACCAGATAGGCCGGCAGCCGGAACAGTGGCGCATCCGGCACCTCCTTCAGCCTGCCGGCCGCAAGCGCCTCGGCGACGAGGCGGCGCGGAAAGTAGCCCGCCCCGCCGCACGCGAGGATGTGCTTCAGGCCGAGCCAACCGACGTTCGTGCTCAACGCGGGACCGGTGAACTCCGGGAAGCTCGTGTTGTGCTTCGCGTAGAACTCGGGGCCCCAGTCGACGTACACGTAGTCGGGCCCGGGCTGGTCCGACGCGTCGTCGGTCGAGACGAGCACGAGCTCCTCCTCGGTCAGCAGCTCGACCGCGAGGCCCGGCCGGCTCTGCGGCGTATACATCACGGCGATATCGACGCGTCCCTCGACGAGGCCTGCCATCAGGTCCTCCTCGAAGCCGATCTCGGCGCGCACCGCGACGTCGGGGGCCGCGACGCGCAGCTGCGGCAGCGTGTTCAGCAGCAATCCCTCCCAGATGCCGATCCGCGCGCCGAGCGTCAGCGACGCGCGGTAGCCCTTCGTGATGCCGAGCTCCTCCCGCGCCCGCTCGACGATCCGCATCAAGCTGATCGCGTGCTTCTGGAACTGCTTGCCGGCGGGCGTCAGCGTCGTGCCGGCCTTGTTGCGGACGAACAGCTGGCAGCCGAGCTGCTGCTCGAGCGACTGAATGCGGGCGCTCACGGTCGACTGCGTGACGAACAGGCGTTCGGCAGCCTTGACGAAACTGCCGGCAGCGACGACCGACAAAAAAGTGCGCGCTAGCTCGGTATCCATCGACGAAGCCGATATGACGTGGGCGCCGGCTACGTTAGCCATCTACGCCGGGGGAGGCAAATCCGGCGATTCCGGCCGGTCGCCCGCCGAGCTAGCGGCGCAGCGTCGTGCTCTCGGTGACGATCAAATCCATCGGCACGTCGTGGGGCTGCGGCTCGATCGTCGGCAGCCGAGCGTCGTCGAAACCGATGCCGACCGCGAGCGGGCGAGGCTCGAGCACCGCGAGCGTGCGGTCGTAATAGCCCCCGCCGTAGCCGAGCCGGTAGCAGCCTTCGTCGAAGCCGAGCACCGGGACTAGCACGATGTCCGGCTGGACCGGCAGCCGCTCGACCGGCGTCGGGATGTTCCACAGCCCACGGCTCGACAGCTCCGTGCGCGAAGTCCACTGCCAGAACTCGAGCGGCGCGCTGCGCTCGACGATGACCGGCAGCGCGGCCGCCGCGAGCGTGTCGAGCGCGCCGCGGACGAAGCGCACGACGTCGATCTCGCCCTTGATCGGCCAGTAGAAGGCGAGCGTGCGCGAGGCGAGCGGCGGCAACGCCTCGGCGAGCCGCTCGAGCAACGCGCGGGCGCGCCGCTGGCGCTCCGCGCGGGGCAGCGATGCGCGCGCCTCGAGCAACCGTGCGCGCTCCGCCTTGCGCCAGCGGCTGACGGCCGGCCAATCCGGCGACCGTGCGACTCCTGATGCACCGTTCGTCATGGCTGTCACGCTAGCGGCCGGCGCCGCCGGTCACAAACGAGAAATGCCGACGCCGCCCATCGATCCGCTCGATGCGAAGCGCTCGGAGCCGCGCGGCAGCGTGCTTCGATCGGCGTCGCCGATGACCGCGGCGGAAAGATTTCGTTTGTGGCGCATCGAAGCGGCTGCCCATACTGCGCCCCTCTTCGAAGCCTGCGACGACGCCCGCGAGTCTGACTGCGATGGCCGCCCTGCCCAAAGACACGGTCGCGACGGCCGTGCCGCCCGCGACGCTCGATGCGCTCGACGCGCTGGCCGCACCGCTCACGCGCGAGCAGCTGCTGTGGACGAGCGGCTATCTGGCCGGCCTCGCGTCCGCGCGCGCGGCGGGCATCGGCGAGCCGGCGGCCGCGAGCACGCCGGACGACTCGCCGTGGCTCATTCTGTATGCGACCGAAACCGGCAACGCGCGTCGGATCGCGAAGGCGCTCGACGAGGATCTGCGCGGCGCGGGCGTCGCAACCGAGGTCCTCGATCTGCGCGATTACGATCCGAAGGCGCTGCGCCGCGCGCGCCGCGCGACGTTCGTCGTCGCGACCCACGGGCTCGGCGATCCGCCGGAGGGAACGGAAGCGTTCTTCGATTATTGGTTCGGCGAGCGTGCGCCCCGGCTCGAGTCGCTCCGCTACTCCGTGCTCGCGCTCGGCGATTCGACCTACGTCGAGTTCTGCGGCGTCGGCCGGCGCTGGGACGAGCGGCTCGAAGCGCTCGGCGCGACGCGCGTCCACGAGCGGATCGACTGCGACGTCGATTACGAGGCGCCGGCCGCCGCGTGGCGCAGCGGCGTCGCCGAGGTCGCACGGAAGGAGCGCGACGACAGCGACGCCCGCCGCGAGCCGCTCGTGCTGGTCGGCGGCAAGAGCGTCGCGGCCACGGCCATGGCCACGGCCGCCCGCTTCACGCGCGACGCGCCGTTCGCCGCGCCGCTCGTCGCGAACCAGCGAATCACCGGCCGCGGGTCGACGAAGGACGTCCGCCACGTCGAGCTCGCGCTCGAGGGCTCGGGGCTCGCGTACGCGCCCGGCGATGCGCTCGGCATCTGGCCCGAGAACGCGCCGCACCAGGTCGAGGCGCTGCTCGCGGTGCTGCGGCTCGACGGCGACGCGCCGGTCGAGCTGAACGGCGAGACGCTGCCGCTGCGCGAAGCGCTCACGACCCGGCTCGAGATCACGCAGCTCGGCCGTGCGACGCTCGCCGCGTGGAGCGAGCACTCCCGCGACCCGGAGCTCGAGCGGCTGCTCGAGCAACGCGAGGAGCTGAACGGCTATCTCAAGACGCGGCAGGTCATCGATCTCGTCGCCGAGTACCCGGCCCGGATCGAGCCGCAGGCGCTCGTCGGCGTGCTCCGAGGCCTCACGCCGCGCCTCTATTCGATCGCCTCGTCACTCGACGCGAACGAGGACGAGGTGCACCTCTGCATCTCGCTCGTGCACTACGAACGCTTCGCCCGCGAGCATTGGGGCGCGACGTCGGCGTTCGTCGCCGGCGCGCCGGCCACCGCGCGGGTCTACGTCGAGCCGAACGACCGCTTCAGGCTGCCGGCCGACGGCGCGACGCCGATCGTGATGATCGGGGCCGGCACCGGCATCGCACCGTATCGCGCGTTCCTGCAGCAGCGGCGGCTCGAGGGCGCGCGCGGAGAGCACTGGCTCTTCTTCGGCGACCGGACGCTCCGCGAGGATTTTCTGTATCAGGCCGAGTGGCTGCGCGCGCTCCGGGACGGCTCGCTCGCGCGCCTCGACGTCGCCTTCTCGCGCGATCAGGCGGAGAAGATCTACGTGCAGCAGCGGCTCGTCGAGCGCGCGCCCGAGCTCTACGACTGGCTCGAGCGCGGCGCGCACGTCTACGTCTGCGGCGACGCCGACGGAATGGCGCCGGCGGTGCACGACGCGCTTCGCCGCGTCGTCGAGCAGGCGGGCCGGCGAACCCCCGAGGCCGCGGAGGAATACCTGTCCGAGCTGAAGCGCGCGAAGCGCTACCAGCGCGACGTCTACTGAGAGAGAGAGCAGGCCGTGAGCCAGAAGCCGCCGTCGCCCGTCGAGGGCGTCAAGGAGCGCAGCGACTATCTGCGCGGCACCGTCGCGGAGAGCCTCGTGAACGGGGTGACCGGCGCGATCGCGGAAGAGGACACGCGCACGGTCAAGTTCCACGGAATCTATCAGCAGGACGACCGCGACATTCGCGCCGAGCGAACCGCGCAGAAGCTCGAGCCCGCGTACAACTTCATGATCCGGATCCGGATCCCGGGCGGCGCGCTGACGACCAAGCAGTGGCTCGGGGTCGACGAGCTCGCGGGCCGCTACGCCGGCGGGGTCATGCGGCTCACGACCCGCCAATCGATCCAGCTCCACGGCGTGCTGAAGCGCGATCTGAAGCCCGCGATCCAGGCGATCAACGCGACGCTGCTGACGACGATCGCGGCTTGCGGCGACGTGAACCGCACGGTCGCGGTCACGTCGCTGCCGGAGCAGTCGCGGCTGCACCGCGCGATCTTCGAGCTCGCGGAACGCACGAACAAGCACCTGCTGCCGCGCACGCGCGCGTATCACGAGGTCTGGCTCGACGGCGAGAAGACCGAGATCCCCCCCGGCACCGAGCAGGAGCCGCTGTACGGCAAGCGCTACCTGCCGCGGAAGTTCAAGGTGGGCTTCGCCGTGCCGCCTTCGAACGACATCGACGTCTACGCGCAGGATCTGGGCTTCATTGCGATCGCCGGCGACGACGGCGAGCTCGCGGGGTTGAACGTCGCGGTCGGCGGCGGCATGGGCGCGACGCACGGCGACCCGCGCACGTACCCGCGCCTCGCGACGACGATCGGCTTCTGCCGGCCGGAGCAGGTGCTCGCCGTCGCCGAGCAGGTCGTCGCGATTCAGCGGGACTTCGGCGACCGCTCCGAGCGCAGCCACGCGCGGCTGAAGTACACGATCGACGATCGCGGCGTCGACTGGTTCGCCGCGGAGCTCGAGCGCCGGCTCGGCTTCGCGCTCGAGCCCGCGCGCGAGGTGACGTTCACGAGCAGCGGCGACCGCTTCGGCTGGACGCGCGCCGAGGACGGCTCGGAGCACCTGACGCTGTTCCTGCCGAGCGGCCGCGTGCGCGACACGGACACGCTCCGTCTCCGCACTGGTCTTCGCGCGCTCGCGCGGCTCCACGACGGCGGCCTGCGCATCACGCCGAATCAGAACCTGATCCTCGCGAACGTCGCGCCGGCCGCGCGGCCCGCGATCGAGCGCGCGGTCGCCGAGCACGGCCTCGACCTCTACGCGCGCGCGAAGCCGCTGCGCCTGAACGCGATGTCGTGCGTCGCGCTGCCGAGCTGCGGGCTCGCGATGGCCGAGTCCGAGCGCTACCTGCCGGTGCTGCTCGACAAGCTCGAGACGATCCTCGAGCGGCACGGGCTCGAGGACGACGAGATCATGCTCAGAGTCACCGGCTGCCCGAACGGCTGCGCGCGGCCGTACGTCGCCGAGATCGCGCTGGTCGGCAAGGCGCCCGGACGCTATAACGTGTTTCTCGGCGGCGGACGCACGGGGGAACGCTTGAACGAGCTGAAGGCGCAAAACCTCGACGAGAACGCGATCCTCGAGCTGCTCGACGGCTTGCTCGGGCGCTTCGCGCGCGAGCGTGCGCCGGGCGAGCCGTTCGGCGACTTCGTCCGGCGTGCCTGAGCCCGCGACACTCGCCCGCCCGCCCGCGCGCGCCTGGCTCTCGTACGGCTTCCGTCCTTTCTTCCTGCTCGGCGCGGCCTGGGCGATCGTCACGCTCGCGGTGCTGATCGCCGCATATACGGCCGGCGCGTGGCCCGCGACCGCTCCGCCGGTGGGCCGCTGGCACGGTCACGAGATGCTGTTCGGGTTCGTGGCCGCCGCGATCGCGGGGTTCCTGCTGACGGCCGTGCCGACGTGGACCGCGTCCGCGCCGGTGGCCGGCGGCCGTCTCGCGGCGCTCGCGGCGCTGTGGCTCGCCGGCCGGGCGGTCATGAGCCCGTGGCTCGGGCTCGACGATACGGCCGCGGTGTGGCTCGACGTCGCGTTCTTCCCGGCGGTCGGCGTCGCGATCGGCGTCGCGCTGATCGGCGCGCGCAACTACCGCAACTTTCAGTTCCTGCTGCTCCTCGCGGTGCTCGCCGGCACGGATGCGCTGTTCCACGCGGCCGCGCTCGGGCTCGTCGCGCCGCTGCCGTTCGATCCGCTGCGGCTCGCGGCCGACGTCGTGATGGTGATGATCGCCGTGATCGGCGGACGCATCGTGCCGCTCTTCACGCGCAACGCGCTGCTTCGCGCCGGCGTGCAAGCGAAGTTCGCGCCGCGGCCGTGGCTCGAGCGCGCGTCGATCGGCGCGCTCGCGGCAGTGCTGTTCGTCGACGTGCTCGAGCCCGACTCGCGGGGCGCCGGCCTGCTCGCGCTCGTCGCCGGCGCGCTGCTCGCCGCGCGGCTCGCGGGCTGGCACGGCCACCGCGCGCTCGCGATGCCGATCGTCTGGATCCTGCACGTCGGCTACGGCTGGGTCGTGGTCGCGCTCGCGTTGAAGGCGGCGTGGCTCCTCGGCGGCGCGCCGTGGGCGATCAACTGGCTGCACGCGCTGACGGCCGGCGCATTCGGCACGATGATCCTCGGCGTCACGACGCGCGTCGCGCTCGGCCACACCGGCCGGCCGCTCGTCGTCGCACCGCCGATCGTGCTCGCGTACGGGCTCGTGATCGCGGGCGCGCTGCTGCGCGTGTTCGGCCCCGTCCTGCTGCCTGCGCAGACCGTGACGCTGCTCGCGGTAGCGATGCTCGCGTGGGCCGGCGCGTTCGCGATCTTCCTGATCGTCTACGTGCCGATCCTGATCGCGCCGCGCGCGGACGCCTGAAGCGTCCCCGCGGCGCTGCGGCCTACAGCCGCACGCGCGCGTGCTGCTTCTCGTCGGTCGTCGGCTTCTCGCCCTGGACGTACGCCGCCGCCGCGGACAGAGCGTAGCGCACGCCGCGCGCGCCGCTCGAATCCCAGTACTCGCCCTCCTTCGCGTCGAGCTTCAACACCGCGAGCGACGGGTCGTCCTTGCCGTCGGGGAACCATGCCTTCCAGGGCTCCTGCCAGAGCCGCTCGATCAGCGAGCGGTCGCGGATCACGTCGACGCGTCCGTAGACGGCGGCGAACCGGCTCGAGCTCTGAAAGGTCAGCACGGCGTCCGGATCGCGCTCGATCTCCGCGACCTTCGGTGAGTCGATCGAGGTGACGAAGTAGGCGTCGGCATCCGGCCGCAGCTCGGCGACCCGCATCGGCCGGGCATGCATGCCGTGGTCGCCGCCGCGCGTGATCAGCATCGCCGTGTCGAATTCCTTCAAGAGCTCGTAGAGATGCTCTTGCCGTTCCGTTGGCTTGCTCATGACCGCTCCTTGCGCATGTCGCGTAGGGGCCAGCGATGCAAGCGGCGTGCCGCCCGTTCGGTTAGAGGCGCCGACGCGGCCCGTCGCGGGCCGATTCGCCGCCGGCCGCCGCGTGTGCCTGTAGCCAATCGGGGCCGCCCGGTGCTAGGGTTTCGGCGAAAGCTTCGCACCGCGAAGCGAGACGGCCGCGAGTCTCGAACGGCCGAGCGGAGGGGGAAATGTCGCAGCGTTGCAAGAACGCCGGTTGGGCGGCCGGCCTCGTCGCCGCCGTGTGCTTCGCGGTAGCGGGCACGATCTCTGCGGACGCGCGGGCGGACGGCGCGGACGAAACGCCCGCGGCGCTGATGTACGTACCCGCGCTCCACGTCTTTCGCCGTCACTCCGGCGAATCGGACCCGTTGTTCGAGTTCTACGGCGAGGTGCTCGGGTTCGAGAGCATGCCGTACATCGGCGCGGTCGGCCGGCTGCAGACGGGCGCATCGGAGCTGAAGCTTCAGCGCCGCCCCGAGAACCAGCCGCGGCCTGCCGGCGGACCGGCGGACGCGATCGGGCTCAGGATCGTCGGCTTGTACTTCGCAGACGAGGCCGCGCTCGCGGCGCGATTCGAGCAGCACGGGCTTCCGGCGCCGGAGTTTCGCTCGGTGCCCGGCTCGCCGACGCGCGTCGCGCTCGTGAACGATCCGGACGGCGAGGCGGTCGAGCTGATCGTCGTGCCGAACGCGTCGGCCGAGACGCTCGCGCAGATCGAGCTCGGGCTGACGGTCGCGGACGTCGAGCGCAGCCGCGCGTTCTATCGCGACTTCGTCGGTCTGGAGGAGCTCTCGCCGGTCGAGGATCCGCTGCTCGGCACGACGAAGTACCGCTTCCGCGCGGGCAGCACGCTGATCGCGCTCCGCAGCTTCGGCCGCGAGCTGCCGGCCGACACGGCGAGCGGGCTGATCCAATACGTCGTCACGGACATCGATCGCGTGGAAGCGCTCGCGAAGGAGCGCGGGGTCACGATCGACCGACCGATCAACGCCCCGGTCGGCGCGCGGCTCCGCACGCTCTGGATCAGCGATCCCGACGGCATCACCAACTACTTCACCGAAACGCCGGAAAGCCGCGGCGCCGCCGCCCGGTAGGAGCGGCTGTCCAGCCGCGATTTGTGGCTTCGTTCGGCGTTGCGGCGGTCGCGGCTGGACAGCCGCTCCTACCGGGCGGGCGGTCAGTCGGCGTTCGCGACGGCGGGTTGCTCGGCGAGCAGGCGGTCGATCAGCGCGGCGGTCTCGAGGTTCTCCTCGGCGATGGCGACGTCGCGCGGCGTCATCGCGTCCTTGCTCGTGTGCGGCGTGTCGAGCGGCAAACCGAGCTCGTGCAGAAACTCGATGACCTCGTTCCACCCCTGGAACGCCGCACCGTGCGCCGCCGTGAGCCCCGCCTGGAGCGGCCGCTGATAGCCGAGGCTGAGCTCCGTCGTCCGGCCCTCGGTCGTCGCGCCCGCCGCGAGCAGCAGCTTCATCGCTTCGACCGCGTCCGCGCCGGTCTTGTAGCGGCCGATGATCGCGTACTCGCGGAACAGCCCATACCAGTGACCGACGCCGGCGGCGGCCATGAACGGCGTGATGCCGAAGACGTTCTTCGCGGAGGGATTCGCGCCGTGGTCGAGCAGCAGCTTCACGAGCTCGTTGTCGCCCGTCTTCACCGCGATGTGGAGCGGTGTCGCGCCGGTGTTCACGATCAGCACGTCGGGGCTGCCGTCCGTGAGGCCGCGGTCGCCCGGGTCGGAGCGCAGCGGCGGCTGCTGCTTCAGCCGCATGTTCACGTTCGCGCCGCGCTCGAGCAGCATCCGCGCGATGTCGAGGCCGGTGTGCTGGTCGAACGTCGGCAGGTCGCGCCGGCGGCTGTCCGGAATCTGGTGCAGCTCGACCGCCATGTACAGCGGGCTCCGGCCCCACCAGTCCCAGCGGTTCACGTCCGCGCCGGCCTCGATCAGCGCCGCGGCCGCATCGAAGTGCCGGTTGTAGAGCGCGAGCAAGAGCGGCGTCATGCCGCGCGGATCCGAGAGCTCGATGTCGGCGCCGCCGGCGTGCAGCGCGTGAATGCACTCGATGCAGCCCTCGCGCGCGGCATACAGCAGCGGCGTGAAGCCGCCGACGTAAAGCTGCTTCAGGCGCGGCTCCGACGTCATCCAGCGCTGCCAGTCGTGCACGCGGCCGCGCGCGTCGACGTCGGCGCCGTGCTCGATCAGGAGCCGGATCATCGCCGGCTGCTTCTGCGCGGCCGCCCACATCAGCGCGGATTGACCGCCCCAGCTCTCCGTCGCGTTCACCTCCGCGCCGCGCTCGAGCAGCCGCCGCGCGGTCTCGACGCGGCCGGTCCGCGCAACGACCATCAGCGCCGTCTCGCCTTCGGCATTCGGCAGGTTCGGGTCCGCGCCCGCGTCGAGCAGCGCCGCGACGATCCGCGGATCGGCCTCGACCGCCGCAACGGACAGCGGAGTCGCCCCGTAGTCGTTGCGGGCGTTCGGGTCCGCGCCGCGCGCGAGCAGGCGCTCGGCGAGCTCGGCGTCGCCGAAGTGCGCAGCCCAGTGCAGCGCGGTCGTGCCGTCGGGTGCGCGCTCGTTCACGTCGGCGCCGGCGTCGACCAGCCGGAGCGCCTCGCCCCGCTCGCCCGACTCGACGAGCTCGGGCAGCGACGCGGCCGCGATGCCGGCCGCGAGCAGCGAGCAGGCCGCGACGGCGGCGGCGGCACGGAGCCCCGAGCGCACGGCGCGCACGTCAGACCTCCGAGAGCTCGCCGGTGCTGTCGCCGATCGACTCCCGCGGAACGCCGGCACGCTCGAGCAACGTCAGGATCAGATTCGCGTGCGGCGTGTCCTGCTTGTACGCGAGGTGCTGGCCGCCCTTGATGCGGCCGTAGCCGTGGCCGAACACGACGGCGGGCAGCGGATCGGCGTTGTGCAGGTTCGAGTCGGCCATGTTGCTGCCGTAGAGCAGTATCGAATGGTCGAGCAGCGAGCCGTCGCCGTCCGGGGTGTTCTTCAGCCGCTCGACGAAGCGGGCGAAGATCTCCGAGTGATACGTCTGCACGACCGCGAGCCGCGCAAGCTTGTCCGGGTTGTTCTGGTGATGCGAGAGCGGATGGAACGCTTCCGAGATGCCGACCTGGTTGTACGTCAGCATCGACAGCTCCGCCGCCATCATCATCGAGACGACGCGCGTCAGGCCCGCCTGATACGCGAGCGCGGTCAGATCGAACATCACCTTGATGTGCTCGTCGAACGACGCCGGCACGCCGGCCGGCGCATCGGGCAGCGCCATCGTCGAGAAGTCCTGATCCGACATGATCTGCACGCGCCGCTCGACCTCGCGGACGGAGCTCAAATACTCGTCCACGCGCGCACGATCGGCCGCGCCGAGCTGCCGGCGCACGGACGCGGCGCTGTCGTTCACGAGGTCGAGCAGGCTCGCGGTCTGCAGCAGGATCGCCTCGCGCTCCGCCGCCGTGTCGCCCTGGCCGAACAGCCGGAAGAAGAGCTTTCGCGGGTTGTGCTCCATCGGCAGCGGGTGGACGAGGCTCTTGAAGGAAATCGTCGATCCGAGGCCGCAGCCGAGATCCTTGCTGCACGAGCCGGTCGAGCCGCGCGGCTCGACGCACAGCTCGAGCGACGGCAGCGGCGTGTCCTGGCCGATCTGCTCGGCGATGATCTGGTCGGCCGACTTGCCGACTTGAGCCTTGCTCTCCGCGGCCCAGAACGGCGACGTGCAACCGAGCCAGGTGCCCGGGTTGATCGCGTGCACGCCCGCGCCCTCGGCCGCCTTGTTGCGAAGCCCGGTGACGACGGTCATGTGCTCCCTGAACGGCTCGAACGGCGCGAGGATCTGCGGCAGGTCGAACGCGCGCCCGGCGGAGGCCGGGGTCCAGCGGTCCTCGACCGCGCCGTGCGGGAAGTAGAAGAAGCCCACCTTCGGCTTCGGCGCGGCGGCGGTCTGGGCGAGCGCGGTGCCCGCGGGAATCATCGCGTCGAGCAGCGGCAGCGATACGGCCGCTCCGAGGCCCCGAAGCACCGTCCTGCGCGGCAAGTGTTTCTTCGTGATGAACATGACCCGCCCCTCCTCCGATTCGCCGCGGCCGTCAGCCTCGACCGGACCCCGACGAGAATCGTCCTACCAACTGAATCATCCTACAAAATCCCTTCCCACCGCGACGTGCCGGCCTCTCATTATTCGAGCGCCGCGTTCGCCGTCAGGCCCGCCGCGTCGCTCCCTGCGGCGGCCTTCATCCGGAACTGCTCGCTGCCGATCACCCCGAGCACGAGCGCCGAGAAACGGTAATCCTGCGCGGCCGCCTCCCGCACGATCCTGCGCACGGTCGGCATGTCGCGGTGATCGAGCGAGCGGCCGAGCGCGTAGGTCATCAACCGCTCGACGAAGGTCTGCGCGAACTGCTCGGGCCGGGCGAGCAACGCCTGCCGCAGCTCGACCGGGCCATCCACCTCCGTGCCGTCCGCGAGCAGGCCGGACGAGTCGATCGGCTCGCGCGCCCAGTTGTCGAACTCGCGCCAGCGGCCGACCGCGTCGAAGCCCTCGAGCGCGAAGCCGAGCGGATCGAGCACGCCGTGGCAGCCGTTGCAGTTCGGGTTCGTGCGATGCGTCTCGAGGCGCTCGCGCACGGTCTTGGCCGCCTGGCCCTCGACGTTCTCCATCAAGCCTTCGACGCCCGGCGGCGGCTCCGGCGGCACGGTGCCGACGATCTTCTCGAGCACCCACGCGCCGCGCAGCACGGGCGACGTGCGGTTCGGGTACGACGACGCGAGCAGCACCGCGCCTTTGCCGAGCAGGCCCCAGCGCTTCTCGTCCGCGAGCTCGACCCGGCGGAAGCGCTCGCCGCGGACGTCGTTGATGCCGTAATGCAGCGCGAGCGGGCCGTTCAGATACGTGTGGCTCGCGGTCAGCAGGTCGATGACGCTCCGGTCCTCGCGGAAGATGCTGTCGATGAAGAGCCGCGCTTCCTCGACGAACAAGTCGCGAATGTCGCGCGGCACGTCGCCGAAGATGAACGGATCGGGCGGCAGCGCGTCGAGCTTCTTCAACCCGAGCCATTGGTACGCGAAGTTCGACGCGAGCGTCTCGGAGCGCTCGTCGGCGAGCATGCGGCGGACCTCGCGCTCGAGCACGACCGGGTCCTGCAAGCCGCCGGACGCGGCGACCTCGAGCAGCGGCTCGTCCGGGATCGTGCTCCAGAGGAAGAAGGACAGCCGCGAGGCGAGCTCGAAGTCGTCGAGCGGATAGATGCCGCCCGGCTTCAGGTCCTCCGGCGCCGGCTCGAAGCGGTACAGGAACTTCGGATGACCGAGCACGCCGGACAGTGCGAACTCGATGCCCTTCTCGAAGCCGCCCTCCTCCGCGCCGATCTCGTAGAGCCGAAGGAGCGTGTCGAGATCCGCGTCGTTCGCCCGCCCGCGGAACGCCTTCGCGGCGAGATGCGCGACGATCTTACGCGCGCAGCCGGCCTCCTCGCCGTCGTTCTCGGGATAGCAGACGAAGATCCGCTCGCGGCTCGGCGTGCTGCTCACGCCGGTCGGCTCGAGCGGGCCGAAGACGTCCACCTGGCTCACGCGCAGCACCAGGTCCTGACCGGTGCCCGGCACCTGCGAGTGGAGCACGTGATCGGACTCGGCGAAGGAGCGATGCACGAACGCGACGCCGATCTTGTGCACGCCGGCCGTCGCGACGAGCGGGATGTTCTTCAGCCGCGCGTTGAACCGCTCGGCCGCCGGCGCGCGCTCCTGGTCGAGCACTCGCGCGTCCTCGCCGCCGCCGACGTCGACCTCGTACACCCTGCGGCCGTCGAGCGTCACGATCAGCCGATGCGCGAACTGATAATTGTTGTACGCGAAGCCGGTCGCGAGATCGTTGATGCTGAGCAGGTACTCGCCGTCGCTCGGGAAGTAGTGCTCGATCAGCGCGCCGCCGCGCGTCCCGAGCGGCAACCCCGGGATGTGGAACTGCTGGCGATCGGTCGCGACCCGATACGGCACGCCGATCGGCCGCGCGGCCGGGTTGCCGATCGCCCGCGCGCTGACCGTCCGCGCCGCCTCGAGGTACTGCTCGATGAACGCCGCTGACACCTGCAGCGCGCGCGCGTTGTTGTCGAAGCCGTCCGCGATGTCGTCGACCGGCAGCAGCTCGGGGTCGATCTCGACGCCGAGCAGGTCGCGAACCGCGTGCACGTACTCCTTTCTGTTCAGCCGATGCAGGTCGACGTGCCCGGGATGCGGCTCGGCGGCCTGATCGAGCGTCGCCTCGAGCCATGCGACGAGGCCGTCGACCTCGGCGGTCTGCGGCCGCGGCCCGCCGGCCGGCGGCATCGTCCGCGCGCGCAGCTGCTTGATCACGCGCTCGAAGAGCTCGGGATCGTGCGCGACCGCCTCCGGACCCATCCGGTCGAACGCGATATCGGCGGTCAGATCGATGTCGTTGTGGCAGTCGACGCAGTAGCGCTCGATCGTCGGCCAGTGGCGGTCGGCGCCGGCCACGAGCTCGCCCGGCCCGGAAGACCCGCTGCAACCGGCCACGAGGCCGCCCGCGCAGAGCGCCGCGAGCCGCCAATGCCTGGCCGCGTCACGCACCGCTGCGGAACCGTCTGTCATGCGCGTCTCGCAAGTGGCCCCACAAGCTCTGGAAGGCGAGCGTGACGAACAGCGTCGGATCGCCCCACTCGGCGTCGTACTCCGCCGTCGGTTTGGCGGCGAGCACCTCGTCGGTGCCGTACGACTTGATGATCATCGCCTGGATGCGGTCCCAGATCGTGAGGTACATCTCGTGCTGGGCCTCGAGATCCGCCCGCGACATCACGGGCCCGTTGCCGGGCACGATCCGCGTGTTCGCGTCGGCGATCTCGAGCAACGTCTCGATCCCGTCGAGCATTCCGACGATCCACCCGCCGGTCCACCAGTCGATGATCGGCCAGCCGTCGTTCGAGACGACGCCGCCCGCGGCGAGCACGTTCTCCTCGGGGAAGAACACCCAGATGTCGCCGTCGGTATGCGCCTTCAGCAGGTGGCCGCTCTCGACCCGACGCTCGCCGAACCGGTAGCTCGCGGACTCGTAGAAGGTGGTCGTCGGCCGTGCCGCCGGCGGCAGCGGCGGATACTTCTCGTCGGACCACCGCACCCACACCTCGGTGCCGAGCCACAGGCTCGTGTCCTCGTGCGCGATGATCTCGACGCCGCGCTCGCCGAGCGCGAGGTTGGAGCCGGTCTGCTCCGTATGCCAATGCGTGTTGAACAGCGCCCGGAACGGCTTGTCGCCGAACGCGTCGGCGACGGTCGAGAGCAGCGCTTGCGACCACGAGGCGTGTCCGCCGTCGATCATCACGACGCCTTCGTCGCTGTCCGCCGCCAGCACGGTCGCGTTGGGACCGACGACCGCGATCAGACCGTCGGCGAGGGGCACGGTCTCGAGCGAGGCGGGTTGAGCTCGCAGCAGCGGTGCATAGGGCACCACCAGTCCCGACCCGGCCAGAGCCGAGACGTTGCTCAAGAAGCGCCTGCGGGTTGTTCCGGCCGCCAATGCGCCGCCCCCCTCCAGATCCTGCACCCTTTGCGCCCCCTAGGAGCTTACTGCAACGGGCCGGCCGCGAGTCTCGATAACTCTTAAGGTTGCGAGGGTCGCATTCGTCGCGGTGACCGCCTGCCGCGATCAGAAAACCCGCCGGTCGCGGAAGAACTGCGAGACGATCCACTTCTCGCCGCGCCGCGGCGGGCGCCCCGCATGCAGCGTCCGCTCGTCCGGCTGGCCGTCCGCGAGCGCGTTGACGAAGTACAGGCCCTCCCCGCACCGGCCTTTGACGGAGATTCCGAGCCGCGGCAGCTCGGTTTCCCCACCCTCGTAATCGTCGTTCAGATACAACAAGAACGTGACCTTCCGCTGCCCCTTCGCCGCGATCTCCGCCGCGTAGTTCGGGGTCGCCGGGTCCACGAAGTCGTAGTGCTCGGTGATCTGCTCGCCGACGTCGTAGTGCAGCACCGTCAGCGGCTCGAGGAACCGGAACGGCAGCCCGGCGCTCGCGCACATCCGCGCCTGGATCAGCACGCCGACCAAGTCGCTGTGCACGAGATCGAACGGCGCCCACGTGTTCGTCCGCGTCTGGCTGACGTGCTCCTCGCGCCGGAATGCGTCGTAGACGAGCGCGGGCACGAGCCGCCCGCGGGCCTTCTCGATCAGCCACCGGCACGCGGCCGGCGGCGCGAACCCGGGCATCCGGCGGACGACCGGCGATTCGCTCAGGTTCTCGCCCTCGGCCGGTCGGTGCCAACGCTCGAGGTCGATCGCGCTCGCGAGCCGCGCCCAGATCCGCGGATCCGACGGCTCGGCCTGCTCGGCCTCTGCCGCGAGCGCAGCATCGTCCGACAGCACGCGCAGCTGCCCGCGCGCGGCGGACCAGCCCCGCTCCGCCGCGAACACGATCGCGGCGAGCGCGTTGCTCCAGCTCTGCTGCACGTGCACGCCGATCGCCGCGAGCACCGCGTACTGCGCCGCGGCCTCGGCGCCGCCGAGATCCGCCGCCCTCGTCAGCAGCACGACCGCATCAGCCGGCCGGTGCGGCGCGTTCGCGCCGACGAGGAGGCGCTTGCCGAGACGCGTCAGCGCGTCGACGTCGTCTTCGCGGCATGCCGCCGCGAGCAGATCGATCGCGCGGCCGTGATCGCCGCTCGCGTCGCAACGCTCCGCTTCGGCGACCTTCGGCGAAAGGCTCGGCACGTCGCGAGCGGCGGCGTCGGACTCGGGCCGCGACTCGCCGATTCGAGCTCCGGTGATCGTCGTCATTGTCGTCGTACCGTTGCCCGACGAAGGTCTACGAGGCCGCCGATGCTCGCGCGCATCGCGCGAAACGCGGCCCCCAAGCATCGCGCGGGCCGTTCGCGGCATCATCGCAACAAGCGGATTTTTGCTTGCCCGGCGGGCGACCTTGAGCTTAGACTGCCGGGGAACGCCTGACAATCACGCCAAAATACGCTGTCAGCGCTCGCGCCGGCGACCGATCGCCGATGAGGGGGAGATCCGGTCGCGGTTTTCAATCATCGCGGTCTCGGGAGGGGGGACAATGTCTACGACGAAGCGCGCGGCCTTGCGGCCCAAGGTCCTTTCTGCGTCCATTGCTGCGGCAGTAGGAGGGGCTGCTTCCACGCTCGCAACTTTGCCGGTTCACGCCCAAGAGCTCGAGGAGGTCTACGTCACCGGCTCGCGCATCGTCCAAAGAGACTTTGTCGCCAACAGTCCGATCGTCTCGGTCGAGGCCGAGTTCTTCGACAACACCAGCACGCTGGCCGTCGAGACGGTGCTGAACCAGCTGCCGCAGTTCGTGCCGGCGGTCACGCAGTTCGTCACCGCGGACGTGCAGCCGGGCCCGACGAACACGACCGGCGCAAACACGATTTCGCTCCGCGGCCTCGGGCCGAATAGAAACCTCGTGCTGATCGACGGCCGGCGCGCGCAGCCCGTCAACGCGCTGCTCGTCGTCGACACGAACACGATTCCGTCCGCCGCGATCGAGCGCGTCGAGGTCGTCACCGGCGGCGCCTCGGCCACCTACGGCGCGGACGCGATCTCGGGCGTCGTCAACTTCATCATGAAGAAGAACTTCGAGGGCATCGAGCTCGACGTCCAACACGGCACGACCGAGATCGGCGACGGCGCGGAGACCCGCATCGCGGCGCTCTTCGGTGCGAACATCGCGGACGGCCGCGGCAACGTGATGATCGGCCTCGAGCGCGCGGACCGAGAGCAGGCGAAGCAAAACGGCCGCCCGTTCTTCGACAAGCGCGACACCGACCCGACGATGCCGGGCACGAACACGTTCCTGACGAACACCTACTTCACGGTCGACAACAACAACCTGCCGAGCCGGGAAGCGATCGACTCGATCTACACGCAGAACCCGGGCGTGATTCCGCTGACCGCGTCGCACTGGTTCAACCGCGACGGCACCGCGTTCGTCGCGAACAACCCGGCCGGCGCGTACCGCTACAACGACGGCATGCTCGGCCCGGGCAACCTGCGGAAGATCCGCTCCGACGGCACGATCAACGAGAACCAGCAGTTCCGGATCGCCTCGACGCCGCTCGAGCGCTACTCGGTGTTCGGCCGCGGCTACTACAACGTCACCGACGACATCGAGGTCTACGTCCAGGGCAACTTCATCCAGACGCGCGCGAAGACCTATCAGATGTGGTCGCCCGCGATCGGCGGCCAGTGGGGCGCGGAAATTCCGTACGGCACGGATATCTACGAGCCGTCGCTGCTCCCGAACGGCACGACGCATCCGGACTACCTGCCGGGCGGCTCGAAGGGGCTCGACTGCGAGGCCGACGGCGTCCCGGGCTGCACGAACTCGGAGGCGTTCCCGGTGCCGGCCGATCTCGCGACGCTGCTCGACAGCCGGCCGAACCCGAATGCGCCGTGGCTCCTGAACCGCGTGCAGGACTACCTCGGCGTGCCCCGCGCGACGGACAACGAGGGCCGGACGTTCCAGGTCATGGCCGGCGTCACCGGCAACATCAGCGGAATCGACGGCACCTGGGACGTCTACATGTCGCACGGCGAGTCGCAGAACCTCCAGCACCTGGTCGGCTTCGGCGATCTGACGAACTACCGCAACATCGTCACGCAGGCGAACTACGGCCGCGGGGCGGTCGCGCTGTCGCCCGGCGTGACGACCCCGAACACCGGCGCTGGCGGCACGGCCACGTGCACGAGCGGCCTGCCGATCTTCGAGCAGTTCGAGATCACTCCGGATTGCTACAACGCGGTCGTCGCGAACATGGTCGACACGATGTTCCTGAAGCAGGACATCATCGAAGGCACCGTCGAGGGCCGGATCGCGACGCTTCCGGCGGGCGAGCTACGGTTCGCCGCCGGCGCGTCGTACCGCGAGAACGTGATCTCGTACGAGCCGGCGCACCTGAACTCGAAGAGCAACACCGCGACGCAGCCGATCGGCCAGTTCGTCGCGAACCCCGCACGCGGCTCGACCGAAGCGACGGACGTGTTCGGCGAGATTCTCGTGCCGCTGATCGACGACGGTAACGTGATCAACTCGTTCAGCCTCGAGCTCGGCGCTCGGCATTCCGACTACGGCGATCAGGGCACGAACACGACCTGGAAGGCGCTGTTCAGCCTGGGCGTCGCCGACGAGAGAGTGCGGTTCAGAGGCGGCTGGCAGCGCGCGAACCGTGCGCCGAACGTCGGCGAGCTGTTCTCGCCGGAGGACACGGTCGTACAGGCGACCTCGTGGGGCGACCCATGCCGAACGATCTCGCGCGCGCCGTGGTCCGCGAACCCGGCGTCGAATCCGGACTACCAGCGCACGATCGATCTCTGCTCGGCGCTGATGGGCCCGACCGGCGCAGCCACGTTCTACGCCGTGCCGGAGGAAGGCGAGATCACGTTCTTCTCGGCGAGCGTGGTCAGCAGCGGCAACCCGAGGCTGAGATCGGAGGAAGCCGACACGGTCACGGCCGGCGTCGTGTTCCAGCTCGAGAACTTCAACGTGTCGCTCGACTGGTACGAGATGGAGATCACGGGGTTGATCGGCGCGATCAACTACGACACGGTCTACGAGTACTGCCTGAGCCCGGGACAAAACCCGACCGCGGATCCGAACAACCCGTTCTGCCAGCAGATCATCCGCGATCAGACCACCGGCAACCAGCAGCGCGTGAACGTCTCGTACAGCAACCTCGGCTTCTACAAGACGTCCGGCCTCGACCTGCAGGTGAACTGGCGCAAGCAGCTCGGCCAGGGCACGTTCGGCGTGAACTTCCTCGCGAGCATCCTCGACGAGTTCCTGACGCAGGACCTGCCGACCGCGCCGATCATCGACTGGAAGGGCACCGGCGGCGAAGGCGGCCAGTTCGACTATCGTCTGTTCACGACCTTCAACTACTTCCGCGGGCCGTTCGGCGTGTCGTTGCGCTGGCGGCACTACCCCGAGATCGAGCACTCGTCGTTCGCGACGAACCCGAACACGCTGACGAAGGGCGCGGACTCCTACGACGTGCTCGACCTGAACGGCCGCGTCGACATCGGCGACCGTCACGAGTTCCGGTTCGGCATCGACAACCTGCTCGACACGGAGCCCGCGATCTACGGCGCGACGCCGACCTCGTCCGGCCAGGGCGAGACGCTCCGCAGCTACTACGACGTGCTCGGACGCCGCGCCTACGTCGGGTTCAAGACGCGGTTCTGACGCACCTGCCGCTCCGCCCCCCGCACCCGCGGGGGGTAGGAGCGGCTGTCCAGCCGCGATCTTCCTCGCCCGCGAAGATCGCGGCTGGACAGCCGCTCCCACCGAAGAGCGGGCGTAGCCGCGGAGCGGCGTTTCGCCTCAGCGCTCGACGACCCGTCCGTCGGCGGCGACCGGATCCTCCCGGCGCGGCAAGAACCACAGGCGTATCACGAACCACGCGAGCGCGACCGCCCCGACCGCGAAGACCACGTCGCCTGGCGTACGCAGCCAGACGAGGAGCTCGACGATCGGCTGCTGCATGAACTCCTCCGAGCGGGCGTACCAGTAGCCGTTCTCGATCGCGGCAAAGAGCTGCAGCGTGCCGAGCGGCAGTAGCGTCAGCGCGGCCATCAGCGCGAGCCCGATGTTCAGCGACCAGAATGCGGTCGCGAGCAGCTTCTGGTTCCACAGGATGCCCGGCCGCAAGCCGCGCAGGCAGAAGAGCACGAGGCCGATGCCGAGCATGCCGTACACGCCGAAGAGCGCCGTATGGCCGTGGAGCGGCGTCAGGTTCAGCCCCTGCATGTAATAGAGCGCGAGCGGCGGATTGATCAGGAAGCCGAACAGACCCGCGCCGACCAGGTTCCAGAACGCGACGGCGAGAAAGAACAGCACCGGCCACCGGTAGCGCGCCATCCACGGCGTCGCGCGGCCGAGCCGATACGTGTGATACGCCTCGAAGCCGAGGTATGCGAGCGGGACGACCTCGAGCGCCGAGAAGCTCGCGCCGAGCGCGAGCACGGCGGTCGGCGTGCCGCTGAAGTACAGGTGGTGCAGCGTGCCGAGCACGCCGCCCGCCATGAAAACGATCGTCGCGAACAGCACGGCGATCGTCGCCGTCTTCACCGGCAACAGCCCGAGCCGCGTGAACAGGAACGCCGTCACCGCGGCCGCGAACACCTCGAAGAAACCCTCGACCCACAGGTGCACCACCCACCACCGCCAGTACTCGACGATCGACAGGTGCGTGTGCTCGTCCCAGAACAGCACGGTCGCGAAGAACAAGCCGATCGCGCACGTCGCGAGGAACACGAGCCCGGTGATCGAGCGCGCGTGAGCGCCTTTGCGGAGCGCCGGCCAGAGCGCGCGGGCGACGAGCGCGAGCCAGAGCATCAGGCCCAGGAACAGGAACCACTGCCAGAAGCGCCCGAGATCCGCGTACTCCCAGCCCTGATGACCGAACCAGAAGTTCAGATCGAGCCCGAGCGACTGCGTCACCGCGAGCCACTGGCCGGCAAACGCGCCGACGACGATCACGAGCAGGCACGCGAACAGCACGTTCACGCCGAGGCGCTGATGGGGCGGCTCGTAGCCCGAGACGGCCGGGCCGATGTAAAGCCCCGTTCCGAGCCACGCGACGGCGATCCACAGCACGGCGAGCTGTGTGTGCCACGTGCGCGTCAGCGCATACGGAAACACGTCGGCGAGCGGGATGCCGTAGAACTCTTGCCCTTCGACCTGATAGTGGGCCGTGATCGCCCCGAGCAGGATCTGCACGAGAAAGAGCGCGAGGACCAGCCAGAAATACTTCGCGGTCGCCCGCATCGACGGCGTGACGCGGACGAGCGCGAGCGGATCGGATTCCGGCAGCCGGTGCGGCTCCTCCGTGCGGCCGTGCGTGACCGCGTGGTGCCAGCCGAGCAGCGCTATGCCGGCGATCAGGAACAGGATGCTGAACGCGGACCACAGGAACGTGCTCGCGGGCGGCCGGTTGTCGATCAGCGGCTCGCTCGGCCAGTTGTTCGTGTAAGAGATCGTCGAGCCCGGCCGGTGCGTCGCCGCGGCCCAGGCCGTCCACCAGAAGAACGCGGTCAGCGCGCGGCGGCTCTCCGGGTCCGGCACGGTGTCGTTGCGCATCGCGTACGCTTCGCGCAGATCGGCCGTCGCCGGATCGTTGCCGAACAGGCTTTCGTAGTGGCGCTGGACGGCGCGGATCGCGGCGGAGCGGTCCGCATCGATCGTGATCGACGCGGACGCCTCGTCGTAGGTATTCGGTCGGAGCCGCGCGACGAGCCGCCCACGAAGCGCCGCTTGCTGCTCCGGCGCGAGCTCCGCGTAGCCGCCGACGCCGAGCTCGCGCTCGGCCCACGCGTCGAGCATCGCCATCGCCTCGCGATGCAGCCAATCTGCGCTCCAGTCGGGCGCGACGTATGCACCGTGGCCCCAGATCGAGCCGAGCTGCATGCCGCCGAACGACTGCCAGACCTGACGGCCGCGGCGGATGTCGTCGCCGGTCAGCACGACCGTGCCGTCGTCCATCACGACCCGCTCTGGCACCGGCGGCGCTTGCCGATAGATTTCGCTGCCGATGAAGAGCAGCACGCCGAACGAGAGGACCAGCAGGCCCGCGAGCGAGATCCAGAGATTGCGCGTGCTAGTCATCGCGACTCCGAGCGGCGAGCGTCAGGCCGGGATTATGCCCGCGAGCGGCCTCGAGACGCATCGGCTCGATCGACGCTGTCGATGAGCTGCGCCGGAATCTTTCATTTGCGGCGCGAGTCGACGATCCGTTAGGTTTGACCGCTTCGATCGGCGCCCCGGGGCACGCGGTAGTAGTTCTACCAATGGCCGTAGATGTGACGCTGCGGCATTCTCCGGGGCGGCAAACGATCGCTGGAGTAGCGATGCGACTAGGGGGCAAGCCGCGGCGAGGAGCCGCTTTCGGAACGACGCTGATCGCAGCCGCGGCACTTGCCGCGTGCTCGCAGGGGCCGTCGCAACGGGCGTCCGAGGTCTCGCAGCCCGAGAGCTGGAACGCCGATCTCGCGCTGCCGGAGCCGACCGATCTGAATCCCGACCCGCGCGTGCTCGAGATCGCGCTCGAGGCGCGCATCGAGGAGATCGAGTTTCTGCCGGGCAAGAAGACGCCGGCCTGGACGTACAATGGCACCGTGCCAGGGCCGCTGCTCCGGGCGCGCGTCGGCGACACGCTCGTCGTGAACTTCAAGAATTCTTTACCGGAGCCGACGACGATCCACTGGCACGGCCTGCGCGTGCCGAACGACATGGACGGCGCGCCCGGAATGACGCAGCCGCCGGTCGAGCCCGGCGGGGAGTTCCGCTACGAGTTCGTGCTGCGCGATGCCGGCACGTACTGGTACCACCCGCATCTCGACTCCTCGGCTCAGGTCGGCCGCGGCCTGTACGGCGCGATCGT
This sequence comes from uncultured Gammaproteobacteria bacterium, assembly GCA_964457725.1. Lineage (GTDB taxonomy): Bacteria > Pseudomonadota > Gammaproteobacteria > Steroidobacterales > Rariloculaceae > FEN-1219. The sequence continues at coordinate 83,985 of CAYWGQ010000001.1, forward strand.
CGTCGAGGATCCGAACGATCCCGAGGCATTCGGCGACGACCTCGTGCTCGTGCTGTCCGACATGAGCCTCGACGAGGACACGGGCGAGTTCCTCCCGGCCGATTCCGGCGGCAACTTCGGCGATCTGTTCGGCCGCGAGGGCTCCGTTCTGCTCGTGAACGGCAAGGTGCTGCCGACGCTGAAGGTGCGCGCCGGCAAGCAGCAGCGCTGGCGAGTGATCAACGCTGCACGGGCGCGCTACTACAACCTGCGGATGAAGGGCCACCGATTCCACCGCCTCGGCGGGGACTCCGGCCTCGCCGCCCGCTCGCAGGATGTTTACAACGTCGTCGTCACTCCGGGCGAACGAGTCGACGCGGTGTTCACGCCGGTATCCGAGCCCGGCACCGTGGACGTGCTGCGCTGGGTGCCGACCGAGCGCGGTTACGGCAGCCTGTTCGCTCGGGCGCAAGTGGACATGCTGCGCATCGAGACCGTGGATCTCCCGCCGGTCGTGCCCGAGCCGATTCCGGAGACCCTGCGGACGATCGAGCCGATCGACATCACCGATGCGACCGAGCACAAGCTCGAGCTGACGATCGCGATCTCGTCGAGCGACGTGACGATGGGCATCAACGGCGTGCCGTACTGGCGAGCGGGCGCGATCGAGGCCACGATCGGCGACACGCACATATGGCACGTCGTGAACGACACGGACTTCGCCCACCCATTCCACTTGCACGGCTACTTCTTCCAGGTGCTGGACGACACGCGGGTGCCCGAATGGAAGGACACCGTGGACGTGCCCGCCCATTCGGAGCTGCGGATCGCGATCCGCTTCGACGAGCGGCCCGGGATGTGGATGTACCACTGCCACATCCTCGATCACGCGGAGGTCGGCATGATGGGGCATCTGCACGTTCGCGACCCCTCCGAGCCCGAGGAGCACGACCACGGCGACGGCCACGCCGGCGCGCACAGCGCGGCACCGGCCGGCGGCGGCACCCACGGAGGTCGGCCCTATTGAGCGCGCGGCCCCGGCGGGGGCCGCGCGAACGCTCACGGCCGGTATTCGCTGAAGACGAAATCCGGCCCCGCTTGGGCCTCGTGGCACGCGAAGCACGCCGCGCCCTGACCCGCGTGCTCCCCGCTCCGTCCGCCGGCGAACAGCTCGAATCCCCACCCGCCCGTCTGCGAGTACGCACGCGCGTCGCGGTGCATCACGCCGATCGCCTTGCGCTCGCCCTCGACGACCGCGTTGCCGTCCGCGACGGCCTCGAGCAGGTCGAAGACGATCACGGCGCCGTCCGGAAACCGGCCGCTGCGATAGCCCTCGAGCGCGGCGTCGTTCGCGTACAGATGATGGATGCCGCCGAACGCCGCGAACAACGGATGGCCCTCCTCGATCAGCATCGACTTCACGTGATGCCAACCCCGATAGCCCTCCGGATACGGCACCTCGCCCGTGCTTTGCGCTGCCGCGAGACCGAGCGCAAGAACGCTCGCCGCCGTTGCGGCCGCCGCGATTTTCGACTTCACCGTGTTGCTCCTCATGTGCTGCAATGAGCGTGAAACGCGGTAAATCTATGGCGCGGCATCCGAAGCGTGAAGTCTGCACCAAACGGTGCGTTGCTTACTTTCCGGTGTAAAAAGATGACAGCGCTGAAGAAGAAAATTTTCGTGCCGGCGCAACCTCGGCCGAGCGTGTCGCGGATGGTCGAGGACATCGTCGGCTGCAAGTGGTCGCTGACGGTGCTCGCGCTGATCGCGCAAGGCGTCGCGAGGCCCGGCGCGATGCAGCGCGCGGTGGAAGGCTTGACGGCGAAGGTGCTGAACGAGCGGCTGCGCAAGCTCGCGCGCTACGGGCTGATCGAGCGCGAAGCGTTCCCGGAGGTGCCGCCGCGCGTCGAATACCGGCTGACCGAGCTCGGCCGCCGCTTCAATCGCATCCTCGACGAGATCGCGGCGCTCGAGGCCGAGCGCCCGTAGCGGCGACCGAGGCGATCGCGGCTGACACGGCTGAGAAGATCGCGGCTGACAGCCGCTCCTACAGGGCGTCGGGGGCGCCGTGGACGATGCGGCCGCCGACCATCGTCAGCAGCGAGCGCACCCGCTTGATGTCCTCGTCCGGCGTCGCCTCGGCGTCGAAGTAGTCGCGGTCGAGCACCGCGAGATCCGCGTGCTTGCCGACCTCGATGCTGCCGAGCGAGTCCTCCTCGCCTAGGAACCAGCCGTTCGCCGCCGTGTAGAGCCGAAGCGCCGTCGCGCGATCGAGCGTCTGCCCCGCGTTGATCGTCTCGCCGCGCGCATTCTTGCCCGTCACGACGTAGTAGAGCCCGATCCACGGGTTCATCGGCGAGATCTGCATGCCGTCGGAGCTCATCCCGACCGGGATACCGCTCTCGACGAGCATCCGGAACGGCGGGCCGTTCTGTTGCGCGGTCCCGGAGATGTACCGCCAGCCGCCGAGCACGCTGACGCCGCCGCCGAGCGCGCGCAGCTTGTCCGCGTACTCGCGCGTGATGAACGGCGCGTGCGCGAGCACCCAGCGAAGCTCGCGGATGCCGGGCGGCGGCAACGAATCGTGCACGCGCTGCCAGCCGTCGATGATCGTCGCGTAATCGCCCGGCGTGAGCGAGTGGTTCTCGTTCCGCCAGCCTGCCTCCGCGACGAGCCGCGTGCCGTTCTCCCACTCCGGCGTCGGCTGCATCACGATCGGGCTCGCGCCGGCCGTGAACTCGCCGATGCCGACCACCCTCAGCATGTCGTCGCCGAAGCGCGGGAACACGTTCTCGAGCCGCGCGCGAAGCTTCGGCGTCTCCGGGTCCGCCTCCATGTGCAGGAAGTTCAGCCGGATCCGGTTGATCAGCGCGCCTTCGGCGTGCAGCTCGAGCAGCGCGTCGTACGCACGGTACTCGTCGAAGTGCGCCGCGCCGTCGGCGTCGGTGCCGGTCGCCGGGAAGCCGCCCTGGTCGAAATGCGTCGTGAGCCCGAGGCTCGCGGCGTAGCGGAGCGCGTCCAGCGTGCCGCGCTTCTGATCCTCGAGCGTCTGGAGTCCCCGCAACGCGTGCAGCGCGCGCGACGACGGATTCGGCGTCGCCCCGCCCGCGATCGAGCCGTCCGCGCCGACCTCGATGCCGCGCTCGGCGAAGAACGCGCGGCCGCGGCTGTTCGTCACGGCCGGCCCGGCGAAGGACTGCTGGATGTAGACGGGATGGTTCGGCGTCACGCGGTCGAGCTCCGCGAGCGTCGGGAAGCGAGGCGCGGCCGGCGGCGGCACGAACTGGTTGATGTCGAAACCGCCGATCGACGTGATCCACTCGCCCGCCGGCAGCTCCGCGGCCTTCGCGGCGAGCGTCTCGAGCACCGCCTCGATCGAGTGTGCGTTCTCGAGGCGCGTGTCGTGGCCGGGCCTTAGCCCGAGCGCCACGATGTGGTTGTGGTTGTCGATGATGCCGGGGATCACCGTGCGGCCGCGGAGATCGATCGTCTCCGTGCACGGGGTCGTCGTCGGCGTGCCGCCGACCGCAACGAAGCGCCCGTCGATCGCGTGCACGCTCTCGACGACGCGGGACTCGGCGTCCATCGTGTGAACGCGGCCGTTCACGAGCAGCACGTCGCCGCCCGGCGGGCACCGCGGCTCGGCCGCCTGCTGCGCGAGCGCCGCCGGCGCGACGAGCGCGAGCGACGCTCCGAGCACCCAACCCGCGCCGGCGCGCCGGCGCGCCGGACCCCGCTGCCGCGCCGCGGACGGCGCGCTCGAGTCGTAGCCGTTCATAGACGATGGAGTTTAGCGCCGGCCGTCCCGCGGCAGGTAAAATCTTTCGCCCGGCGGCACGAGCCCTTCCGGAACCGCCTCCACGGAAGCCTTCCGCATGCGGAACGTATGGATCCTCGCGGCCGCGCAAGCGTTCGGCGCGTGCGGGACGATCGTGCTCGTCACGTTCGGCGGCATCGTCGGCGCGCGGATCGCGCCCTCCCCCTCGCTCGCGACGCTGCCGCTCGCGCTCGCGGTGCTCGGCGTCGCGCTCGGCACGTTGCCCGCCGCGTTCCTGATGCGCCGGTTCGGCCGCAAGCCGATCTTCATCGGCAGCACGCTGCTCGGCACGCTCGCCGCGCTCGGCGCGGCCTGGGCGACCGCGCACGGGCTGTTCGCCGTCTTCGGCCTGGCGAGCCTCGCGCTCGGCATGAGCCAGGCCGTCGTCATGCAGTACCGGTTCGCGGCGACGGAGCACGTGCCCGAGGATCTCGCGGGGCGCGCGGTCGGCATCGTCATGGTCGGCACCCTGGCGGCAGCCGCGCTCGGCCCGGAGCTCGGCGATCGCGCGCGGCTCGCGGGCGGCTGGCCCGAGTTCACCGGCTCGTTCGTCGCGCTCGCGGTGCTTCTCCTCGCGGGCGGCGCCACGCTCGCGCTGCTCGGCGCGCCGCTCGCTCGGGCGACGGCGGCGAACGGCCCCGAGCGGCCGCTGCGAGTCGTCGCTGCGCAGCCGCTGTTCGTGATCGCGGTGCTCGCCGGCGTGACGAGCTTCGCCGTGATGAGCTTCCTGATGACCGCAACGCCGCTCAGCATGCACGTGCACGACGGCATGAGCGTGACGGCGACTCGGCAGGTGATCACGTTGCACCTGATCGGCATGTACGCACCGTCGCTCGCGAGCGGGTGGCTCACGCGCGTCGTCGGGCTCGCCGGGATGATGGCCGCGGGTGTCGCCTCGATGGCGGCCTGCGTGCTGATCGCGGCGCAAGTCGGCCACGAGCTCGCGCATTATCTCCTCGGCCTCGCGCTGCTCGGCGTCGGCTGGAACCTGCTGTTCGTTGCCGGCACGACGCTCCTCACGCGCACGTACACGCCCGCAGAGCGCTTCAAGGCGCAAGGGTTGAACGACTTTGCGACGTTCGGCGCGCAAGCGGCCGCGTCGCTGCTCGCGGGCCCCGCAATCGCGACGCTCGGCTGGGCATGGCTGAACCTCGCGAGCCTGCCGCTGCTCGCGGCGATGGCGCTCGCAGTGCTCGTCTTCGCCGCGCGCGAGCGCGCGGCGCGGGCGCCCGCGGGCACCGCGGGCGCCGGCCGCTAGATGGATTTCGCAGGAAGCGTCAGAAACGCCGCATCAGAAACGCCAGTGCGCGGTCACCCAGACCGCCTCGGAATCGGCGAACTCGCTGATGTCGTACTTCTCGTACTCGAGGCGCAGGCTGAGCCGATCGATCAGCGTGAGACCGATGCCGGCGCCGTAGACCGTGTCCTCGCCGCTGTCGTCGAAGACGGCCTGGTCGTCGAAGGAGATCTCGAGGTCGTAGAACGCAATGCCGGCCTTCGCGAAGAGCTCGATCGGCCCGAGCGGCAGCGTGGCGACGAAGCTCGGCGTAATGGCCGTCGTGTCGGCCTGCACGTTCAGAAGGTTGATCGCCTCGTTGGATTCGCCGAGATCGAGGTAGTCGAGCTGCACCGCGAAGAAGCGGTTGAAGCGCCACCCGGCGAAGATCCGCGACGCATCGTCGTCCGAGTCGAAATCGATGTCGACGTCGTCGACGCTTTCGATCTCGTTCGAGAAGTCGCCGAGACCGACACCGAGATACAGGCCCGAGTTCTCGTCGGCGTGCGCAGCGCGCATGCCTATCGCCGCTAGGACCCCGGCCGCGATGCACGAGGCGATCCATGGCTTCCGCATAGCACTCCCTCCGTGGAATGTGACTAGCGTAGACGAGGCAAAGTTTGTGCCAGAGGAACGAATCAGCTTGCGGGACCGGCAGCCGCCCGGCTCCAACCGAGGGCTTCCGGCAGGAAGAGCGACACCTCGGGAACGTACGTGATCGCGAGCAGCACCGCGAGCAGCACGCCGAGCCACGGCAGCGCCGCACGGATCACCGCCGTCACCGGCATCTCCGCGATGCCGGCGGTGACGAACAGGTTCAGCCCGACCGGCGGCGTGATCAGCCCGATCTCCATGTTCACCGTCATCAGGATGCCGAGGTGCACCGGATGAATGCCGAGCTCGGTCGCGATCGGGAACACGATCGGCGCGAGGATCAGGATCACCGAGGTCGGCTCCATGAAGCTGCCCGAAAGTAACAGCAGCACGTTCAGCACGAGCAGGAACGCCCATGGCGGCAGCCCGAGATCGACGATCCACGCGGTCGCCGCCTGCGGAATCTGCTGCGTCGTCAGGACGAACGCGAACAGGAACGCGTTCGCGATGATGAACATCAGCATCGCCGTGATGCGCGCGCTCTCGAGCAGCACGCGCGGCACTTCCACGATCCGAATGTCGCGATACACGAACACCGCGACCGCGAACGCGTACACGGCCGACACGGCGGCTGCCTCGGTCGGCGTGAAGATACCGAGGTAGATGCCGCCCAAGATGATCACGACGAGCGCGAGGCCCCAGATCGCCTCGCGCGCGGTCCGGAACAGCGTCCGCCAGTCCGCGCGCGGCTGGCGCGGCAGGTTCTGGCCCCGCGCGGCGATCGCGACCGTGACGAGCAGCGCCGCCGTCAGCAGCAGCCCCGGCAGAACGCCCGCGAGGAACAAATCGCCGATCGACGTCTCCGTCACGGCGCCGTAGACGACGAGCACGATCGACGGCGGGATCAAGATGCCGAGCGTTCCGGCGTTGCAGATCAGCCCCGACGCGAACGCGCGCGAGTACCCGGACGCGACCATGCCGCCGATCATGATGCTGCCGACCGCGACGACGGTTGCAGGCGACGAGCCGGACACGGCCGCGAAGAACGCGCACGCGAGCAGCGCCGCCATGCCGAGCCCGCCGCGGAAATGGCCGACGAGCGCGTTCGCGAACGCGATCATTCGCTTCGCGACGCCGCCGGTCGTCATGAACGTGCCCGCGAGCACGAAGAACGGGATCGCGAGCAGCGGGTAGACCTGCGTCGCCGTGAAGAAGCGCTGCGCGAGCGAGACGAGCGACTGATCGGCGAACAGGAGCAGCGTGCCGATGCTCGCGAGCCCGAGCGCGATCGCAACCGGCACCCCGGCCGCGAGACAGACGAAGAGAACGGCTAGCAGGAAGAGCGCGGTCACGCGGGGTCGCTTAGACCGGTCAGGAGCCTCGAGCCCGCCTGCACGAGCCGCAACGCGAGCAGCGCGAATGCGATCGGCATGATCCCGGTCAGGAGCCAACGCGGCAGCGGGATGTCGCGTGCGTAGTTGCCGAGCGTCATCAGCCGGTCCACGAATGCCGCGCTGCCGTAGATCATCAGCCCGCAGTACGCGAGCGACGCCGCGAGCGCGGCGACGGCGATGGCCCGCGCGGCCCGCGGCGGCAGCCGCGTCGTCAGCAGATCCACCGCGATGTGGGCGCGCGTGCGGACGCCGTACGACATGCCGATCAGCACGAGCCACGCGAACGAGTACGTCGTCGCCTCGAGCGACCAGACGAAGCCCGTGCCGAACAGATACCGGAGCACGACCTGCACGAACGTGACGATCGTCATGAACGCGAGCGCCGCGGCCATGAAGATTTCCTCGGCGCGATCGAGCGCCGCGCTCAGCTTACGCAGCGCCATTCCTCACCTCTGGTAGGTGCGAAGGTCGAGCGGAAGCCGCTCATTCGCCGCGCGCCGCCTGCTGCGCGGCCTCGATCAGGTCGGCGCCGATCACGTCGCGGAACTCGGCCCAGACGGGCTCCATCGCCCGCCGCCACTCCGCGCGCTGCTCCGGTGTCGGGACGATGATCTGCGAGCGCCCCGACGCCTCGATCAGCGCGCGTTGCTCGCGGTTGATCTCCTCCGAGCGCGCGTTCGCCCATTCGGTGACCTCGCGCAGCGTCGCCTCGAGCCCTTCGCGCAAGTCCTCCGGCAGGCTCTGCCAGAACGCCCTGTTCACACCGACGAAATAGCCGACGTAGCCCCAGTTGAGCTCCGTGATGTACGGCTGTACCTCGTAGAAGCGCGACGAGTAGATGTTCGACCAGGTGTTTTCCTGCGCATCGACGGTGCCGGTCTGTAGCGCTTGGTACACCTCGCCGAACGCCATCTTCTGCGGGCTGCCGCCGAGCGCCAAAACCTGCGCCTGCAGCACGTCGGACTCCATCACGCGGAACTTGAGCCCGGCCGCATCCCCGGGCAGCACGAGCGGGCGCGGCCCGCTGACCTGCTTCATGCCGTTGTGCCAGAAACCGAGCCCGAGGATTCCCTGATCCTCGAGCGCATCGAGCAGCGTTTGCCCCACGGGGCTTTGCTGGAAACGCTCGACGGCCTGGATGTCGGGGAACAGGAACGGCAAATCGAAGACCTGGAAGCGCTTCGTCAGCCGGTCGAAGACCGAGAACGACGCCGCAATCATCTGGATCTCGCCGAACGCGATCGCTTCGAGCGAGTCGCTGTCCTCCATCAGGCTGGCCGATGGATAGACCTCCACGCGGACGCGGCCGGGGAAGCGCTCCTCGGCGAGCTCCTTGAAGCGCTGGGCAGCCTGGCCTTTCGGCGTCTGCGGCGCCGTGACGTGCGGAAACTTGATGACGTAAAGCTGCCGCTCGCCGCTGCCCCCGCACGCGGCGAGCACCGCGGCGAGCGCGAGCGCGGCGAGACACCGGCCGAGCCGCGGTCCTCGGAACATGGGGGTCCCCCTCCCGTCCGTTCTGGCTCGATTATAGGACCGATCCGCGCGGCGCGGCCCCAAAATCGCAGGCTTGGGCGCCGCTTCCGGCGAAAGCGCCGCTCGGCCGCTCGGGCTTTCCCGGCCGTCTCGACATCGAGACCGAAAAGCCTGAAAAATCTCTCGAAAAACGAACCCCGCTGGGGGCATTCCGCGCGCCCGCAAGTCTGGTCCGACGCCCCCCGAATTGCTAGGCTACCCGCAAGCCTCAGGAGAGTTCCCATGGTCGCACAGCTGTCCGAACCGAAGATCATTACCGAAGAGGATTTGGATCCTCGCCACAGATGGGATCGAGCCATCTACGCCCCCGGCGTGATGGCGGTCGACTTCGAGGAGCGAATCGATTTTCGCCGTCTGCACCGCTATCGCCTCGCCCGCACGCGGCAGGCGCTGAAAAACTCTGATTGCGGCGCGATCCTCACGTTCGATGCGAACAACATCCGCTACATGACGAGCACCTGGATCGGCGAGTGGTCGCGCGACAAGATGGCGCGCTTCGCCCTCCTCGCCGGCGATGCCTCGCCGCACCTGTGGGACTTCGGCTCCGCCGCTGCACATCACCGCATCTACGCGCCGTGGCTCGAGCCGAAGCACTGCCACGCGGGCATGCTCGGGCTGCGCGGCGCGGTGCCGCCGCAAGCCGGCCTGATGGAGAACGCCGCGAAGGAGATCAAGGCGATCCTCGTCGAGAACGGCGTCGCCGATCAGCCGCTCGCCGTGGACTTGGCCGAGCCGCCGATGATCTGGGCGCTCCAGGAGCTCGGCATCGAGGTCCGCGACGGCCAGCAGATCATGCTGGACGCGCGCGAGATCAAGAACATGGACGAGATCATGCTGTTGAACACGGCGGCCTCGATGGTCGACGCGGTCTACCAGATGATCTACGAGAAGCTGAAGCCCGGCATCCGCGAGTCCGACATCGTCGCGGAAGCGACGAAGATGCTCTACCAGATGGGCTCGGACGACGTCGAGGCGATCAACTCGGTCGCCGGCGAGCGCTGCAGCCCGCATCCGCACAACTTCACGGACCGCATCGTCCGCCCGGGCGACCAGGCGTTCTTCGACATCATCCACTCCTACATGGGCTATCGCACCTGCTACTACCGGACGCTCGCCGTCGGTCGGGCGACGGACGCGCAGAAGGATGCGTACAAGAAGGCTCGGGAGTGGATCGACGCGTCGATCGACGCGATCAAGCCGGGCGTCAGCAGCGCGGACGTCGCAAAGGTCTGGCCGAAGGCGCAGGAGTTCGGCTTCTCGAACGAGATGGAGTGCTTCGGCCTGCAGTTCGGTCACGGCTTGGGCGTCGCGCTGCACGAGCGGCCGGTCATCAGCCGGCTCGTGATGGACAGCGCCCCGATCGAGATCAAGGAAGGCATGGTCTTCGCGCTCGAGACCTACTGCCCGGCGAAGGACGGCTTCTCCGCCGCCCGGATCGAGGAGGAGGTCGTCGTCACGAAGGACGGCGCTCGCCTGATCACGCTGTTCCCGGCAGAGGAGCTGCCGATCGCGAACGAGTACTAAGGCAGCAGCTGCTCGAGTGGTGCCCCGCTTTCGGTTTCGGTTTCTCGGCAGCACCACCGGACGAATAAAGACAAGAGGACGAAACCGAACCGGAAGACCGGCACCTTGCCAACCGCCGGCCGCGCACGCGGCCGGCGGCCCTACCCGGACCCCTAAAACTTAAGGCAGCACAGCAGTGGACGCACAAACGACTCAAGCTGCGGCGTCGGCTAGGGCCCCTGAGGGCGCGCTGACCCCGGAGATTCGCCTGAAGCTCTACCGCTCGATGCTCGAGTGTCGCGCGCTCGAGAAGCGGGCCTACGATCTCTTCATGCAGAACCTGATCAAGGGCACGAGCCACCTCGCGCTCGGTCAGGAAGCGGTCGCCGCCGGCTTCGGCGCGGCGATGCGCAAGGACGACTACACGTTCTGCACGTACCGCGGTCACAACCACACGCTCGTACGCGGCGTCTCGATGACGAAGATCCTCGGCGAGCTGATGGGCAATTCGGCCGGGTTGATGCGCGGCAAGGGCGGCTCGATGCACCTGACGAGCGTCGAGCACTACCACATGGGCTCCTACGCGATCATCGGCGCCCACCTGCCGATCGCCGCCGGCGCTGCGTGGTCCGCGCAGTACCGCGGCACCGAGCAAGTCGCCGTGTGCTTCTTCGGCGACGGCACGACGAACATCGGCGCGTTCCACGAGGCGCTGAACTTCGCGGTGGTCTGGAAGCTGCCGGTCGTGTTCGTCTGCGAGAACAACCTCTATATGGAGTACACGCCGATCCATGCGGTCACCGCGGTCGAGCACCCGGCGGCGGACCGCGCGAGCGCGTACGGGCTCGAGCCGATCGTGATCGACGGCAACGACGTCGACGTGGTCTACCGCACCGCGCTGCGCGCGCTCGACGTCGCGCGCCGGGGCGGCGGCCCGAGCCTGATCGAGGCGGAGACGTACCGCCACGGCGGTCACTCGCGCGCGGATCCCGGCAAGTACCGGCCAGACGATGAAGTGAAGGCGTGGCTCGCGAAAGACCCGCTGCCGCGCTATCGCGCGCGACTCCTCGAGCACGGCATCGAGGAAGGCACGCTGAAGCAGATGGAAGACGAGGTCCAGGCGATGATCAACCGTGCGACGGAAGAGGCGCGCAACGCCCCGCCGCCCGACGAGAAACTCGCTTTCACGGACGTTTGGGCGAACGGAGGCTCCGAATGGCGGAATTGACCTATCGCGAGGCGGTCGCGGCGGCCATGGCACAAGAGATGCGCCGCGATCCCAACGTGGTGTTCCTCGGCGAGGACGTGGCCGCCGCGGGCGGCGTGTTCAAGGCGACCGTCGGCCTGCTCGAGGAGTTCGGGCCGAAGCGCGTCCGTGACACCCCGATCTCCGAGACCGCGATTCTCGGCGCCGCGATGGGCGCTGCGATGACGGGCTTGCGGCCGATCGCCGAGATCATGTTCTCCGACTTCTTCGCGGTCTGCTGGGACATCGTCGTCAACCAGATCGCGAAGACCCGTTACATGACGGACGGCCAGTGCACGATCCCGCTCGTGATCCGCTCCGGTAACGGCGGCGGCGCACGCTTCGGCGCCCAGCACTCGCAAAGCGTCGAGAACTGGGCGATGGCCATTCCGGGCCTGAAGGTGGTCGCGCCGTCGACGCCCGCCGACGTGAAGGGACTGCTCGCCGCCTCGATCCGCGACAACGACCCCGTGCTCTTCTTCGAGCAGAAGTCGCTCTATGCGACGAAGGGCGAGGTCCCGGACGGTGAGTACGTCGACGAGCTCGGCAAGGCGAAGGTGCTGCGCGACGGCAAGGATGTGACGATCGTTGCGCTCGCGGCGATGGTGCCCCGGGCTTTGAAGGCCGCGGAGACGCTGAAGAGCGAGCACGGCATCGACGCGACCGTCGTCGACGTGCGCTCGCTCGTGCCGCTCGACACGCAGACGATCCTGAGCGAGGTCGCGAAGACGGGACGCCTTGTGACCGTCGAGGAGAACCCGCGTCTTTGCGGCTGGGGCGCCGAAATCGCCTCGATCGTCGCGGACGAGCTCTTCTGGGATCTCGATGGACCGATCGTCCGCGTAACGACGCCGCACGTGCCGCTCGCCGCGGCCAACAACCTCGAGGACCTGCAGCTTCCGAGCCCCGAGCGCATCGTCGCGAAGGTGCGGGAGCTCGTCGACTAGCGGCTGTACGGAGGACGACAACGTGAACGTATTGATGCCGCAGCTCGGCGAGACGGTCGCCGAGGGCACGGTTTCCGTGTGGCACAAGCAAGTCGGCGACCACGTCGAGGTGGACGAGATCCTCGCGGACATCGAGACCGACAAAGTCTCGATGGAGATTCCGTCGCCGGGCAAAGGGGTGCTGAAGGAGATCCTCGTCCCGGCCGGTGAGACGGTCGAGGTCGGTACCGTCCTCGCCGTCATCGCCGCCGAAGGCGAAACCGACGCCCCCTCCGCAGGAGCGACCGCCGCAAGAGCGACCGCCGTAGGAGCGACTGTCCAGTCGCGACCCTCCGACCCGCCCACCGCCACGGCAACGCCCTCCGCGCCGCCATCCTCGCAGAGCTCCAACCCCGGCACCGCCGTCCCCCGCACCGGCGCCCAACGCCTCTCCCCCGCCGTCCGCCGACTCGCCGCCGAGAATCGGCTCGATCTCTCGGCGATCAGCGGCAGCGGCCGAAACGGCCGCATCACCCGCCGCGACGTGATCGACTTCATCGCCGCGCGCGAGGCGCGTCCCGCCGCGGTCGGCACGGCCACGACGGCTGCCGCGAGCGGCGCGGCCGTCGCGGCCGGCGGCCGTGCTTATACGGAGCCCGTCGCACGCGCCGAGGCGCCCGCCGCAACGCCCGCGGCCGAGGGCGGCCAGAACTTCGTGCCGTTCTCGCGCATTCGCCGGATCACGGCCGAGCACATGGTGCGCTCGAAGGCGACCAGCGCGCACGTGCTCCAGGCGGTCGAGGTCGATTTCTCGCGCATCGACAACGTCCGCAAAGCGGTGCGAGACGTCTGGCGCAGCCGCCACGGTCACTCGCTCACGTACCTGCCGTTCATCGCGAAAGCGGTGTGCGAGGCGCTCGCGGAGTTCCCGAACTTGAACGCGCGCGTCGAAGGCGACGGCCTCGTGCTGAGCGATCACGTGAATCTCGGGATCGCGATCGACCTCGGCGCCGAAGGCCTCGTCGCTCCGGTGATCAAGCACGCGGAGCAGCTCTCGGTCGGACAGCTTTCGAACGCGATCTCCGAGCTCGCGCAGCGCGCGCGGAATCATCGCCTTAAGCCGGATGACCTCCAGGGCGGCACGTACACGCTGTCGAACAACGGCACGTTCGGCACGCTGATCACCGCGCCGATCATCAACCAGCCGCAGGTCGCGATCCTGTCGACCGACGGCGTGCGGAAAAAGCCGGTCGTGATCGAGCATCCGGACGGCGACTCGATCGCAATTCGGCCGATCGGCATCCTCGCGCAGTCGTTCGATCACCGCGCGGTCGACGGCGGGTACTCCGGCGCGTTCCTGAACCGGGTGCGAAAGCTCCTCGAGCAGTCCGCCTGGTCGATCGAGGTATAAACCTCCGGTCGCCGCGGCCGTCCAGCCGCGACGCCCGACGATAGCCCGGTAGGAGCGGCTGTCCAGCCGCGACTCTTTGCCCCGACGAAGAGTCGCGGCTGGACAGCCGCTCCTACCGCCGACCGACACGGTTCGCCGCTCCCGCGGCACCGACAACGAGCGAGCCGACACGATGACGACGAGCACCTTCCCCCACACCCTAGGCTGGATCGGCGCCGGCGGCCGGATGGGCTTCGCGATGGCGAAACGCCTGCTCGCCGCGGGCTGCGACGTCACGGTCTACAACCGCACGCGCGCGAAAGTGGAGCCGCTCGCCGCGCTCGGCGCGAAGATCGCGGACTCCCCGCGCGCGCTCGCCGATCGCGACATCGTCTTCAGCACCGTGTCTGCGTCGCCGGACCTGATCGCGGTCGTGACGGGACCCGACGGCCTGCTCGCGGGCGAGCGCTCGCCGCAGCTCTTCGTCGACTGCTCGAGCGTGTCGGAGGAGGCTTCCGCGGAAGCCCGGGCCGCCTGCGAGCGCCGCGGCACGGCGATGCTCGCGGCGCCGGTCAGCGGCAACGCGAAGGTCGTCGAAGCGGGCAAGCTGACGATCGTCGCCTCCGGGCCGCGCTCCGCGTTCGACCTGGCCGAGCCCTACCTCGATGCGCTCGGCCAGGGCGCGACCTACGTCGGCGAAGGCGAGCTCGCGCGGATGGTCAAGATTTGCCACAACCTGCTGCTCGGCATCGTCGCGCAGGGCCTCGCCGAGATCACGGTGCTCGCCGAGAAAGGCGGCGTGCCGCGGCATGCGTTCCTCGAGTTCATCAACTCGAGCGTGATGGGCTCGCAGTTCTCGCGCTACAAGACGCCGGCGCTCGTGAACCTCGACTTCAAGCCGACGTTCACGCCGGTACTGCTGCGGAAGGATCTCGACCTGGGGCTCAAGGCCGCCGAGGAGCTCGGCGTCACGCTGCCGCTGACCGCGGCCGCGCGCGAGCGCGTGCACGCGGCCGTCGAGGCGGGCCACACCGATTGCGACTTCGCGGTCCTGATCGAAATGCAGGCGAACGAAGCTGGAATGACGCTCGCTCCGGAAAACGTCGCGGTCGACGACGGCCTGAAACAGCGCTCCTGACCCGCGAACGCGCCCCGTAGGAGCGGCTGTCCAGCCGCGACTTTTCGTGCGCCGTCCCGGAAGCGGCGACCACGCCGCGTCCTACGCTTCAAGCCTCAACAGCCGAACCAGATTCCCGCCGAGGATCGCGATCTTCTCCTCGTCCGACAAAAACGGCGCCTCGACGATGATGTCGATCGTATCCGGCCAGAAGTACGGAATGTCGGACCCATACACGACCTGGCTCGCACCGGTCTCCGCGACGAGGTGCCGTAGCCCCTCGGACGAGAACACCATCGAGTCGACCATCACCTGATCGCGCAGGTACTCGCTCGGCCTGCGCTGGTTCGCGCACTGCGCGTCGTCGCGCACGTCGCACGCGACCTCCGTGCGGCCGAGGTAGGACGGCAGATACCCGCCGCCGTGCGCCGCGCAGAGCTTCAAGCCGGGGAACCGGTCGAGCGTGCCGTCGAAGATCATGCGGCTCAAGAAGAGCGTCGTCTCGAGCGGATTGCCGATGATGTTCTCGAGCCCGCCGCGGCCCTCGAGCGCACCGTCGCGCACGACGTTCATCGCGTTGTTCGGGTGCATGAACACCGGCACGCCGAGCGCTTCGGCCTTCGCCCAGAACGGATCGAACCGCCGCGACGACGGCACCTCGCCGTTCACGTGCCCGCCGATCGACGCGCCGCGCAGCCCGAGCTCGCGGACCGCATGCTCGAGCTGCTCCGCCGCGAGGTCGGGATACTGAAGCGCGACCGAGGTCAGTGCGACGAAGCGCCGCGGGTGCTGCTGGCACCACATCGCGAGCGCCTCGTCGTGGATCGCGACGATCTGCCGCGCGAGCTCGCGCTCCGCGGAGTACCACCAGTACTGATTGATCGACAGCACCTGAACGTCGATGCCGCGCTCGTCCATCGCGTCGAGCCGGTGCGGCCCGAGGCGCAACGCGGCCGGCCCGCCGGTCGGCGCACCCGCACCGGGCAGCCGCTCCGCGACCTCCGGAAAGATGCAGTGCGCATGAATGTCGACGACGGTGACCGGGCGGCCGCCGACCCGCACGTCCTTGATGCCGCCTTGCGCGAGCGCGGCGAGGGGCTGACCGAGCGCCGCGGCGCCGCAGCCGATCAGGAACTCACGGCGGTTGGGCATCGACTCCCCCGCTGTTCTGCTTTGCGAAGTGGCGCGGCAACGCTCTGCGAGCCGCATCTTCCCGCATCCTAGCGCAACGCCGCGGGCGCGGCGAACGACGCCGTCAGCGCGGCACCTGCCGCTCCGGCCCCGGCGACCAAGGCAGCCCGAGCGCGTCGAACACCGCCTCCGCGACCACGTTGCCGGCCGCGCGCGGCGGCCGCCCGCGGTTCACCGCGCTGCCGGTCGCGTACGTGAAATAGTTCTTCGCGAAGCCGATCGCGAACCGCCGCGCCGGATCCGCGTAGCCGAACGAGCCGCCGCCGCCGACGTGGCCGAACGCCGCGGGCGACGCGAGCGGCCCGGTGTCGACGCCGAGCCGGTAGCCCAGCGCGCGCCGCGCGCGGATCTTGTAGATCTCGTCCATCTCGTAGCTCTGCAGCTCGATGCCTGCGCGGATCCGCGCCTCCGGCAGCACGCGCACGCCGTCGAGCTCGCCCCAGTTCGCGAGCATCGCGTAGTGGCGCGCGAGGCCGCGCGCGCTGAAGTGCCCGCCCGAGCCCGGGATAGAGGCCTGGATCACCTCGCGGCGATTGAACACCTGCGCGACGTACGACCCTGCCGGCTCGCCGACCATCCGCGCGTCGTACTCGGGCGGCGCCGGCGGCGCGTCGGTCAGCACGGCGACGCGATCGAGCTCGCTGTCGGGCACGCCGAGATACGCGCCATCGATGCCGAGCGGCTCGCAGATCTCCTCCTGCAGGAACTGCGCGATCGGGCGGCCGTCGACGCGCCGCAGGATCTCGCCGTTGATGTAGCCGTAGTTCAGCGAGTGATACGCGGTGCGCTCGCCGAGCGGGAACATCGGCTCGAGATCGGCGATGCCGCGGCACATCCGATCCCAATCGGACAACCACTCGGGCGTGTAGCCGACGGGCGTTTGCGGCACGCCTGTCTGATGCGCGAGCGCCATCCGCAGCGTCGCGCGCTCCTTGCCGTGCGCGCCGAACTCGGGCCACACCTCGACGATCGGCATGTCGTAGCTCAGCCCGTGCTTCTCGACGCAGAGGTGCATGCACGTGGCCGTGACGCCCTTCGTCGTCGACGAGAGCATGAAGAGCGTGTCGCCGTCGACCGGCTTGCCGGCCTCCGGATCGGCCATGCCGGCCCACGCGTCGATCACGAGCTCCCCGTCGAGGTACGCCGCGACCTGGAGCCCGATCTCCGGCGTGTCCCGGACGAGCGATTCGAGCACCGCGCGCACCTTGCCGTTGGCTTCGGTGTCGACGGCGTGCGCCGTCGGGCTGAAGCCGGTGATGCTCGCCGCAGACGCGGCGAACGCGAGCCCGCCGACGACCTCGCGCCGAGTCAGCCCGTTCGGACCATCGCCCTCATTCGCTTGCATAGTCATTCCCCCCGGGAGCGCCATTCGCGTCCTTGAACGAATGGTACCCCCGGAGGGAACAATGCGCAGACGGTGGCAAGCGCGACAACGGAGCTTGGGGGTTTCTCCGTTCTCGGCGCGTGCGGGCCGTCAGCGCCGCGGCGGGTGCGGGACGTGGCCGCCGCCGTGCTTGCCGACCGGACCGGCGCCGCCCTTCGGGCCGTGGGTCTTGGCGCCGCCGTGCCCATGACCGCGATCGCCGGGATGCCCGCGGTCCGGAGGCCCGAGGTGGCCCGGCACGTGGTGGCCGCCCGGCCCGTGGTGGCCGCCGGGTGCGCCCCAAGGGCTCTTACCGCCGCCATGGCCATGGCCGTGATCCGACTTGCCCGGCCGGCGCTTCGCGATCCACAGATCGAGGCTCGGCACGCCGTTCGGTAACAGCATCGAGCCCTCGCGGTTGGACGAGAAGATCAGCAGCGTGCCGTCGTCGGAGAGCGTCGGCTCCTGATCGTTCCCCGGCGAGTTCAACGGCTCCCCGAGGCTGACCGGATCGGACCAGGGCGCCTTTGGATGAGGGCGCTTGGCGACGTAGAGGTCGAGGTCGATGCCGACCTGCGGCCGCGGATCGCCGCGGAAGATGTACATCTCGCGCCCATCGGGGCTCAGCACACCGCCCGCTTCGACGAGCTCGGTGTTGACCTCCGTGACCGGCTCCGGCTCGCCCCAGACGTTGCCGTGGAGCAAGCTCACGACGTACAGATCGAGGAATCCGCTGCGCGTCGAGGAGAAGTAGAGCTGCGGCAAACCGTGCTTGCCGCCGTGCCCTTGGTGACCTCGGTCGTGCTCGAAGTACTGCGGCCCTCGCTCGCCGAACTCGGTGTTCAGGCCCGGGAGCCGGAACGGCTCGCTCCAGCCGTGGTCGTCGCGCACGTCGTGCCGCCAGCTGACCCAAATGTCGCCGCCGACCGGTATCAGATCGGCCGGCTCGCTGCCCGGCCGGTCGCTCGAGAACAGCAGCCAGTGGCCGTCGTCGGACAGCTCGGGCTCCCGATCCGACCACGGCAGCTCGCCCTCCACCCGCGCGTCCGCATTGATCGCGAGGCACTCGGGCTCCTCCCACTCCGCGTGGACGTGCTTGCGGCGCGCGACCCAGATGTTGAAGTCGAGCACGGCGTCGTCCGCCCCGCACGGGCGGTTCGAGGCGAAGTACAACGAGCGCCCCTGCCTCGTGAGCTTCGCGCCCGTCTCCTGGAACTCCGAGTTGATCGGCGCGCCGATGTTCACCGGCTCCGACCACTCTGTGTAGTGCTTGCCGGCGTGGTGCTGCCCGGCCGCCGCATATGACATAAGTCCGCCGCCGGCGACCGCCGCCGCGGCGACCGCGGCCAGTCTCCCCCTCGCGCGCTGCACTTGCCGGCAGCTTCGCTCCTTTTCCGTAGACACTTCTCACCTCCGATTGGTCGCTCCCGAGCACGGGAGTAGAATCGAGCGGAGCCGGCTGAGGGGACAACGTTCACGGCGTGAGATGTGATGAATTCTCGTGAAGGTCACGCCGCGCGCCCGCTCGAGGGCAGTCCGACCTACGAGTTCGAAGGGTTCCGGCTCGATGCGCAGCACCGCGTGCTCTATCGCGCGACGGGCGAGCCGATCCCGCTGCCGCCGAAGGCGGTCGAAACCCTGCTCCATCTGGTGCGCCGCCCGGGTGAGCTGCTGACCCGGCAGGCGCTGCTCGACTCGATCTGGCCCGGCCTGGTCGTCGAGGAGAACAACCTCAGTCAGGCCATCTCCCTGCTCCGCCGCGTGCTCGGCGAGAAGCCGTCCGAGCATCGCTTCATCGTCACGGAACCCGGACGGGGGTACCGCTTCGTCGCCGCCGTCCGCATCCTCGAGCAGGGCCGGCCCGGCACCGGCGAAGCCGCGGGCCCGCCGTCTGCGCCGCTTTCCTCCGCGGCGGACCGCCGCGGCCGTTTCGCGCCGCTGCGAGTCGCGCTGATCGGCGCAGCGGCTGCGGCATCGCTGCTCGTCGCGGGCGTGATCTGGCGGACCGGCGGCGACAGCGGCGCGGACCGCCTGCCGAGCTCCGTCGCGGTGCTGCCGTTCGAGGATCTGAGCCCCGCGCCCGAGCACGGCTACTTCGCCGCAGGGATCCATGCCGAGCTCGTCGGGCGGCTGGCGAAGGTGAGCGGCCTGAACGTGATCGCCGCGACCTCGATGCGCCGCTACGCCGGGACGGGCTTGTCGATCCGCGAGATCGCCGACGAGCTCGGCGTCGAGACCGTGATGGAAGGCAGCGTGCACTACGCCGACGATCGGGTGCGCGTGACGGTGAACCTGATCGATGCGGCGACGCGCGCGTCGCGCTGGTCGGAGGTCTACGACCGGCGGCTCGAGGACGTCTTCGGCATCCAGGCCGACATCGCGGCGAGCATCGCGGCCGCGCTCGAGACCGAGTTCTCGGCCGAGGACCGGCGTCTGCTCGCGCGGCCGCGGACCGATTCGCCAGAGGCCTACGCGCTGTATCTTCAGGCGCGCGAGATGCTGCCGGACCTTGGCCGGCGCGACGAGCTGCTCGCGCGCGCGATCGAGTTCGATCCGCGCTTCGCCGACGCGTACGCCCTGCGCGCGCAGAACTTCGCCCACTCGATCGTCGACAGCTACAGCCAGTATGCGAGCCGCGATGCGGGCGGGCTCGACACGATGGCCGAAGCGCTCGCGGCCAAGGCGCTCGAGCTCGATCCCGCGAACACGCTCGCGTACGGCGCGCTCGCCGTCATCCATCGCCAGCACTGGCGCTGGACCGAGGCGATCGAGGTGTACGAGCGCGGCCGCGAGGTCGATCCGACGTTCATCGAAGGCAGCTGGCTCTACGCCTTCATGGGCGATCACGACAAAGCGATCGAGCTCACCCGCCGCGGCCTGCGCCTGAATCCGTACGATCCGGTCGCACACATCGACCTCGCGCTGACCCTGCTCTGGGCGCGAAGGACGGACGAGGCGATCGCGAGTTTCCGCCGCGCGATCGAGCTGCGACCCGGAAATCCCGTCGCGCACCTGCTCCTCGCGCGCGCCTACATCCAGCGCGGCGATCGGGCCGAGGCGCTGCAGCAGCTCAAGGTGAGCGAGCAGCTCTTCGGCGAGCGCTTCATGGAGATGCCTGTCGCAGTCGAGGTCGCCTACTACTACTCGCGCGTCGGAGAGCAACAGGAGGCCGCGCGGCTCGTCGCCGCGCTCGAGCAAGGCGCGTTGCGGCACAAGGACGACGGCGTGTGGGCCATGGCGCATCTCGCGCTCGGCGAGCGGGCGAAGGCGCTCGAGGTGCTCGAGCGGGTCATCGACCGCGCCGGGCGGCGGGAGCTCGAGCCCGCGTTCCTGTCGCTGATGATGCTGCGGCTGAACGAGACGGCGGATCCGGTGCTCGAGCTGCCGGAGTTCGCGGATGCTCGGCGGCGAATGGCGGGCGTTTAGGGCGGTCGTCTAGTCTCGAACGCCGGCCGCCGTAACGTCGGTCGCCGGCGCGACACCGTCTGATCGTTGTCGCGCGGCTCGTTGCCGCTACTGCGGCAGCAGCTCGTAGAACCCGGCGACGTGCAGCCGCACCACGATCGGCGCGTCGCCCTCGTTCCGCAGATACCACCCGTGAATGCCCGTGAACGGCGCGACGAGCATGCCGCTCTCGTTCGTGCCGTACGCCTGCCGATAGAACATCAGGTCGCCGACGCCGTTGACGGGCTCCGTGTGCCCATGGAACTCGGCATACAGCAGCTCCGGATCCTCGAGATCGACCGCCTCCCACCGGTAGGTAATCGCGGCGCCCTCCTCGAGACCGAGCTTGTACTCGAGCTCGCCGAACGGCTCGAGCGGAATGTCGATCACGTCCGTACGGTATTCGGTGGAGTACTCGCGAAACACACCGTCGGCGAGCGGCAGCTCGTTCCACTCGACTTGGCTCGAGGCGGTGCAGGCCAATGTGAGACCACCGATCAAGGTAAGGGCTGAGTAGCGCATAGTCCCTCCATCCCGCCGAAACCGAACTCTACAACGCCCCGCCCGACAAAGGAATTTGCGCCCGCATGCCGATGTCCACGTGGATGACGAGCGTTCCGCGGCGGACCCGGCGCGCTAGCGCGGCGCGCGCCGCGATGACGATCTCCTCACCCGTCGCTGGGCGCAGCCGCGTTCGTCACCCGGAACCTAGTGGCACCCGGTAGAGGTATTCAGGAATCTCGGTGTGACATCGGCCATCCTTGGCTTTTCATTTCCTTTCGGTTCTTTGCATCATCCCACGGCGAAGCGAGACCGGGCGACTGAACAGGAAAGGCGAGCCGGATGCAAGAGTTCGCGCAGTCGTATGCGTTTTGTGCTTATGAGTAGTCGTTGCTGTCGTCGGCGATCGCGGGACTGCGCTCTATGATTTCTCCTGTTTCCGCGTCCCTCATGACATTCGGGTACTTGTATTCGAGGGCGGCGAGCAGGAGCTGAAACGGCAAATACAGGCCGCGCACCATCGCCTTCACGGCCTCCGCGTCCTCGAGGCTGCGCTGCTCTTCGAGCGCCGTGAGCGCGTCATTCATGACGCGGCGGACATGCGCAACACGCTCGTCGTACCAGCGCTTCATG
>CAYWGQ010000001.1:105991-123783 GCA_964457725.1 uncultured Gammaproteobacteria bacterium
GTCATTCATGACGCGGCGGACATGCGCAACACGCTCGTCGTACCAGCGCTTCATGTCCACGCCGCCCAGTTCCTCGATGCTCATCGCTTAGCTCCCTCAGCGTACATGCCGGAATTTCGTCGATCCGATTCTTGTCTAGGAACTAATCAAAATGCGACTCTTCCGTTCGTCCATCGACTGTTGTGCGGACGTCCACTCAGCGGAACTCGCTCCTTCGTAACACCCCGCGATCGATCGCCTCATGGACGAGATCGAGGATTACACGGTCCTCGATCCAGTCGGCCCAGCGCCAGTCGAACTCCGTCAGTGGCCGCACGCTTTCGAGCGGCAGGCCACGCACATCGCTCGCCCGCATCAAGAGCTATCACGACTACGGTGTGTTCACTCCGCTGCAGGTGACCGCCATCGCCGCGCTCGAGGGCGATCAGCAATGCGTGAAGGACATCGCGGCGACTTATCAGGCGCGCCGCGACGTGTTGGTCAAGGGCTTGAACGAAGCCGGCTGGCCCGTGGAGACGCCGAAAGCGTCGATGTACGTGTGGGCCCGCATCCCGGAGCCGTATCGCGCGCTCGGCTCGCTCGAGTTCTCGAAGCTGCTGCTCGAGAAAGCCAAAGTGTCGGTGTCGCCCGGCATCGGCTTCGGCGACTACGGCGACGGCCACGTGCGCTTTGCGCTGATCGAGAACCGGGACCGGATCAGCCAGGCCGTGCGCGGCATCCGCGCGCAAGGACATCAGCCACGACTTCCCTCTGCGCACCTTCGTAACTTGCGGAGGCTGCGGAACGCCGCTGACGGCGTGTTGGTCCACTGGCAAGTACGCGCGCTATCCCTACTATCTTTGCCCCAAGCGGGGCTGCGCGAGCTACGGCAAGTCCATCCGCCGCGAGGTGCTGGAAGGTGAATTCGAGGCGCTGCTGAAAACGCCGACACCCACAGAGGACCTCCTGCGGCTTGCGCGGGCGATGTTTGAGGATCTATGGAATCATCGCCTCGCCAATGCAGCGGCGCAGAGCCAGATGCTTAAGTCAGAACTCGCCAAGACCGAGCGCCAGGTCGAGCAGCTTCTCGATCGCATTCTCGACGCCGAGACGGCGACGGTCGTCCGCGCCTATGAAGTCCGTATCCGCAAGCTTGAAGAACAGAAGGCCGCCCTCGCCGAGAAAATCACGAATTGCGGGCGCCCCCTTCGCAGCTTCGACGAGTCACTTAGAACTTCGCTCGATTTTCTCTCAAACCCTTGGAAACTTTGGACTTCAGAACGGCTGGAGGACAAGAGAGCTGTCCTGAAACTGACTTTCGGTGATCGTCTTGCCTATGTCAGAAACGAGGGATTTAGAACACCGAAACTATCCTTGCCTTTCAAGGTCTTAGCGGACTTATCGGTGGGGAAAAGCAAGATGGCGCGCCCGGAGAGATTCGAACTCCCGACTTCCGGCTTCGTAGGCCGGCGTTCTATCCAGCTGAACTACGGGCGCTTATTTTGTGAATCAGCGACTTAGGCAGCGCGCCTGCCCGCGTAGGGGCCGAGGGGCGGCTGCGCGGCCGCTATTCTAGCGCACTCTCTGGGGCGATTTCGCCCCGCCTAAGCGGCGCGGCTGAGGCCCCCCGGAACCCTGGGCCTCGCTATCCCACCTTAGTTGATCAAGCCGAGCACGCCCGCGACGATCAGGTAGATCGCGACGATGTAGTTCAGGAGGCGGGGGACGATCAGGATTGCGATGCCGGCGATTAGGGAGAGGACGGGGAGGACGTCGAGGTGGATGGTCATGGGGGCTCCTGCGGACGGGCGTGTACTGGGGGATACCGTAGCGTAGTTCCACGGGGGACGTTGGGGAGAAGTCGCGGCTGGACAGCCGCTCCTACCCGTGAAGGAGTACCCGTGAAGGAGCCGGTGCGGCGGAGGGGCGCGCCTCAAAACAGCGAGAGGGAGGCGTGGGTCTGGACGTAGTCGCGGACGTAGGTGCGGTAGTAGTCGGCGGCGCGGCGGGTTAGAGGGCCGCCACCGGGCGGGAAGCCGAGGACGCGGCCGTCGAGCAGGCGTAGGGTTGCGACCGGCATCACCTCGCGCGTCGCGCTCGACAAGAAGCACTCGGTCGCGCGCGGCAGGTCGGCTACGTGGATGTCACGTTCCCGGGTCGGCAGGCCGTTTGCGCGGCAGGCCTCGTGGATCGCGGCCTTCGTCAACCCCTGCAGGTTGCCGGCCGTCTGCGCCGGCGTCACGAGCTCGCCGTCGATCGCGAAGAACACGTTGCTGTTCGGCGCCTCGGTCACGAGATCGGCGTCGTTCAGCATCAAGCCGTCCTCGCCGCCGCGGTCGCGCGCGTCCATCACGGCGAGCACGTTGTTCAGGTAGTTGCCGCCCTTGATGTTCGGGTCGAGCGCGCTCGACGGATTGCGGCGCACGTTGGTGACCGCAAGCGCGATGCCGTGCGAGTAGAGCTCCGCCCGCCACACCGGCGCGAGCCGCACGATGATCACGTAGCGGCCGCGAAGATTCGGCTCCGGATGCAACGACAAATCGCCTGTGCCGCGCGTGACCGTGTAGCGCACGTACACGTCCCGCCTCAGCTCCGCCGCGCCGCTCGCCTGCACGGTGCGGCGGATCTCGCGCAGCATTTCGTCGCGCGTCAGCACGAGCGGCATCCGCGAGAGCGACGCCGAGCGCTCGAAGCGCTGCCAGTGCTCGTCCCAAAAGAGCGGTACGCCGTCGTAGGTGCGGAACACCTCGTAGATCGAGTCGCCGTAGAGGAAACCGCGGTCCATCACCGGCACGCGCGCTTCCTCCGTCGGCGTGATCGCGCCGTCGACGTTCGTCGTGCCGCGAAACTCGTTCACGCCCGCTCGCGTTCGTCGCCGAGATAGACCCTGCGGATCTGCTGCCCGAAGCGGGTCAAGAGCTCGTAGCTGATCGTATCGGCCGCGGTCGCCAGCTCGTCGATCGGCACGTTCGGGCCGATCAGCTCGACCCAGTCGCCGGCGGCCGGCGCGCCTTCGGGAAGCGCCGAGACGTCGAGGCAGAGCAGCTCCATCGACACCCGGCCGACGACGGGCAGCCGCGTGCCGCCGAAGCTCGCGAAGCTGCGGTTGCCGAGCGCCCGCGGATAGCCGTCCGCGTAGCCCGCGCCGATCACCGCGAGCCGCGCCGGCGGGCGCGCGTCGTAGGTCGCGCCGTAGCCGACGGTGCACGCCTCGTCGACGCTTCGCACCTGCAGCACGCGGCCGCGCAGCGTCGCGACGCACTCGACCGGGCTCTCGCGGCCGACGAACGGGTTGCCGCCGTAGAGGCCGATGCCGGGCCGCGCGAGATCGCCGCAGTAGCGCGCGCCGCGGAACGCGGCCGCGGAGTTGCCGATCGACGTGCGCGCGGCCGGGAGCTGCCGCCGCAGCACGTCGAAGCGCTCGAGCTGGCGCTCGGTCAGCGGGTGCTCGGTCTCGTCCGCGCACGCGAGGTGCGTCATCACGGTCGAGAGCTCGACGCGCGCGAGCAAGCCGCGATCCGCGGCGAGCGCCGCGACGTCGGCCGCGCTCAAGCCGAGCCGCGACATGCCGGTGTCGATGTGGAGCGCCGCGGGCGTGCGGCGGCCTGCCCACGCGCGCACCTGCTCGAGCGAGTTCAGCACGGGCACGAGCCGTGCGGCCTCGAGCGCGTCCGCGCCGCCCGGCAGCAGGCCCTCGAACACGAGGATCTCGGCGCTCGGCAGGAAGCCGCGCAGCTCGACGCCCTCCGCGAGCGATGCGACGAAGAACGTCCGGCAGCCTTCTCGCGCGAGCCGGCGCGCGACGGGCTCGACGCCGAGCCCGTACGCGTTCGCCTTCACGACCGCGCCGCACTCCGCCGGCGCCGCGGCATCGCGCAGGCGCCGGTAGTTGCGCGCGAGCGCGTCGAGATCGACCGTGAGCTCCACGGTCGCCGTCGCCGCATCCGTCATACCGGCACGCTCGCCTTGATCAGCTCGACGCCGTCGCCGAGCGCCCGCGCCCGATAGGCGCCGACGCCGATCGGCACGAGCGCCGCCTCGCCGCGGCGCAAGCTCGCGAGCGGCGTGCCGTCCGGACGCTCGAGCGCGACCTCGCCGGCGAGGAGATGCAGGCAGTGCGGCGGCTCGGCCGGGACGTCGACCAGCGCGCCGGGGCGCGGCCGCAGGTGCTCGATCCGGAACGCCTCGCCGTCCACGGAGCAGAAGACGCCGCGCCGCCCCGCGACCGGCTGCGGCTCGACGAGAAACTCCTCGGGCGCGGTGCGGCGCAAATTCAGCGCGTCGATCGCGGCGTCGACGTCGACCGCGCGCAGCGGAAAGCGGACGTTGTCCCACGCGCGGAACGTCGGCCCCGGCCGGCGCACCTCGAGCGCGAGGATCTCGCGCCCCTCCGGATTACCGAGCGCGTGCACCTCCGCGGAGGGGGCCTTGCCGGCCGCGGCCGCGATCCGCGGCGGATTCGCGTTGTAGATGACCTGCCCTGCCCGCACGGGAATCGCGTTCATCGAGTCGAGCACGCTCCAGTAGAGCGCCTTCAACCGCTCGAGGAGCGGCACGAGCACGGCCGGCTCGACGCCCTGAGCGAGCTTGCCGGCGAACGCCGGGAGAACCCGCTCGACGCCGTCGTCCCGCGCGGCGAGCCACGGCTTGAGCACCGTCTGGAGCGCCGCTGCGTCGAGCGTGACGGCGTCGAGCAGCCGCTGCTGGTCCGCGCGCCCGGCCGTGAGCTCGCGCTTGAAGGGCTCGGGGTCGATGTCGCGCGCGAAGCCGAGCCGCAACGTCGCGCCGGGATCGGCGTCGATGATCAGATAGGCCTCGGGATTGCCTTCAGGGTGCCCCTGCACGGACAGCAGCTCCGCGACGTCGAGCGTCTTCGGCAGCAGCGGGAAGCACGCGCCGTGGCGGGCGACGAACTCGCGCCCGAGCAGCGTCTCGCCGTGCGTTGCCAGGAGCTCGGGCAAACTGACGCGCGAGCCGTCGCCGAGCTCGAGGATGCTCGGGTACTGCCTCGCCTCCTCGTCCGCGTCGTACGCTGCGATCTCGAACGCCTCGCCGAGGCCGGCGCCGGGATTGCGCGGTTGGTGGTCCAGAGGCGAAACGCCCTTGTATTCGCGAATCCGCAGGCCGCCCCACGGCCGCTCGACGAAGTTCGTCGGCAACGGTTTCAGCGGCAGCGCCGCGAGCCGAGCGGCCGCGTCGCGATCGCCGTCGAGCAGCGCTCGCGCTTGCGATTTGGTCACGGACGGGCTCCCACAGCCGGGGCAGTATGCCACACGCGTTTATGTCAAAACGTGACTGAGTACCGCCCCGTTCGAAGCCATAGGCGGTAGGCTTCCGGGCAGTCTGTCCACGAAACTCAAGGCTCGGCGACGATGGCTAACCCGCGGGAATTAGCCGAACAGGCGTTCGCGCTGCTGCAGGACGCGCTGCGCAGCTCCGAAGCCCGTGCAGCGGATCTCGACGCGCAGCTGAAGCGCGAGCGTCCGCCGAAGACGAAGCTCGAAGAGCAGGTGGACGTGCTCACCCATCGCCTCGCCGCGCTCGAAGCGGAGGCCGCGAAGTGGCGCGCGACCGCGGGCCAGCTCGAGGAGATCGCCGAAGCCGAGCGCGCGAAGGTCAGCCAGCTGCGCAAGAAGCTGTCGATCGCCGAGTCCGGCCCGGACAAGCTGACGAAGAAAGAAGTGAACTTCTGGCGCGCGAAGGCCGAGGAGTTCGACACCGAGACGCGCGACTACCGCAACCGTCTCGCGGCGCTGCGCAAGGAGCTGCAGGAGCGCGACAAGCAGATCGAGAAGCTGCAGCGCGACCTCGACAAGGTGGCCGCGGCGCCGCGCCCCCCGGCCGTGCAGCCGGAAGAGATCGCCGCGCTCGAGGCGCGGCTCGAGGAATACCAGCGCCGCGAGGCCGAGCAGCGCGAGGCGCTCGCAGCGCGCGAGGCGGATCTCGAGCGGCTCGCGGCGCGGGCGGCGGAGCTCGAGCACGCGCTCGCGGCGCACGAGGAAGCGCTGGCGCGTAAGGACGCCGCGCACGAGGAGGCGCTCGCCGCGCGGGACTCGGCGCATCAGCAGGCGCTCGCGGCACGGGATCAGGCGCTGCAGCAGGCGCTCGCGGAGCAGGACGCCGCGCACCAGCAGGCGCTCGCCGAGCGGCTGGCGGCCAAGGACGGGGCGCTCGCGCAGCGCGAGGAGGAGCTCCGGCGCGAGCACGAGGCGGAGATCCGCCGCGAGATCGCGAGCCGCGACGCGGAGCTCGAGCGGCTGCGCTCGCAGGCCGCGGAGACCGAGCGGCGCCTCGCGGATCGAGACAACGACTGGCGCGAGCAGCTCGCCGCCCGGGCGGCCGAGTGGCAGCAGCAGCTCGCAGCCCGCGAGACGGAGTGGCAGAGCCGGCTCGCCGGACGCGAGGCGGAGCTCGAGCGCGAGATCCGCGCGCGCGACGGTGAGCTCGAGCAGCTCGCCGTGCAGGCGCGCGACCTCGAGCGGCGCCTCGCGACCGAGCAGGCGGACGTCGAGCGGCGGCTCGCCGCGCAACAGTCCGACTTCGACCAGCGGCTCGCGGCGCAGCAAGCGGATTTCGATCAGCGGCTCGCCGGGCAGCAATCGGACTTCGATCAACGGCTCGCCGCGCACGAAGCGGAGCTCGCGGAGCGCGCGCAGGCGCTCGAGCGCCTCGGCGCGCAAGCCGCCGAGCTCGAGCGCAAGCTCGCCGAGCGCGAGAGCGGCTTCGCGCAGACGCTCGCGGAGCGCGACTCGGCCGTCGCGGAGCTTCGCGGCGCCGTGGACGCGGCCGAGCGGCGCGCGGCGGAGGCCGCCGCGGAGCTCGAGCGCGTCCGTGACGTGCTCCACGAGCGGGACGCACGCATTGCCGAGCTCGCGGCCGAGCTCGAGAGGACTCGCACCGAGCTCGGCGCGGAGCTCGAGGGGCTCCGGCACGACGCGGCCGCCGCCGTCGCCGAGCGCGACCGGCTCGCGCAAGAGACTGCGGCGGCGACGGCGGAAGCCGAGCGGCTCGTCGCCAGCGCGAAAGCGGACGCCGAGCGCGCCCACGAGGAGCTGCAGGCGAAGAGCGCGGAGCTCGACGAGGCGCACGAGCGGCTCGCGGCTGCCGAGCGCGCCGCCGCGGCCTCGACCACGGCGCTCCAGACCTCGCTCGCCGCGAAGGAGCGCGAGATCCGCGAGCTCCTCGCCCGGCACAACGAGACCGAGTCCTCGCTCGACGAGGCGCGCCAGCAGATCGCGGGCCTCGAGGCCGAGCTCAAGGAAGAGAAAGAGTGCATCGAGAACCTGAGCGAGCTCGCGAACGATCGGCGCGATCAGATCATCAAGCTCGAGGAAGCGGTCGAGGAGGCTAACGAGCGCTACGAGGAAGCGAAGTGGCGGCTGACGAAGGCGCAGCACTTCGAGCGGCTCGTGCGCCGCCGCAAGGGCTTGATCAAGGCGTTGATCGAGGCGCTGAAGGCGAAGAAGAAGGCCAACACCGCGCTGAAGGCCGGCCTCGACGGGCTGCGCACGCACAAGGCGGCCGCCGAGGCGAACCAGCAGAA
Source organism: uncultured Gammaproteobacteria bacterium (assembly GCA_964457725.1). Taxonomy (GTDB): domain Bacteria; phylum Pseudomonadota; class Gammaproteobacteria; order Steroidobacterales; family Rariloculaceae; genus FEN-1219. The sequence continues at coordinate 113,514 of CAYWGQ010000001.1, forward strand.
GCTGCTCGCCCGCATCGAGACCCTGAAGAACGAGCTCGGCGAGGCGCAGGAAGCGATCGCCCGCCACCACGGCGCGACCCTCGCGAAGGAGCAGCTCCTCGCGGCCGAGGCGCGCGTGCAGGAGCTCGAGAACCGGCTGAACACCCAGGCCGAGCTGATCCAGTCGCTCGAGGACGAGCTGAAGGTCGCCCGTCGCGAGCAGCGCTCGAGCACCGAGAAGGATCAGGAGATCGAGCGGCTCCAGGGCGAGCTCGCCGCAAAGGGCGAGATCGTCGCGAAGCTCCAGGCCGACGTCGACGAGCAGCAACGCAAGCTCGCGAAGCTGCGCGGCAGCGAGTCCGAGACGATGCGGCTCAAGGCCGTGTCCGAGCAGGACAAGAGCACGATCGACGCGCTGCAACGCGAGATCGCGCAGCTGCGCGAGGCGCTCGCCCGGAAGGCTGCCGAAGGCACTGCCGAGGACGAGCGGATCAAGGAGCGCGACCGCACCATCAGCCGCCTGTCGAAGACCGTGAAGGACCACGAGGCGACGATCGCGAAGCTGAACGAGTCGGTCGAGTCGTGGCGGCGCAAGTACCAGTTCCTCGCGACCGAAGCGCCGGACGCCTACAAGACGGCCGCGGAGCAGTAGCGGCCGGGCAGCCATGGGCGCGTTCGCCGAATCCGGGCTTGCGGCGGCGCTCGCCGCGCGGGGCCTCGGCCTGAGCTCCCTCGGCGCAGCCTACCTCGCGACGCTCGCGAACCTGACCGTCGCCGCCCTGCTCTATCTCGGCGCCCGCTCGCAGCTCGTGATCACGCCGAACCGCGCCGCGCGCAGCTACGGCGTCTACATGGGCCTCGTGCTGACCGCGCTGCTCGTCGCCACCGTGCTCGAGAACGAGCTCGCGCCGGCCTCGGCGACGCTGTGCTACGCGGCGGTACCCCAGCTGCTATTGCTGCTCGTGCTGCATGCGCAAGCCGCGCGGAGCGCCGAGCCGCGGACGATCGCGGCCGCCGGCGCGGCCGCGGCCGGCGCGCTTCCGGCGCTCGGCCTGACGATCGTCGCGGCCGGGCTCGTCGCGCCGGCCTATCTGCTCGCGGCGCTCGCGGCCGCGGCCCTGCGCTCATGCCTCTGGCGCCAGTCCGTTTCGACGCAGCGCCCGGTCGTGAACGCGAGCTCGATCTACGCGAAGAGCAAGGAGCGCGCGGAAGAGCCGGCCGCGCCGCAGCGGCCCTGGCTCGGGCTCGGGCAGTGGGTCGCGCTCGGCGGCGCGAGCATCGCGCTCGCGGCCGCGAACTCGCTGCTGCGCGGCTACGGCCTCGAGGAGATCCCGGCGGTGCAGGTGCTGCGCGAGTCCGCGCTCCTGCTCGGCACGACCGCGCTCGTCTGCGCGGTGCCGGCCGGCCTCTATTGGCTCGCGAAACGCGCCTGGATGCCGGAGCTGACGCGCTTTGCGTGGCTCGTCTGGATCGTCGTCAGCTTCTCGTTCACGTACGGCAACTACCTCACCGGCTTGCGCTGAACGCGGCGAGGAGCCGGGGCTCGAGGTCCGCGGCGAGCCGCTCCGGCTCGCCGATGCCGCAGAGGTCCCGCAGCTGCGTGACTTCGAGATCGGCGAAGCCGCACGGCCTGATTCGCCGGAACGGCTCGAGATCCATCCCGACGTTGATCGCCATGCCGTGATACGTGCAGTGGCGGCGCACCCGCAGGCCGATCGACGCGAGCTTGCAGCCGTCGACGTAGACGCCCGGCGCCTCGCGGCGGCCCTCCGCCGCGATGCCGTACTCGGCGACCGTGTCGATCAGCGCCTGCTCGAGCCCCTGCACGAGCGCGCGGATGCCGAGCCCGAGGCGCCGCAGATCGAGCAGCACGTAGACGACCAGCTGACCGGGACCGTGGTAGGTCACCTGCCCGCCGCGATCCGTCTGCACGATCGGGATGTCGCCGGGCGCGAGCAGGTGCGACGGGTCCGTGCGGGTGCCGAGGGTGAACACGGGTGGATGCTCGACGAGCCAGATCTCGTCCGCGGTCGCGTCGGTGCGCGCGTCCGTGAACGCGCGCATCTCGCTCCAGACCGGCTCGTACGCTTGCCGGCCCAGCCGGCGAACGACCGGTGCGCTCACAGCACCATCAAGATCTCTTCGTTCGCCGTGAGCTCGCGGTAGAGCGCGTCCACCTGCTCGCGGCTCGACGCGCGGACGTTGAACGTCAGGCTCAGGTAGCTGCCGCGCCGCGACAGCTGCTCGCCGACGTCCTCCGTGCCGACCTCGGCGTAATGCGCCTGGACGATTTCGAAGGCAGCCGAGCGGAAGCGCGCGTCGTTACGGCCGAACACCTTGATCGGCAAGTCGCACGGGAACTCGAGCAGCGATTTTTCGGGGTCGATCGTCATTCGAACCAGAGCATGACCTCATCGCGCAGCCGCGTCCAGGGGCCGCCTTCGGCGACCGCCTCGAGCGCGACGACCGGCGCGGCGGCCAGGGCCTTGTCGGCCAGCCGTACCTCGACCGCACCCACCTCCGCGTGCTCCGCGAGCGGCGCGATCAGCCGCGGCGGCAGCGTCAGGCTCGCGCGGAGCGCGCGATAGCTGCCGCGCGGGATCGTCACGACGAGATCGTGCAGCAGCCCGAGCGCGGTCACCTCGCTCGCGCCGCCGAACACGCGGGCCGCCGTCAGCTCTTCGCCCGCGGCGAACAGGCGGTGGGTCTCGAAGTGGTCGAAGCCGTAGGCGAGGAGCCGCTCGGCCGCCGTCGTGCGCTGCGAGGCCGACTCCGCGCCGAGCACGACCGCGATCAGCCGCATGCCGTCGCGCTCCGCGGAGCTGACGAGGCAGTAGCCCGCGGCGCGCGTGTAGCCGGTTTTCAGCCCGTCGACGTGCTCGTCGCGCCAGAGAAGACGATTGCGGTTGTACTGCTTGATGTCGTTCCAGGTGTACTCCCGCTCCGAGTACCAGCCGTAGTACTCCGGGAACTCGTTGATGATCGCGCGCGCGAGCACGGCCTGATCCCGTGCGCTCGAATAGTGCTCCTTCGCCGGCAGGCCGCTCGGATTGCGGAACGAGGTGTTCGTCATGCCGAGCGCCGCGGCCTCCTCGTTCATCAGCGCGACGAACGCGTCGACCGAGCCCGCGAGATGCTCGGCGAGCGCGACGGCGGCGTCGTTGCCGGACTGCACGATCAGGCCGCGGAGCAGGTCCTCGACGGGCACCCGGCTCCCGACCTCGATGAACATCCGCGAGCCGCGCATCCGCCAGGCGCGCTCGCTGACGAGCACCGGATCGGTCAGCGCGATCCGCCCTTCGCGCAGCGCCTTGAAGACGACGTAGGCCGTCATCACCTTCGTCAGGCTCGCGGGCTCGAGCCGCTCGTCCGCGGCGGATTCGGCGAGCACGGTCCCGGTCGCGTGGTCGAGCAGGAAATAAGCCTTCACCGGCAGCGGCGGCGCCGGCGGCAACGCCTCTTCAGCCCGAGCGAATCCCGCGATCAGCGCGACGAGCGCGATTAGCAACCGCACCATTGCGATCCCCCACTACCCCACAACAACAGCCGCACGCGCGCATCGGCATCCCACTACCGACGCGCGCCGAATGCCGGACGGCCGGCGCTCGACGTTCTAGCGATCGACGACCAGATGCGCGTCGCCGAGGCCGAGCGCGCGCAGCCTGCCCGTGACCCGATCGAACTCCGTGTCGTTCGCGAGCGGTCCCACCCGCACGCGATGCAGCACGCGCCGCCCTGCCCCGTCGGACACGACGAACGCGTTCGGGAAACCGCTGTCCGCGAGCCGCGCGACCAGGCGCTCGGCGTTGCCGCGCTCCGCGAACGCGCCGACCTGCACGAAGAGCTGCCGGAACGGCACGTCGTCCGGGCGGACGTCGTCGGCGACCGCGGAGCTGATGATCGAGAAGCCGCCGCCCTCGGGCCGCGGCGCGCTCGCCTGCACCGGCGCGGGCGACGCGGGTGCGCCGGGCCCGGCGACCGCGCGCACGCGCACGCGGGCCGTGCCGTTGCGCAGCATATCGATCTCCCGAGCGGCGGCGTAGGAGAGATCGATGATGCGGTTCTTCACGAACGGACCGCGGTCGTTCACCCGCACGACGACGCGCTTGCCGTTCTCGAGATTCGTCACCTCGACCCACGTCGGGATCGGCAACGTCGTGTGTGCGGCCGTCAGCGCGTGCATGTCGTAGATCTCGCCGCTCGAGGTCCGAAGGCCGTGGAAATCGCGGCCGTACCACGAGGCGACGCCGGTCTCGTCGTAGCCGTCGCTCGTCGCGCGCACGTAATAGCGCCGGCCGAGCACGTCGTAGAACGGCGGGTTGCCGGGGCCGGACGGCGTCGCGCGGCTGCCCCGTGGGGCTTCGCTGCCGGCTTGCGTGCCGACGACCGTGCGGTCGGGCGGCGCCTGCACCCGCTGCGGGGAGGAGCAGGCCCACTGCAAAGCGGCGAGGAGCAATACGGCCGCGAGGGCCGCCGGGCGGCGAACCCCACCCGTCATCGGGCCGCGCTCCCGCCCGCCGCCGCGAGGTACGCGTCGCGGATCGCCTCGCCGAGCTCGTACGCGGCGAGCGCGTATTTGTGGCTGCGGTTGTAGCGCGTGATCACCCAGAAGTTGTGGAAGCCCGCCCAGTACTCGGGGCCGTCGACGCCTTCGAGCGCGTAGACCGCCGCCGGCGCGTCGGCCGGCAGCCCGCTCTCGAAGCGGTAGCCCATCCGCTCGAGCGAGCCGACGGTCTCGGACAGGTCGAGCCGGTTATTGGGCTCCTCGCCGGCGAATTCCGCGGCCCGCGCGGCCGGCACGGCGACCGGCTCGCCCGTCCGCCAGCCGTGCACCTTGAAATAGTTCGCGACGCTGCCGAGCACGTCCTGCCAGTCGTTCCAGAGATCCCGCCGGCCGTCGCCGTTCGCGTCGACCGCGTACGCGCGGAAGCTCGACGGGATGAACTGCCCCGCGCCCATCGCGCCGGCGTACGAGCCCTTCGCATCGAGCAGGTGATCGCCCTCCTCGCGCGTCAGCAGCAGCAGCGCCTCGAGCTCGCGGCCGAAGAACTGCGCGCGGGGCGGGTACGCGAACGCGAGCGTCGCGAGCGAATCGAGCACGCGGTAGTTGCCCATGCGCTGGCCGAAGAAGGTCTCGACGCCGAGGATCGCGACGATCATCTGCGGCGGCACGCCGTAGCGCTCCGCGACGCTGTCGAGCTCGGCCGCGTGCCGCCGCCAGAACTCGACCCCGTTTCTGATGCGCTCCGGCGTCACGAAGATCTGCCGGTACTCGTGCCACGGCACGACGCGCTCCGCAGGCCGGGAGATCGCGTTCAGCACCCGCGTGTCGAGCGTGGCGGTCGCGAGCAGATCCTCGAGCGCGCCGCGCTCGAAGTCGTGCTCGGCGACCATGCGCTCGACGAAGAGCCGCCGGCCTTCGTCGAACGCGGCTTGATCGGCGTGCGCGGCGCCGCCTGCGAGCGAAGCCGCGAGCATGGCGAAAGCGAGCGCGATCGTCCCTGTGCGTGTGCGTATCGTCATGGTGCAAGCAGCTTCTTGTGACCGTGGATGGCTGCAAGGATACCGAACCCGGCGAGCAACGTGACCACCGACGTGCCGCCGGCGCTCACGAGCGGCAACGGCACACCGACGATCGGCAGGAGACCGGAGACCATGCCGGCGTTCACGAAGACGTAGACGAAGAACGTGAGCGCCAGCGAGCCCGCGAGCAGCCGCGTGTAGGTGTCCTGCGCCTGCACGGCGATGTAGAGCCCGCGGCCGACGATCGCGACGTAGAGCACGAGCAGCAGGCACAGGCCGAGCAGGCCGAACTCCTCGGCCATTACCGCGAAGATGAAGTCGGTCGAGCGCTCCGGCAGGAACTCGAGGTGCGCCTGCGTGCCCTTGAGCCACCCCTTGCCGAACAGCCCGCCCGAGCCGATCGCGATCTGCGACTGGATCGTGTTGTAGCCGGCGCCGAGCGGATCGCTCTCTGGGTTCAGGAACATCAGCACGCGCGCGCGCTGATAGTCGTGCATCACGCTCCAGAGGATCGGCGCGCCGATCAGCGCGAGCACGCCGCCGAACGCCATCACGCGCATGCTGATGCCCGCGAGGAGCACGGTCAGGCCGCCCGCGGCGACGACGAGCAGCGCCGTGCCGAGATCCGGCTGCTTCGCGATCAGGAGCGCCGGCACGGCAACGATCAGCGCGAGCACCATCAGCTGCGGGAACGTCGGCGGCAGCCGCCGATCGTGCAGGAACCACGCGACCATCATCGGCGCGGCGAGCTTCATCAGCTCCGACGGCTGAAAGCGCACGAGGCCGAGATCGAGCCAGCGCTGCGCGCCCTTCGAGATTTCGCCCTCGACCATCACGGCTAGCAGCAGGCCGACCACGATGCAGTACAGCCACGGCGTCCACATCCGCAGATACCGCGGCGGCACCTGCGCGAGCACGAAGAACGCGCCGAAGCCGACGGCGAGCCGCGCGCTCTGCCGCATCACGGCGCTCGTGCTCTCGGCGGCGGCGCTGTACAGCACGACGAGGCCGATCACGGCGACGATCGCGAGCAGCGCGAGCAGCGGCACGTCGACGTGCAGCGCGAGCGCCCCGCGCTTGCGGCGGCGGAACGAAGCGCCGCTCGAGCGGCCCCAATCAGCGGCTGCGAGCGACATAGTCGTCCGGCATCAGGCTGAAATAGGCGTCCAGGACCTTCCGCGCGACCGGCGCCGCGGCGCGGTTGCCGCCGCCGCCGTTCTCGACGACGACCCCGAGCGCGATCCGCGGCGCCTCGGCGGGCGCGAACGCGACGAAGAGACCGTGATCGCGAAGCCGCTCGTCGATCTCGTCCTCGCGGTACCTCGCGTCCTGCGCGACGGTGAACACCTGCGCGGTGCCGGTCTTGCCGGCGATCGTGTACGGCGTGCCTTTCATCGTCACGGCCGCGGAGCCGCCGGGCTCCGCGGTCACGCCGAGCATCGCCGCCGCGATCAGCTCCCAGTGGTGCTCGTCGACGTCGTCGACGCCGGGCAGCTCCTCGGCGGGGATCCACTCGATCCGGCGGCTCACGCCCTCCTCGCTGCCGATGACGACGCGCGGCGCGAAGCGGCGGCCTTTCGCCGCGAGCACGGCGGTCGCGTGCGCGAGCTGCAGCGGCGTGACGAGCGTGTAGCCCTGGCCGATGCCGCTGATCACGGTCTCGCCCGGGAACCACACCTGGTCCTCGCGGCGGGAGAAGTTGCGGCGTTTCCATTCCCGCGACGGCACGACGCCCGCGTTCTCGCCGCCGATGTCGATGCCGGTCGGCGCGCCGAAGCCGAAGCGCCGCATGCCCGCCTCGAGGTCGTCGATGCCGAGCGCGAGCGCGAGCTGATAGAAGTACACGTCGCAGGAGCGGACGATCGACGCGTGCAGCGCGACCGAGCCGTGGCCCTGCGGACGCCAGTCGCGATAGCGGTGCGAGCTGCCGGGCAGCGAGAAGTGCCCGGGGCAGTAGACCGTCTGCTCGGGCGTCACGCGCTCCTGATGGAGCGCGACGAGGCCGAGGAACGGCTTTACCGTCGAGCCCGGCGGATACGTGCCGGAGAGCGCGCGGTTGAACAGCGGGCGGTTCGGATCGGTGTTCAGCGCGGCGAGCTCGCCCCGGCTCAGCCCCCGCGCGAAGCCGTTGGAGTCGAACGCCGGGGTGCTGACGAGCGCGAGCACGTCGCCGTTCGCCGGATCGATCGCGACGACCGCGCCGCGCGCGTTCGCGAGCGCCTCCTGGGCCGCGAGCTGCAAGCGGATGTCGAGCGCGAGCACGAGGTTCTCGCCGGGCACCGGCCACTTCGTCTCGAGGCCGCCGAAGATGCCGTCGCCAGCCGCGGAGGCATCGTCAGTGGCCGGATCGAGCAGCACCCGCCCCTGCGCGTTCACGACCTGCTGGCGGTAGCCGACGCTGCCGTGCAGGCGCGACTCGTACGCGCGCTCGACGCCGCTCTTGCCGATCTGCGACGTGGCCGCGTAATCGCGCCGGTCGATGCGCTCGAGATCGGCCTTGCTGATGCTGCCGACGTAGCCGATCGCGTGCGCGGTCGCCGCGCCGTACGGGTAGTAGCGGATCAACGCTTCCTGGATGTCGACGCCCGGGAAATGGTGGCGCCGCACCGCGAATCGCGCGGCCTGCTCCTCGGTCAGGTTCGACAGCTTCACGCGCTCGAAGCCGCGATGCGACCGCACGAGATCGGCGAGCACGCCGAGCTCGGCCGGATCGATCAGCTCGAGGTCGGCGAGACCCTGGAGGGTCTCCCTCAAGTTCGGGATTTCCTCGCCGATCGCGACCAGCTCCCACGTCGGCACGTTGTCCGCGAGGACGACGCCGTTCCGGTCGAAGATCAGCCCGCGCGGCGGCGCGAGGGGCTCGATCCGCACGCGGTTGTCCTGCGACAGCGCGCTGAAGCGCTGGTAGTCGATGATCTGCAGCTGCACGAGCCGGGTGACGACGAGCCCGCTCAGGATCACGACGATGACGGCGGCGCCGATCACGCGCGACAGAAAGAGACGCTGCTCCTTCCAGTGATCCTTCAGCGCGACCGCCGACCGAGCCATCGTCCCGCCTCCGTCAGACCAGCGCGCGCGCTTCGCGCCGGCGTCGCTCGCCGAGCAGCGTCAGCAAGGCCCAGACGAGCGTGCCGGTCAGGACCGGCGCCCAGCGCTCGATCAGCGGCACGGTGCGGCCCGCGACGCCGTCGATCCAGAACAGGATGAACTCGTACAGCGCGAGCAGCAGCATGATCACGACGATCAGCTGCGAGATCGGGAACATCCGCACGCGCAGGTAGAAGCGCTCGGCGAGATAGACGATCACGAGGAGCGCCGCGGCGTGCTGACCGAGGAGCGCGCCGGACAGCGAGTCGAGCGCGAGCCCGAGCACGAACGCGGTCACGAGGCTGAACCGGCGCGGAGCCGCGAAGCACCAGTAGAGCAGCGCGACGGCGACCCAGTCCGGCCGGAACGGCGCGACGCTCTCGGGCAGCGGCACCACCGAGAGCGCGAGCGTCAGGATCAGCCCGATCAGCGCGCTCACGGCACCTCCACGTTCGCGGCGGCCGCGCCGGGCGAATCCTCGGCCGAGGTCCAGACGAGCAGCACCTCGCGGTCGCGATCGAGCTTCGACATCGGCTCGGCCGTGACCTCCGCGAACGACTGCCCGGGCTGCTGCTTCACCTCGACGACGCGGCCGACCGGATAACCCGCCGGGAAAACGCCGCCGAGACCGGAGGAGACGAGCAGATCGCCGACCTCGATGTCGGCGTTGTTCGTGAGGTACGGAAGCCTGAGCCGGCGGCTGTCGCCGGTGCCGACCGCGATCGTCCTGAGCCCGTTGCGGTTCACGGTGACCGGCACCGCGTGATCGGGGTCGGAGATCAGCAGCGCCTCGGCCGTCAGCGGGCCGACGCGGACGATCTGACCGACGAGCCCGTTCGCGTCGAGCAGCGCCTGGCCGACGTAGACGCCGTCGAGCAGACCGCGGTTCAGGCTGAAGCGCTGCTTGTACGGGTCGAGGTCGACCGCGAGGATCTCGGCGACGAGCGCGCGGCTCTCGAGCTTCGAGCTCGAGTCGAGCAGCTCGCGCAAGCGCGCATTCTCCGCCTCGAGGGACGCGAGCCGCTGCAGCCTGAAGCTCGTCTCGAGCTGCTCGCGCTTCAGGCGAATGTTCTCCTCGACGAGCGTGCGCCGCTCGGTGATCGCGTCGGAGACGACGTTCCAGACGTTGAACGGGAAGTCGACGGCGACCTTGACCGGGTAGACCGCGACCGACAGCGCCTCGCGCACGCGCGAGAGGTGCTGCTGGTGATGATCGAGCAGCATCAGCGTGACGCTGATGGACGCGAGCACGAGGAATCGGAGGCCGTTCCCCACGCCCCCCCGCAGGATGGTGGTGGTTCGGCCCGGCCCATCCATTGCTTGCGCCCCTGCTGCCTGTTGCCCGCTACGCTACGCTACTCGACCGAAAACGCAGAAGGACCGTACTCGTCGAGGAGCTCGAGCAACCGCCCGCCGCCGCGCGCGACGCAGGTCAGCGGATCGTCGGCGATGACGACAGGCAGTCCCGTCTCCTCCGTCAGAAGCTTGTCGATGTCCGTCAGCAGCGCCCCGCCGCCGGTCAGCACGATGCCGCGCTCGGCGACGTCGGCGCCGAGCTCGGGCGGCGTCTGCTCGAGAGCGACCTTGACCGCTCCGACGATGCCCTGGAGCGGCTCCTGGAGCGCCTCGAGGATCTCGTTGCTGTTCAGCGTGAAGCTGCGCGGCACGCCCTCGGAGAGGT
>CAYWGQ010000002.1:0-113186 GCA_964457725.1 uncultured Gammaproteobacteria bacterium
CTGCGACCTTCGGGTTATGAGCCCGACGAGCTGCCAGACTGCTCCACCCCGCACCTGAACTGAGCGCGGAATGATACAGAATGGCGCCCTTGCCGTGCAAGGCGAGCCCTCGCGCGCCGACGCTACGTCCTTGCGATTCCGCGCCGAAACTCCTGCCGGGCAGCTATTTCGCGGCCGTCGCCTCCAGCTCGATCATCAGCCCGGGAAACGCGAGCTTGTCGACGCCGAGCAGCGTGCCCGGAGGCTGGCAGCCCGCCTGGTTGAGGCGGCTCGCGACGATGTCGGATGCGCTCAAGAATCCGTCGACGTCGGTCGTGTAGAAATTGAGCCGTACGAGATTCGCGAGTTCGTAGCCCGACGCTTGCAGCACGGTCTCGAGATTCCGAAATGCCTGCTCGAGTTGCTTGCGCAGGTCGCCCGCGTGCAGCGGCTTGCCGTTCTCGTCCACGGAGGCTTGTCCGGCGCAGTAGAGGACGCGGCTCGCGTTCGTGACTTCGATCGCCTGCGAGAAGGCGTATTGGTCCTGCCACTTCCAGGGGTTGATCTTGCGATGTTCCATGGCATCTCCTCCAAAAGGTTCGCTCAAAGCGGCTCTGACGAGTCTACTCGTCCGTGGGCGTCACGCTCGATCCGGCCGGCGCCGAGGCAGCGCTCGGAGTCGATCCGCCACGGATCGCCGTTGGCGCCTCACACAACTTTTGTAGCGTCGCTACAAAAAGTGGGTTGCCCCTCCGCGGAGCGCCGCGGCCGTTGTCGCGCTGCAAAGTTTGGTATTTGACTTAACTGGGATCGGCTGACGCAACCGCTCCCGTGGCACACATATTGCAAATCCAGGAAACGCCCACAGGCGGAGAATAACAATGCGATTGATGCCTCGGTTGTTCGTTGGGGGTTATCGGGAGCTTCGCCGGCCTGTCTACGACGTCGACGAGTCACTGATGCGGCGGATCGAGGAGGCCCGCAGGCGGTTGCGGCTCGAGGGAGTGGACGTGAAGCCCGTCCGCGGCTTCATCCCGTCTGTCGAGTCGACCGGCGCGGGCGACCGGCGCGCGGCTCGGTCGACCGAGACGCGCGCGACGTAATCGGTCGTCCCCGCAACCCGAACGCACGAGCCGCCGGGGCGGTACGTTTCGGCGGCAGCGTCTCGTGGCAGCCGCGCACCGGATCGACGTGCGCCGGCCGCCGCCCGCGGTAAGCCATCGTTTGTCGGCCGCGGCAGGCCTCGGTGGTTGACTCGCTCCAGTGCCGCCATAGAGTCGAATCGATCGAACAACGAGAGTGGGCGCCGCGACGTCCGCGCGCGGCGCCGCCGCCACGATGCTGCTGGCCGACACGGACGCAAGCCTTCTCGAGGACGGGACGCTCCGGTTCCAGGTGCCGGGCTGGCCGCGCAGCGCGTTCCTCCTCTCGCCTTGGGAGCGCGGCTTCGCGACGCGGATCGTCCGCGGCCGCGAGAGCAGGCCGGGAGTCGCTTGGCCGATCGTCATCGTGCCGGATCTCGAGCGTCGGGCGTCCGGCAATCCGGACGTCGACGCGTTCGTCGAGCGGATTCCGCTCGTCGCGGCGCGCCTCGTCGCGCCATATCGCTTCGGGCAGTCGCTGCTGCTCGCGGCGCTCGCTGCGCTGCAAGGCGTCGTCGAGGATCTCGCCGAGAGCAACGCGAATCTGCTCTGGCTGCTCGCCTACGGCGTCTACGAAGGGCGCATCGCGCCGGACGACGTCGGCGCGCTCTGCCGGCTGAAGCAGGCGGAGACTCTGCGCGTGCTGACCGGCGCGGGGAGCAAGGCGCAGGTGCGGTTCCTGCGGAAGGTGCGGATCGAGGAGGGCACGCTGAGCGAGGCGCGGCTCGTGTTCGACTCGGTCCGGGATCAGGCGCTCGTCCACGCGCTTCGCCACGTCCAGCGCGTGCCGATCGAGCTGCTCTCGGTGCTCGCGACGCACCCGCGGCTCGCACACGAGGAACTCGTGCCGATCATCGCCGTGAAGCTCGCCGAATGCGAGAACGGCGGGCCGGCAGGGGTGCGGCAGCTGCATCGGGCGCTGCGGAACCTCGCGGCCGCGAGAGCGGCGCCGCAGGCGCGGCAGTTTCGCGCGGCGCTCGAGGAATCGCTGCGGGCGCTCGAGGCTCCGCCGAGGCTCGTCCGCGCCGCGTTCGCACCGCCTGCTGCCGGCGCCCCCGAGCGTCCGGCAGCGCAGTCCGCCCCGGCCGTGTTCCCGCCGCCGCCGCTGCCCGGCACGAGCACGATCGTGCCGATCGCGACCGTCGAGGAGCTCGAGGAGGAGGGGCGCTTGCAGCGCAATTGCGCGGCCGGCTTCGTCTCGCGGATCTGCGCTGGCGCCGTCTATCTCTACCGGGTGCTCGCGCCGGAGCGGGCGACGCTCGAGATCGTCCTCTCCGGACGGAAGCCCCGGCTCGGCGAGCTCAAGCTCTCGTGCAATCGCAAGCCGAGCGCGGCTTCGCGAAGGGCGGTCAAAGCGTGGCTCGAGGCGGCGACCCGGGCGGCGGAGGGCGACGATTCCGGGAGCCCGTCCGCGGCTACTCCTGCCGGCCCTCGCCCGGCGGCGCCGAGCCGCTCAGGAAGAGCTTCCGGCCGTCCGGAAACGTGATGTCCCGGCCGCTCGCCCGCAGCGAGCCGTCGCGCGAGCGGTAGCCTTCGACGATCACCTCGGCCCCGAGCGGCAGCGTGCGATCGCTGATGCCGCGCCGGAACAGCGTGTTCGGCGTGCCGCCCTCGAACTGCCACACCTCCTTCGCGCCGTCCTCGCCGGTGACCTCGATGTGGATCCACGAGTGCGGGTTGATGAACTCGACCTTGACGACTGTGCCCCGCAAGCGGATGGGCTGGTCCGCATCGAACTCGGCGGAGAACGCGTGGTGGGCGCGGGCCGCAGGCATCACGAAAAGAACGGCCGCGAGCAGCGCAACGTGGGTTCCGTAACGCATCGGGAGCTTCCCTTTCATGTTCTCGACCATCGGGCGGCGCGACCCCGGCGGCATCACTCCCCGCGCTCGGCAGCCCGTGCGCCCGCGAGAATGTTCGCGAGCCCGCGGTTGCCTTCGTGGCACGCGTACTCGTACATGATGCCGTCCGCTCTGACCGACGGAATTTGCGCGGTCCACGGCTGGGTGAAGTTCTCGGGGTCGTCGACCGTGAACTCATAGAGGAGCACGTCGTCCGCGACGCGCGTGAAGCGCTCGGTCAGGCGCATGTTCTTGCCGCTGCCGCGGATCGAAGTCTCGTCGTTGCGGTGCGTCGTCTCGACGACCAGCGTGTCCCCGTCCCAGTGACCGCGCGAGCTGCCGAGCCAGAGGCGTATCTCGTCCGGCAGCGGCGCACGGCCGTCGAGCGGAATGATCCTCGTCTCGTGCACCATCTCGTTGACGATCAGGACATGGTCCTCCGTCTGCACGAGCTGGTAGTTGTTGTTGTACTGGCTCGGCAGCATCGGCGGTCCCGCGGCCGCGAAGTGGATGCAGCGCGCCGTGAGGCCGAGATCCTCGGGGCCGGCCGGCACGGCCGGGAGCCTGCGCGACGCGACCCGCTCTCGGCCGGCCGGCGTCAGGGCCGGAAGCCGGCCGTTCGGGGGATCGACGATCAGCGACGTTCGCCGCGTGCGAACGACGTTCTCTCCCGAGTCCCACCAGAAATCGTTGTAGGCGTTCGCGACGTCGGCATCGGAGTCGTCGGTGCGGCGGTCGCGATTCGTGGCTTCGCGCCGTCTTGCTGCGTATTCCCGCGCTTCTTCCTCGGTCAGCGTCGCCTTGTCCGCGAGATCCTCCGGTCGCTCGAGCGGAGTGAGAACGGCATTCGACCAGAAGCCTTGGAGATCGGGATCGCCGTACAGGGTGCGCGGAACGACGTAGTCCTCATCGAACACGTTCGACTGTGCGTCCGCGATCGGCGGCAGCGCAACCGAGCACATGCCGGCGACTGCGACCGTGAACCTTACGAGGCTCATACCCCCCTCTCCTCGATGCGCCGTTGAAGAAAAGGATACGCGCTCGGGGCGGTCCGGAACAGGGTTTGTGGCGAATTCGCCGCACGAGGGGCGTCCTGAAAAAAATTCGCTTCCGCGGATGGAGGATTTTGCGATCTGGTTTGTCTAGGGGGGGTTGCCTAGAAATCACCCAAGGGGGATTCAAGTGTCATCTCACGCGCACGCGCGCTTGCGGCCGACCGTTCTGGCCTCGACCATCTCGACCGTCCTCGGGACTGCCTGCTTCGCCGCTCCGGCATTCGCACAGTCCGGTCTCGAGGAGATCGTCGTCACCGGCTCCCGCATTGCGCGCCGCGACTTCACCGCTCCGAGCCCGATCGTCACGGTGGGCGGGGACTCGTTCGAGACGATCAGCACGGTCGGCGTCGAGCAGATGCTGAACCAGCTGCCGCAATTCCAGCCGTCGGGCTCGCAGTTCACGAACGCCGGCATCCAGCCGGGTGCGCAGGGCACGCCGGGCATCGCGACGCTGAACCTGCGGGGCCTCGGCCCGAACCGCAACCTCGTGCTGATCAACGGCCGCCGCGGCCAGCCGGCGAACTCGACGCTGATCATCGACACGAACACGATCCCCGCTTCCGCGATCGCGAACGTGGAGGTCATCACCGGCGGCGCCTCGGCCGTGTACGGCGCGGACGCGATCGGCGGTGTCGTCAACTTCATCCTCAAGGACGACTTCGAAGGCGTCGAGATCGACGTTCAGACGAGCGGAACGCAGCACGGCGGCGGCGAGGAGACCCGCTTCAGCGTGCTGATGGGCGGCAACTACGGCAACACCGGCAACGTGATGATCGGGCTCGAGTGGGCCACCCGGAACGCCGTCTACCAGCGGGATCGCGATTTCTACGTCGACGGCTGGAACGATCCGGGCACGCTCGGCACGACGACGTTCATCTACGACGGCGGCTACGAGACCGGCAGCAACGCCCCGTCGCAGGCGGCCGTCGACCAGGTTTTTGCCGACGTCGCCGCTCCCGGGACGGTCGGCCGCACCGGGACGTTCTTCTTCAACGAGGACGGGACGTTGTTTCGAACGCAGGGCGCGGCGAGCTACAACGGCCCGCACGGCCCGGGGACGCTGAAGAAGATTCATCAGCCGAGCGGCGACCTCGTCGGCGACGACCAGCACCTCTGGGCGTCGAGCCCGTTCGAGCGCTACTCGCTTTTCGCGCGCGCAATCAACGATCTGACCGACAACATCTCGTTCTTCGCCCAGGGCATGTTCTCCGGCACGGACGTGTACTCGCGCGGCTCGTATTCGCCCGCCCAGGGTGCGTTGTGGGGGGTGACGGTTCCGCGCGACGCCGAGCACCCGGTGCCGCCCGAGCTCGAGCTGCTGCTCGATTCGCGCGCCGACCCGAGCGCGCCGTGGCAGCTGTATCGCGTGCTCGATTATCTCGGACCGCGGGCGACCGACAACGAGACGAGCACGTATCAGCTGATGGTCGGCCTCGAGGGTGCGTTGCCGAACAACGACTGGACGTGGGAGGCCTACGTCTCTCAGGGCAGGACCAACATCCTGACGGAGCACTCGGGCTATTCGTCGCTGATCCGCTATCAGGAGCTGATCGCGGCGCCGTTCTACGGGCAGAACTACGTCCGGGACGCCGGCCGCGGCTTCATCATGGAGTGCACGAGCGGGTTGCCGGTCTTCGATAACTTCACGCCGTCCGATGACTGCATCGACTCGCTGCGGATGGACATGAGGGCGACGACCGAGATGGAGCAGAAGATCGCCGAGTTCAACCTGCAGGGCGGCATCGTCGAGATGCGCGGCGGCGAGCTCCGCTTCGCGGCGGGCGCGAGCTATCGGGAGAACACGATGGAGTACCATCCCGATCTGCTCCAGGACAACCGCCAGGTGATCGACCGCGCGCTCGGCGCGATCCAATCGGACGACGCGGTCGGCGCGACGGACGTCATGGAGCTCTACGGCGAGCTGCTCGTACCGGTCACGGAGCGGTTCAACCTCGAGCTCGGCTTCCGCAGCTCCGACTACAACACCGCCGGACGGGTCGAGACCTACAAGGCTCTGTTCGATTACGCGGCGACGGACCGCATCCGGCTCCGCGGCGGGCGGCAGCTCGCGAACCGCGCGCCGAACACGGCGGAGCTCTTCCTCGGCGAGACGCTGGCGGTCGTCGGCTTCCCGGGCGCGGACCCTTGCTCGGTCAACACGCTGAACGAGTGGGGCAACCACCCGAGCAACCCGAACCGCGCGCAGGTCCAGGCGCTCTGCTCGGCGATCATCAACAATCCGAACTCGCTGTTCGATCAGGATCCGAACAACTGGGTGAACGCGCCGTTCCTCCAGCTCGAGGTGGAGATCGGTCAGGGCAACGTGAACCTGCGGCCCGAGGAGGCGGAGACGTACACGCTGGGTGCCGTGTGGACCGGCGATCGGATCACGGCGTCGGTCGACTTCTACGACATCGACATCAAGGACGCTATCCAGCCGCTCGACTCGTTCACGACCTACATGAAGTGCTTCAACGCCGACGGCAGCAACCCGACGTACTCGATCGACGATCCGGGCGGGTTCTGCCGGCTGATCCACCGCGACGACGCGGGACGGCGGCTGAACGTCGATGCGCCGTTCTTCAACCTCGGCGGCATCCGCACCTCCGGCGTCGATTTCCAGCTGAACTGGAGGGGCGAGGTCGGCGGCAACGCAATCTTCGTCAACTCGGTGTTGAACTACCTGAACAAGTACGAGGTGCAGGACGCGCCGGGTGCGCCGTTCGTCGACAGCGCCGGCACGCTCGACGACGGCGGCCAGTTCGACTGGCGGCTGTTCACGACCGTCGGCTACGACCTCGGCGACAACCTGAGCCTCGGGCTGCGCTGGCGGCACCTGCCGTCGGCGGACGACGCGTCCGTCGTGACGAACCCAGCGTCGACGACGCTCGGGGTCGACTCCTACGACATGTTCGATCTCTTCGGACGATGGTCGGTCAGCGATCGGCTCGGCGTGCGCTTCGGCATCGACAATCTGTTCGACACGGATCCCGAGATCGTCGGCGAGGTCCCGGGCCTCACGAACGCGAAGGGGAGCACGATGCCGGGCTACTACGACGTCCTCGGACGGCGCGCGTACGTGGCGGTGAAGTTGAGCTTTTAGCGGGAGGGGGTGAGCGGCGGTCGGCGGACCGGTGGGGGTTCGTCGATCGCCGCGGAGCGAGCTCCGGCGCGTTCGGCGCCGCTATGCGGCGCCGACGCGCAGGAGCGCACGGTCGCGGATGAACTGCGATATCACCCACTTCTCGCCGCCGGCGGGCGGTCTGCCCGCGTGCAGCATCCGCAGATCCGGTTCCCGGCTCGGTAACGCGTTGACGAAATAGAGGCCTTCGCCCCGGCGGCCCTTGTGCTTCACGCCGAGCCGCGGAAACTCGGTCTCGCCGCCTTCGTAGCCCTCGTTCAAATACACCAGGAACGTCACGATTCGCTGTCCCTCGGACGCGATCACGTCGGCATAGTTCGGGGTCTGCGGATCGACGAAGTCGTAGTGATTCGTAATCTGCTCACCCGGGGCATAGTGCAGGACGGCCATCGTCTCCATGTTGCGCAGCGGCACCCCGCAGCACGCCCACATCCGGTGCTGGATCAACAGCATGACGAGATCCGTCTCCATCAGGCTGAACGATGCGGCGGTGTTGCTGCGGTGCCGGTCCCGAATGTTCGATCGCGCGACCGGGTCGTAGACGAGCGCTGGCCCTAGCCGGTCGCGCGAGCGGCCGATGACCCAGTCGCACACCGGCGGCGGGACGAACTCGGCGAACGCCCGTATCCGCGGGTCGTCGTGCAGGACCGTCTCGGCCGGCGCGCTCATCCAGAGGCGGAGATCGATGCTCGCCGCGAGCACGCGCCACGCGCCGCCGTCGTCTTCGGCGCAGCCGCGCGCACCGTCCGGCGCAAGCGCGCGGAGCTGTCCGCGGGCACTCGGCGAGCCGCGCTCGGCCGCGAGCCCCAGGAGCGCGAGCGCCTGCGGCCAGCTCTGCTCGCATTCGACGCCGGTCGCGGCGAGGATCGCGAGCAGCGCGGGCGCTTCGACCGCCCCGCGATTCGTCGCATCGATCAGGAGCCCCGCACCCTGACGCGGCATCGGCGGGGCGTGCTCGCCCGTGACGAGCCGCTTGCCGAGCTCCGTCATCGCATCGACGTCGCCGAGCCGTGCGGCTCGCGCGAGCACGTTGACGGCGTCGGTGTGGCGTCCGTCGCCGTCGAGAAGCGCCGCCTCGCGAAGCGCTGCGCTCGGTGCCGGTGCGCTAGCGCGTGCTGACTGATCCATGCCCACTCCCCCGGGCGCGATGCGTCTCGAGACCGTCGAATCGGTGGCGCGAAGAGTAGCAGAGGCGGGCGGCCGAGGTGTCGGGCCGCGCAGGGCGCCGGTCCGCTGCCTGGAAGCCCTCCCGCTTGTGACATAGACTAGGCGGCGAAGGGGGCGGCATGAAAAAACGAGAAGGATCCCTGCCCGGTCGCGAGGCAGGCGAAGACGTGATCACGGCGACGTTCGCCGCAATTCGTCCGGTGTTGTCCCGCCTCGTCGCCCGCATCGTCGGTCCCGACAACATCGAGGACGTCGTCCAAGAGACGTACGTCCGCTCCTATCAGGCTTCGCGCCAGCACAAGATTCACCACCCGCGGTCTTTCATGTATCGCACCGCGAAGAACATCGCGCTGAACCTCGTGAACAAGGCCGACAACCGGCTCACGACGACGATAGCGGATTTCGCCGAGCCGGATGTCTATACGGAAACGGAGGTCGTCGAGTCCGAGCTCGAGTACGAAGCCCGGGAGCGTTTTCTGACCTTCTGCCAAGCGGTGCAAAGGCTTCCGCTGCAGTGTCGCCGCGTGTTCATCCTGAAGAGAGTCTACGGCTTGAGTCAGAAGGAGATCGCAGCGCACCTCGGCATCAGCCCGAGCACCGTCGAGAAGCAGGTCGCCAAGGGCATCTCGATGTGCGCCGCCATCATGGAAGAGATGGGCTATCCGGTCGAGCTCGGCGGTCAACGCCCGGAAAATCGCGTGCGGAGGCGAGGCGAAGGATGAGCGAGTCCGGCGCGACGGTCGTACGGCTCCCGAACAGGCAGAAGGTCCGCGACGAGGCGGGCCTTTGGCTGTCGCGGCTGGACCGGGGCCTGACCGAGCGGGAACGCCTCGATCTCGAGTCGTGGCTCGCGGAGGACCCGCAGCATCGCGACATCCTGCTGAAGCTCGCAATTTTGTGGGATCAAACGGGCGTGCTCTCCGAGCTCGCGGAGCTCTTCCCGCTCACGCGGCCCAAAAGGGTGCGCCTCTTCACGCGGTCGTGGGCGGTCGCCGCGGCCGGGCTCGCGGCGGCGGCAGTCGTCGCCGCGCTCGTCATCGATTGGGGCGCTCTCGAGCGCGGGCCGACTCCCGAAGCCTGGCAGGCTTACGAGACGGCCGTCGGCGGACAATCCACCGTCGGCCTGGTCGACGGCTCCACGGTCACGCTCAATACCAACAGCGCGATCGAGGTTCTCTACACCGACACCGAGCGCACCGTCAGGCTGAGCCGCGGCGAAGGCTACTTCTCGGTCGAGCACGATCCCGAGCGCCCGTTCAGGGTGCACGCGGGCGGCAGGGTGTTCGAGGCGGTCGGCACCGCCTTCAACGTGCGGCTCGAGACTGCGAGCGACGTGACGATGATGGTCACGGAGGGGAGGGTCGGCGTGTTCCCGTCTCCCGTCGCCGGTGCGGCGCCGGCCGCGACGAGCACGGCCGCGATCGTCGATGCCGGGAGCCTCGCGATCGTCGGCGAGCGCGGCGTCTCGATCCAGGCGCTCGCCGCGGCCGAGATGGAGGCGCAGCTGAGCTGGCAGCAAGGGATGCTGATATTCGACGGCGATCCCCTCGAGGCCGTGCTCCGCGAGATGGGCAGGTACACCACGACGGAGATTCTCGCCGACGAATCGGTGCGCGACGTCCGCGTCGGCGGCTATTTTCGGGCCGGCGACGTGGAGGGTCTGCTGATCGCGTTGCGCGAGAATTTCGACATCGAATCGGCACGAGGCGGCGACGGGCGGATCTTTCTGACCGCGGCACGTTAAGGGCGTCGCCTCCGAGGCGGGCAACGGCTACGATCCTCCGGACGGAGTAGAGGATTTCGGTGGCTGTCCTGTCTAAAGAAGCTGAGCCGGCGAATCGGTTGCGCCAGGCCATCGGGCGTCTCTCCGTGGCGGTTTGGCCGAAAGTCGCGCTGACAGCGGCGCTGCTGGTGGTGGTTCCCGATGCCGTCATGGCCGAGAAGAGGTTCGAATTCGACATTCCCCGCCAACCGGTCAACACCGCACTCACGTCTTTCGCGCGCCAGGCGGGCATCGCCGTCCTGTTTCCGTTCGACCGAGTCGGTCACTTGACCGCGAACCCGCTGAACGGCGAGTACTCCGTGGAGGAGGGCCTCGAGATCCTGCTCGAGGGAATCGGCCTGAAGGCCCACTTCCGGGACGGACAGCTGATCGTCCGGATCGAGGACGAGGACGCCCGCGAAGCGCGGGACGCGGGCGAGCGCGGCCGCGGCGCCGAGGACGCGCCGCGGCAGCCCGTGCAACCGATGACCGCCGCGAGGCTCGAGGAGATCGTCGTCAGCGCGCGCCTTCGCGCGGAGAACCTGCGGCAGGTGCCGTTCGCGGTCAGTGCGATCTCGGCGGACAAGCTGAATGCGAACGGCGCGACCGACGTGCTCGACGTCGCCGCCTGGGCGCCGAACGTCACGCTGAACCAGCTCGGTCAGGGCTACGGCTCCACGGTCGCGGCGAACATCCGCGGGCTCGGCCACGGCGACTTCAAGGCGACGAGCGAGCCGACCGTCATCTTCTACGTCGACGACGTCGTGCTCGGCCGCTCGACCGGCGCCATCCTCGATCTGCTCGATCTCGAGCGCGTCGAGGTGCTCCGCGGCCCGCAAGGGACCATGTTCGGTAAGAACGCGATCGGCGGCGTCCTGCGGCTCGTGTCGCGGAAGCCGAGCGGCGGAGAGCGCAACGGCCACCTGGAGGTCACGCGCGGGGAGTTCGATCGGCTCGACGTGCGCGGCTCCCTCGACACCGTCCTCGTGCCCGAGAAGCTGTTCTCGCGGTTCTCGTTCGTCTCGAAGCGCAGGAACGGCCACATGCGCAACGTCGACTTCCGCTGCGCGATGATTCGTGCTGGGACGCCCGAGCTCGCGGGCGTCGGCGACGGCATCGTCGGGTGGGACGATGCGAACGGCGTGCCGATTTTCGGCGTGCCGTTCAGCGCCGAGGACAACGAGTTCGCGGTGCCGGGCCACTTTCGGGACGACGCGCTGCCGGACGACTGCACGGTCGGGAGGCTCGGCGATCAGAGCACCCGCGCGGCGCGCGGCATTCTGCGCTTTGCGCCGGACGAGCGGTTCGAGCTGACGCTGTCGGCGGATGTCACGGATCAGGACGACACGAGCCCGTACGAGCTCACTTCCCAGATCGGGGCTCCGCGGCTCGCGATGCTCTACAACGAGCAGACGGGTCTGCCGACCTATGGGATCCCGTACGACTCGCGCTTCGTCGCACCGGACGTGCACACCACGTACGCGGGGTTCGAGCTCGACAGCCGGGTCCCGGGCGGCGTAGAGACGCCGAACGTCAACAAGGTCAAGCACTGGGGCGCAAGCGCTACGCTCGACTGGCAGCTCGACGAGCTTGCGGTGCGTTTGATCCTCGCGCGGCGCGAGTTCGACGCGTTCTTCGGGCAAGACGCGGACGGCTCGCCGCTCGCGTTCAACCATTTCGTCAACGACGTCAAGAACGAGCAGGACACCGCGGAGCTGCGCGTGAGCGGCGACGCCGCGCGCGGGCGTGTCGCCTGGACGGCGGGATATTTCAGGCTCGCGTCGCGCAATCTCGATTTCAACGTCGCGCAACAAGTGCCGTGCGTGACCCAGATGGCGTGCATCGAGCGCTCGGACTCCGTGCGCACCGGCCACTCTGCGCTGTTCTTCGATGCGGAGACGTCGCTCACGGACCGGCTGTCGCTCACGTTCGGGCTGCGGGCAAGCGACGACGACAAGCGGATCGTTCAGCAGCGGTTCGATCGGACGGGCGCTCCTTGCTGCGGCTTCGAGGACACGAGCCCGGTCCGCGCAGATTCCTCTCACGTCGACCGGCTGCTCAGTCTTTCCTACCGTTTGTTCGACGAGACCGTCATCTACGGCACCTATCAAGAGGGTTATCGCGGCGGCGGAACGACCGCGCGTCCGACCGCGACGACGCGGATACCGTTCGGCCCGGAGACGCTCGGCAATCTCGAGCTCGGCCTGAAGACCCGTTTCCGCGACGATCGTGTCGCCATCAACGCGGCCGTGTTCGACATGACGTATCGCGACATCCAGCAGACGGCCGCGGGCTTCGATGCGCTCGGGCAGCTCGCGTTCGTCACGACGAACGCGGGCCGGGCGACGATCAACGGCTACGAGGTCGAGGCGCAGTTCATCATCGGCGATCACTGGTCGGTCGAGACGAGCCTCGGGCACATCGACTACGAGCTGACGGATCCCGGCCGCGCGAGCGCCGAGGCGCTGCGCGAGGCGGGGCTTTGGGTCGTGGACGCGGCGGATCTGAACGACGGCCCGGAGCGCACGCCGGAGTACTCGATGAGCCTCAACGTCGGCTACTTCGCGAGCCTCGCCGGCGGTGCCGGGCTCTCCGTGCGGTACGGCGTGAGCTGGCGGGACGACGCCTGGTGGGGCGTCAGCGGGGACAGAAGCGACCCGACGAACCTCGTGCCGGCGCACGCGCTGTCGAACTTCCGCGTCACGTGGGCATCGCCGAGCCGCGCCTGGGAGGCCGCGCTCTTCTGCACGAACTGCACGAACGAACGCACGACGGTCAGCCGGCTGAACTTCCTTCCGCTGACCGGCCACCTCTCGGAGACGTTCGTTCGCCCGGCGGAGTGGGGCCTCAGCATGAAGAGGTTCTTTTGAGCGGCCTCGCTTCCACGGCCCGTCTGCGCGTGCCGCTCGCACCGGGCGAAGAGCGGCCGGGCGCCGGTCGGCGCAGTCGACCAAGGTTTGCGACGGCGCGTCGATCCGCGCGCGTCCAAGAGTCCGTCAATCCACTGATTACTACGGGTGTACAGCCATGAATCGATCGATGAAGGTGCGCAAGGCCGCGCTGCACGGCGTTCTCGGAGCGATCGCGCTCGCGAGCATCACGGCGCTCGCGCAGGACCGGCCGGCCCGACCGGGCCGGGTCATACTCGACGAGGCGCCACTCGACAAGGTCGTCAGGTATTCCCACTCCGATGTCACCGCGCTCTTCCGCCGCGCGTACAACGAGCATCTCGGTGTCGTCCGCATGCTCGAGGGCGGTGAGTTCAACGTGAACATCCGCCATTTCCAGGACGTGACGCCGGAGAGCTTCTCGATGCTGACGCACCCGGACACGATCGACGTCTGGGTCGTGCAGGAGGGCACCGGCACGATCGCGATCGGCGGGGAGCGCGTCGGCGATCGCTACGTCGGAACCGAGGAGTTCACGGTCGGCGTCGGCGACCTCGTCTTCATCCCGGCGGGCATCCCGCACGGCGTGAAGGAGTCGAAGCTGCTCACGTTCTTCAACATCCGCTTCCCCGAGCACCGGAACTGAGCTCGCAGCGGCACCCTTTATCGATGACTGGGAGAATAATGATGAGAACGCCCAAACTCGCCCTCAGGCTTCTCGGCGCTTCGGCTGCGCTCGCCGTTGCGGCGCAGGTATTGCCGGACGCCTACCGGCAACCGCTCGCGGAGCTCCTGCTGCCTACGGCCGCCGCGCAAGACGCGGACGTGATGAACGACCCGATCCTGAAGGGTGCGTTCGACCTGCACGCGCACCTCGATCCGGACGGCTACGGTCCGGGTGGCGCCGGCCGCTCGCTCGACGCGCTCGATCTCGCGAAGCTCGCGCAAGAAGCCGGCATGCGCGGATTCGTCGTGAAGCAGCACTACGATCAGTCGGCCGACACCGCCTATCTCGTCAAGAAGCTCTATCCGGACCTCGAGATCTACGGTGGCCTCGGCACGAACTTCGCGACCGGCGGCTTGAATCCGCATGCCGTGCGCCAGTTCGCGGACGTGAAGGGCGGCCTCGGCCGCATCGTCTGGATGCCGACCTGGGACGCGGAGCACTACGTCCGCAATCACGGCAACGATCGGCCGTTCATCTCCGTCGCGAGGAACGGTCAGCTCTTGCCGGAGGCGAAAGCCGTGATCGAGGCGGTTGCGGAGATCAACGGCAACACGCGCAGCACGAACGGCCGCGTCGTCCTCGCGACGGGCCACAACGCGCCGGAGGAGGTGCTGCTGATGGTCGCGGAGGCCCGTCGCCTGGGGCTCGAGGTGCTGGTCACCCATCCGACGCTCGAGTCGGTCGGCATGAACATCGAGCAGATGAAGCGTGCCGTCGAGATGGGCGCGTATCTCGAGTTCGTCTCCGGCTTCACGCGTGACGCGACGCGGACGGCGGAGGCGATCGAGGCGATCCGCGCGGTCGGGCCGGAGTACTGCATCGTGTCGAGCGACCGCGGCCAGGGCCGGGGACCCGAAGGCGATCAGGGGCGCGCGCCGACGCACCTCGAAGGCCTCGTGGTGGCCGCGCGCGCGCTGCGCGAGGCGGGCTTCACCGAGCAGCAGTTGAACCTGATGTTCAAGGAGAACCCGGCTCGGCTGCTCGGTTTGTCGGCCCGGTGAGCGCGGAGCTTCCGGCGATGCACGCGAGCGAGCGAGAGAGGCGGAGCGGGGCGGCGAAGAGGCGAGCGCGGCGGATGTCGCCGCGCCGGCGCGGCGTGCTCGCCGCGTGCGGCGTCGCGGCGGCCGCGGCCGTCGGTGTCGGCGCGTTCGCGCAGGTGCAGGAGTCGACGATGACTTCGCTGCGCGAGCTTTCCGCGCGCGCCGAAAGCACCATGACGAACCCGTACCGCATGGTCGAGAACTGGCCGACGCTTCGCCCCGGGATGCGCTGGGGCGCCGCGATCGGCCTGATCCCGGACGACACCGGCGGGTTGTGGATGCTGTTCCGGTCCGAGCCGCCGATCAACTACATCGACGCGGACGGCAACATCACGAAGAGCTTCGGCGAAGGCGTGTTCGTGCAGGCACACGGCTTTTGCATGGACGCCGACGGCAATCTCTGGGCAGGCGACAGCGGTCCGTTCCGCGACGATCCTTCGACCGCGGGCAGGGGATTTCAGCTGCACAAGTTCAGCCAGGACGGCGAGCTGCTGATGAGCGTCGGCAAGGCCGGCGTCTCGGCCGCGGGGGAGGACACGTTCATCGGTCCGACCGCGTGCGTCGCGACCGCCGACGGACACCTGATCGTCGCCGACGGCCACTGGCCGCGGCCGTCGACCGCGCAGCAGGACGGCGACCGCCTCGTCAAGCTGACGACCGACGGCGAGTTCGTCGCCTCGGTCGGCAAGCTCGGCGCGGGTCCCGGCGAGTTCATGGGGCCGCACGATCTGGCGTTCGATTCGCAAGGCCGGCTGTTCGTCGCGGATCGCTCGAACAATCGCGTGCAGATCTTCGATCAGGACCTGAACTTCCTCGACGAGTGGCGTCATTTCGGACGGCCGAGCGGTGTCGCGATCCTGCGCGACGACACGCTGATCGTCTCGGACTCCGAGTCGGGACGGCCGATCCCCGGCCCCGCGGCGGCGCCGGAAGGCGGAGGTGCGGCACCGAGGAACCCCGGCTGGCAGGTCGGCATCCGGATCGGCAGCGCGCGCGACGGCTCTCTGCGTTACTTCATTCCGGGGACCTTGCCCGAAGGACTGGCAGGGGACGAGCTCGGCAACGTCTTCGCGGGCTTGACCGCCGGCTGCGATCGGAGCCCGTCCGGCGGGTGCCTGCAGAAATGGGTCAGACGTTAGCGATCGGCGCCGAGCTCCGGCCGGCGCCGCGCGAGGGGGACAAGTGTCGAGAGCGGCATTCGCATCGATCGCGCTCGTCGCGTCGGTTACATCAATCCAATGCTTGAATCGTCGAATATGAAACTACGCGCCTTTTCGCTTCTCGCCCTGTCCATCATGCTCGCCGGCGCGCCGGCGGATGCACAGAACTCGACTCCGCGGCTCGCGACCGAAATCGAGCGGACGCCCGACGGCAAGCCGAAGCTCGACGGCATCTGGCAAGCGCTCGAGCCGGCGAACTGGGACATCCGTCCGCACGCGGCGCGGTCCGGCCCGCTCGATGCGCTCGGCGCGAGCGGGGCCGTGCCGCCGGGGATCGGCATCGTCGAAGGCGACGAGATCCCGTACCAGCCGTGGGCCTTCGAGCGGCAGCGGGAGAACGAGGCGCGCCAGCTCGAGCTCGATCCCGAGGTGAAGTGCTTCATGCCCGGCGTCCCGCGGGCGACCTACATGCCGCATCCGTTCCAGATCTTCCAGACGGATCAATACGTGATGATCGCGTATCAGTACGCGAACGCCGTGCGGACGATCCATCTCGAGGATCCGGGTCCGGCGCCGACGTCGTTCTGGATGGGATGGTCGGTCGGGCGATGGGAAGGCGACACGCTCGTCGTCGATGTCACGGACCAGAAGGCGGAGACGTGGTTCGACCGTGCCGGGAACTTCCACAGCGAGAACATGCGCGTGACGGAGCGCTACACGCTGCTCGGTCCGAATCACATGCTGTACGAAGCGACGATCGACGATCCGGAAGTGTTCACGCGGCCGTGGAAGATCAGCTTGCCGCTCTACCGCCGAGTCGAGGCGCGGGCCGAGTTGCTCGAGTTCAAGTGCATTCCGTTCGCGGAGGAGATCATGTATGGCCATCTGCGGAAGGGCGCTACCGATGACGAGTAGCGGACGGCGGCTCGGGCGGTGACGATGCGAACGGCAAAACGCAAGACGGCTCTCGCGGCTGCGGCCGGCGCCTGCTTCGCCGCGGCAGGCTTCGCGGGCGCGCAGGTATTCGATCCCGATTACGCGGTGCCGCGCACGCCGTACGGTCAGCCCGATCTCCAGGGCGTCTGGTCGAACGCCGTGCTGACGCCGCTAGAGCGCCCGGCGGACCTCGCGGACAAGGAGACGCTGACCGAGGAGGAAGCGGCTGAATACGCGCGCCAGCGGCGTGAGGCGACGAACCGCGACCGCCGCGCCGACGACTCCCAAGAGGACATCCTCGACGCCTACAACGACTTCTGGTGGGACTCCGGCGACAACATCGTGAGAACCCGCCGCACGTCACTGATCGTCGAGCCGCGCGATGGCCGTGTGCCGAATCTGACGCCCGCCGCGCAGGCGAGGCTCGCGGAGCTTCGCGTTCGCCGCGACCCGCCGGAGGGTCCGGAGGATCTATCGCTCGGCGTGCGCTGCCTGTATTTCCCGCACGCCGGCCCGCCGATGCTGCCGGGCTCCTACAACAACCACTATCAGCTCGTGCAGACCGAGGACTTCGTGCTGATCGTGAACGAGATGGGGCACGAGACGCGGATCATCCCGCTCGACGAGCGCGCGCCGATCCCGGCCGAGATCCGGCAGTGGCGCGGCAGCTCGCGCGGCAGGTGGGACGGCGATACGTTGATCGTCGAGACGACGCATCGGCGCGCCGACACGCCGCTGCGCGGCTCCGGCGAGAACATGCGGCTGATCGAGCGGTTCACCCGCGTCGACGACGACGTCCTGTTGTACGAGTTCACCGTCGACGATCCGGAAAGCTTCGAGCGTCCATGGACGGTGCAGATCCCGTCCGTCCGGGCCGAGGGGCAGCTCTACGAGTTCGCGTGCCACGAGGGTAACCGCTCGCTCGAGGCCATCCTCGCCGGCGCACGCGCGGCGGAGCGCGGCAACGAGTAGCCCCCGAGCTACTCGTCGTCGCCGGGCGGGTCCCCGCTACCGGGATTCGCCGTTGTACTGAGCGTCGGTGACCGGCTCGAGGAACTCGATGCCGCCGCCGAACGGCACGATGCCGAGCTGCAGCAGCGGCTCGTCCGCGGCGGCACCGTGCCAGTGCTCGACGCCAGGCGGCGTGTAGTGGATCTCGCCGGGACCGAGCTCGCGCATCGGCTGGCCGCGATCCTGGACTCTGCCGCGGCCCTCCTGCACGAACAGGATGAACCCGCCCTCGTGGCTGTGCCAGTACGTGCGGTTGCCGGGCTCGAATCGGCGAAGCCCCATGATCGCGCTCGAATCGACGCCGACCGAGTTGCCGACCCGCGCTTGGCGCAGCGCCTGCTCCGAGGATGCGCCGTCCTGGGCGAGGCCGATCGTCCATAGGCCGCCGAGCGCCGCGGCAACGGCACCCGCTGCGATTGCACGGCCTCGCAGGCCGACTCGTACGCTTCTTTTCATGCCTTGAGCTCCTCGATCGCTGCTTCGTTCCGGAAATCTCGCGTGCTCGGTCCAGGGCGGCGACGCGGCTCGGCCGGCGCCGCCCCGAGAGGCTCGACCCGAGCTCATGATGCCCTTCGTCAGACGCCCTCCTGCTCCGCGGGCAGCGGCGCACCGAGCAGCATGCGGCGCTCGGCCGCCGAGAAGGCTTCGAACGCCGCCTTCTCCGGCGCGACGAGCGAGACGACGATGCCGGCCGCGAACGCGAGCGGCATCGACAAGAGCGCGGGGTTGCGGAGAGGGAACCACGCTTGCGCTTCGCCGAGCACGTCGACCTGGATCGTCGGCGAGAAGTAGATCGCGATCAGCGCGGTGAGCGTGCCGACCGCGATCGCCGCGACGATTCCGGCCGTCGTCGCACGCCGCCAGAACATCGCGAGCACCAGCGCCGGAAAGTTGCCGCTCGCCGCGATCGCGAACGCGAGACCGACCATGAACGCGACGTTCTGACTCTTGAACGCGATGCCGAGCACGATCGCGAGCAACGCGAGCAGCACGGTGGCCGTGCGTGCGACCGCGAGCTGCTCGCGGTGGTTCGCTTCGCCTCTGCGGACGATCGAGATCCAGAGGTCGTGACTCAGCGCTGCGGCCCCGGAGAGCGTCAAGCCGGCGACGACGGCGAGGATCGTCGCGAAGGCGACGGCGGCGATGAAGCCGAGCAGCGTGGTGCCGCCGAGCGCTTCGGCGAGCAGCGGCGCGGCCATGTTGCCGCCCGGGTCGACGCCCGAGATGACCGCCGGGCCGACAAGGACCATTGCGCCGAAGCCGAGCACGAACGTCATCAGATAGAAGAGGCCGATCAGCCCGGTCGCCCAGAACACGGATTGGCGGGCCGCGGCCGCGTCCGGCACCGTGTAGAAGCGCATCAAGATGTGCGGCAAGCCGGCGGTGCCGAACATCAGCGCGAGGCCGAGCGACACGGCCTCCCAGGCGCTCGAGATCAAGGAGCCGGGCTCGAGCACCCGCGCGCCGTGCGTCTCGGCGGCCGCGGCGAACAGGGCGAGCGGGTTCATCCCGAAGCGCGCGAGCACGAGGACGGTCAACAGCGCCGCCCCGCCCATCAGCAGGCACGCCTTGACGATCTGCACCCAGGTCGTCGCGATCATTCCGCCGAACAGAACGTAGATCAGCATGACGACGCCGACGCTGACGACCGCCACCTCGTAGCTGAGGCCGAACATCAGCTGGATCAGATAGCCCGCGCCGACCATCTGTGCGATCAAGTAGAAGGCCACGACGCTCAGCGTGCCGAGCGCGGCGGCCATCCGGACCGGCGCCTGGCGCAGCCTGAACGCGACGACGTCGGCGAACGTGTACTTGCCGAGATTGCGCAGCGGCTCCGCGATCAGCACGAGCACGACCGGCCAGCCGACGAGCCAGCCGGTCGAGTAGATCAGCCCGTCGAACCCCGACAACGACACGAGCCCGGCGATCCCGAGGAAGCTCGCCGCGCTCATGTAGTCGCCCGCGAGCGCGAAGCCGTTCTGCCGCCCCGAGATCGTGCGTCCGGCGGCGAAGTACTCCTCCGTGCTCTTCGTCCTGCGCGCGGCCCAGTAGGTGATCCCGAGGGTGAGAGTGACGAACAGCAAGAAGAACGTTATCGCCGTCGCATTCGGCTCGCCGAGGGCCGTGCTCATCGTGCGCCGTTCCGCAGCCGAGCGATCTCGGCGTCGATCCGCTGGTTCGTCCAGCGAACGTAGTACCAGGTCGTGCCCCAGGTGACGCCGATCACGGCCGCGCCGAGCGCGACACCGACGGACAGGCCCTCGGTGATCAGCACGCTCATGCCGGGCTTGAAGAACGCGATCAGCAGCACGAAGCCGAAGTAAACCGCCACGACGAGGCTGCTGACGGCAATGGCCATACGCCAGCGCAGGCGCGCGAGGCGCCGCAAGGAATCCGTTTCGGTCGACAAAGTCTCTCCCGGCAGCGGCGACGCCGGCAGCGCGCCGCGGCGCTCCCGGACCAGATCGAGGGTGCACATCCAGGACGACGGCCGCTATGCGCCGCCCGGCTGCGGAGCCCCCGACAGTAGACAGATCAAGTGCCGATTATCCTCCATCGGCAGCCGTCGACGTGCGACTCGAAGAACGTCATGGAATCCCCCCGGACATGAACGCTGCGAGCTTATATGAGCGGCGCCCGAAGCGTCGAGCGGCGGAGGGCGGTCCGCCGACTCGGGGAGCGCGTGTGCCCGACTCGCCGCGCCGGGGGTAGAGGATTTCGACCGCTCGGCTGTCTACTGAGAACGGCCGCGAAGCCGCCGCGCACCCGGTGTCGCGGTGCAGGGAGCGGACAGTCGGAGAGACCAGAGAGGACGGTTGATGACGTTCAGATCGATGTTGCTGTCGCTTGCCGCGGCAGCTCTGCTCGCTTCGGCAAAGGCCGATGCCCATCATTCGTTCGCGTCCGAGTTCGACGCGAATCAACCGATCATGCTGAACGGCGTCGTGACGAAGGTCGAGTTCATCAATCCGCATTCGTGGATCCACGTCGCCGTTACCCGCGATGACGGCACGGTCGAGAACTGGGAGATCGAGGGCGGGACGCCGAACACGCTGTTCCGCAGAGGCATCAACGACCGGACGCTGCCGCTCGGAGCCGAAGTGCGAGTCGAAGGCTATCGTGCGCGGGACGGCTCGTTCCGGGCGAGCGGCCGGGACATCACGTTCCCCGATGGCCGGAAGCTCTTCCTGAGCGGTTCCGCGCCGCCGGGCGAAGAGTAACCGTCCGGCGAGGACGCCTCGGCATCCGCGCCGACTCGCGCTCGCCGTGAAGGCCGAGCGACGCACGCGCTGGCGATGCCCGGGTGCGAGCCGGAGCGGAGCACCCTTTCGTTCGTCTTGGCAGACAGCTTCGAGGAGTCGGCAGTGAAAGCACTATGCAGTGGTTTGGCGGCGTTGCTGCTCGCGCTCGGTCTCGTGCCGAGTGCGCTCGCGCAAGGCGACGGCCTTCTTTACGTCACGGTCGAGCTGGCGGTGAAGCCGGGCATGTCGGCGGAGTTCGTCGAGCTGATCACGAACGCCGCGCCCGAGACGCGGGAGTTCGACGGCTGCCGGTACTTCGCGGTGCTCGTCGACCGGACGGATCCGGACAAGGTGCTGTTCTACCAGATCTGGGACTCGCGCGCGGATCTCGATGCCTACATCGCGTGGCGCAACGAGACCGGCTTCGGCGAGAAGATGATGCCGCTCCTCTCCGGGCCGCCGCAGACCCGGTACTTCACGCTCGCATCCGACTAGGACGCCGCGTCCGGCGGGAGCGGCCTTCGTGCCGAGATCGGTCCGGTGCCGCTTCCGCTCGCGCACCGATGCGATCGCGGCGAAGGCCGCTCCCACCGAGAGGAATCGCGGCGCGAATCGCTCAGCGGTCGTCGAGCACGAAGGTGACCTTCATGATCACCCGCCATTCCTTGACCTGGTCGTTCTCGACCTTCACGTGCTGCTCGTGCACCCAGGCGCCCTGGATATTGTGAAGCGTCTTCGCGGCGCGTGCGATGCCGTCGCGGATCGCGGCTTCGAAGCTCTCGGAAGAGGCGGCTGACAGCTCGACGACTTTGGCGATGGCCATGGAGAGTCCTCCTTTGTTCCGGAGCAGGGAACGCAGCAAGTCGCATGCCACGCCCCCGAGCGGCGGCGGAGAAGACGCAGCCCGAGGTCACGCGTAGCCCTCGGCGCCTATCAGCGGGACGAACCGCACCGCCCCGAGGTCCTCCTCTTCCCAGGCGGCCTCGCCGGTCCGGCGAACGCGCAGCAGCTTCTGCACGCGCTCGGATCCGACCGGGATCACGAGTCGGCCGCCGACCGCGAGCTGCTCGCGCAGCGATGCCGGCACCGCCGGGGCGCCCGCCGTGACGACGATAGCGTCGAACGGCGCGTGCTCGGGCCAGCCGAGCGTGCCGTCGCCGCAGCGAACTTGCACGTTGCGATAGCCGAGCGCTTCGAGGCGCTCGCGCGCGCCGTCCGCGAGCACGCGGTGTCGCTCGATCGTGTACACCTCTCGGGCGAGCTCGGCGAGCACCGCCGCGGCGTAGCCCGAGCCCGTGCCGATCTCGAGCACCCGGTCGTCCGGCTCGAGCTCGAGGGCTTCGGTCATCAGCGCGACGACGTACGGCTGCGAGATCGTCTGCCCGGCGTCGATCGGCAGGGGGGTATCGTCGTAGGCAAGCGCCGCGAGCTCCGCCGGCACGAAGCGCTCGCGCGGCACGCGCCGCATCGCCGCGAGAAGCCGCGGGTCGCGGATACCGCGCGCGGCGATCTGCCGCGTAACCATCGCTTCACGCTCGCGAGCCGCGTCCATTTGCCGGTGCACCCTCGTCGGGGCTCGATGCAAGACGCAAGCCAGCGGCGATCACGTCGGCGACCGCGAGCTCCCGCGGCGCGAGCGGCGGGGTGCCGAGGCGGCGGCCGGCTCGAGGTCGACGCCGACCGGACAGTGGTCGGAGCCGGTCACGTGCGGCCAGATGAACGCGTTCGTGACTCGCCTTGCTGCGGAGGGGGAGGCGAGCACGTAGTCGATGCGCCAGCCGACGTTGCGCTCGCGTGCGCCGCCCCATTGGCGCCACCACGTGTAGTGGCCGTTCTCGCCCGGGTGGCGCACTCGAAACGTGTCGACCCAGCCGGCCTCGATCCAGCGCGAGAACTCCGCGCGTTCCTCCGGGAGGAAGCCGCTCGTCTTTGCGTTGTCCTTCGGCCGTGCGAGGTCGATCTCCTCGTGCGCCGTATTGAAGTCGCCGACGACGAGCACGTCGCCGCGGCGCCGGAGCGCCTGCACCCGGTCGAACACGGCCCGGTAGAAGTCGAGCTTGTACGGCACGCGGCTGTTGTCGCGGTTCTTGCCGCTGCCCTTCGGGAAGTAGCCGTTGACGACGTAAGTGCGGCCGAACCGCGCGAGGATCAGCCGCCCCTCGCAGTCGAAGCGGCGCTCGCCGAGACCGATCTCGACGGCGTCGGGCTGCACTCGGGAGTAGATCGCGACGCCGCTGTAGCCGGGGCGCTCCGCCGGCGCGAAGCATGTGTGCCAGCCGGGCGGCTCGCGGGTCGCGGGCTCGAGCTGCGCCGGGGCGGCGCGCACCTCCTGAACGGCGACCACGTCGGCGCCGGACTCCGCAAGGAAGCGCAAGAATCCTTTCTTCGCGCACGCCCGAAGGCCGTTCACGTTCCAGCTCACGATTCGCATGCCGTTCGATTCGCCTCGTCGTCGTCGTCGCGGCGGTCCCGCCGCTCGGCGCGCTAGTGTGCCCTAACTCGGCCGCGGCGGGCGTCCGGCGCGGGGCGCTGCCCGAATCTGAGCTTTTCTGGAGCCCGCACGCCGCGTCTTGCCGAGCGCTCGCGCTGCGGCAATGATGGCGCTGCCTCGAGACGAGTCGGGCGACGACGATGCGAGCACCGTTCTTCTGGCTCCTTCTTGCGACTGCGCCGGGCGCGCTGGCGCACCACAGCTTCGCCCCGCACTTCGACAGCGGGCGCTCGGTCGCGCTCGAAGGCACCGTCGTGCGCTTCGACGCGCGGAACCCGCACTCGTATCTGCATCTCGAGGTCGAGGCCGGCGGCGAGCGGCAGAGATGGGTTTGCGAATCCCACGGCATCACGATGCTCGAGCGCAACGGCGTCACCCGCGAAGTGCTCGCGCCCGGCGCGGTGCTGCGGATCGAGGGTGCGGCGGCGAGGCGCGATCCGCGAGGGTGCTTTTTCAGGATCGTCGAGCTGCCGGACGGCACGCGGCTCTCGGTCGACGGGCCGACCACCGCGGGTGCAGCGGCCCCGTCGCGGCAGCCGGCCGCGGCGGCATCGGCCGGCCGCGACGCGCTCTTCGGCACGTGGCTCGTCCGACCTCGGGCGGGCGCCGGCGGCGGCCGACCGGATCCGATGTCGAACTACTTCACCGCGGCCGGCGCCGCGGCATCGGCAGCCTACGACCCGTTCACCGACGATCCCGTGCTGCGTTGCGACACGATCGGGGTCCGCCGGGTATGGGGTGCGGTCGGCACGCCGCTCGAGATCGTGCGCGCGAGCGGCGACCGAATCGTGATCCGCTACGAATGGATGGACGCGGAACGCGTGATCCACCTCGGGCTCGACGCGCCGCCCGCGGAGCTCGACGCGGATTCGCTCGGCTTCTCGATCGGGCGGTTCGAGGACGACGCCCTTTTGATCGAGACGGTCTACGCGCGCGAGGGGATCATCAGCCAGTACGTCGAGCTCGAGGACGGTCGGCAGATCGGCCTGTTGCACTCGCCTGCGATGCGGACGAGAGAGCGGCTCTTCGTCGATCCCGACACCGGTTTCCTGAGCGTCGCAATCGACATCGACGATCCTCTCTACTACACGCGGCCGTTCCCGACGACGACGATCACCTACGCGCGCACGGATCTCGAGGTGCAGCCGTTCGGCTGCATCCCGGAAGTCGGCGACTGACGGGCTACTCGTTCGCCATGTTCCGCGGCGGCATGTCCTGCGGCCGGTCGGTCCACGCGACTTCGGGCCAGACGTGCACGCGGGACTTGAAGCGCCAGCCGTTCGGGGTCTTCTCGAACGTGTCCTCGTAACCGCCTTCCCAATGGACGATGTCACCGCGGTCGTTCGTGTCGTTCGTGATCACGAGGAGCGTCGAGATCGCGTGCGCGCCGGTCGCGGTCGGCGTGATCACGGGGTTGATGTTGATGTGATAGGTCGGTTTGCCGCTGCGCGGGCGGCAGCCGTCGGGGCCGCCGCCGGCGGCCCGGGCAAGCTCCTCGCGGCCGCGGAACCAGATCTTCTCGCCGCCGCCCCACTCCGAAGACACCCCGAACGTGCCGTCCGGCGTGAACAGGTCCGCGTAGTCGTAGCCGCCGTTCGTGCAATTGTCGAGGAGATGGGTATAGCGGTCGAGCAGCTGACGAATGTCGAGGTGATCCTGCGCGTCGAGCCGCATCGGGCTCTGCCCGGAAGAGCTTCCGGCCGCGATCAGTCCGAGGAACGCGAGCGGCACGAGCCGCGATACGGTGCTTTGCATGGGTGTCCTCGCTCTGGGTGGTGCGCCGGTATTGTGGCGCCCGAGCGGAGGCGCGTGCCAGAGCCCGGCCGCCCCGCGGGCGCCGAGGTACGAATTTTGCAGCGCTCGCGATCCGCGCCTGCGCAAAGGATATCGAGAGATGCGTCTCGACGACGTGGTCCGAAAGTACGATGCAGCCGCCAAGCACTACGATCGGTTCATGGACCTCGTGTTCGGCGCGCTGCTCGACCTCGAGCGGCATCGCGCGCGAGTGGTTGAGCTTCTCGGCGAGCTCGACGGCCGAACCGTGCTCGACGTCGGCTGCGGCACCGGCCGCAACTTCCCGCTGCTCGTCGAGCGCGTCGGCGAGCACGGGCGCGTGATCGGCCTCGATTGCTCGAACGGCATGCTCGGCGAGGCGCGCCGGCTCGTCGAGCGGCGCGGCTGGCGAAACGTCGAGCTCGTGCTGGACGACGCCGTCTCGCTCGGCCGGATCCGCGAGCCGGTCGACGCGGTGCTCTCGGTTTGGTGCTACGGCACGGTCTACGATCTGGATGCCGCGCTCGACCGCGCGATCGACGTGCTCCGCCCCAACGGGACGATCTCGATCATGACGTTCGGACGCGCCGGACCGGAACGCGGAGCGCTTCGCTGGCTCTACCCGTTCTATCGTCTTGCAGTCCGCTCGCTCGGAATGGATCCGGGCGGCGACTTCGACAACGCGGCGCTCGAGGCGAAGTGGCAGCGCGGGCGCCGCGTGCTGCGCTCGCGCCTCGGCGGGCTCCACGAGGAGCGCTACCTGAACGGCGCCGGGCTGATCATCTCGGGCCGCAAGCCGCTCGAGCGCGCCGGCGTCGTTTGGACCGCGGCGCCGGCACGGTCGGCCGCGGTGCTCGACGACGGTCCCGACGGGTCTTTCGAGGAGGGTGCCGCGGTCCCTTGAGCGGGCGCCGCGATCGACGCTCGCGCGGACGCCGCCGATGAGCGGCTCGGCGCGTGCGCTCGCGTATGCGGTTCACGCGTTGACGGCGAGCGGCGTCGTCGTCGCGCTCGCCGCGATGCTCGAAGTCGCGAGCGAGACGCCCGATCCGCGGCGGGTGCTCGCGTGGCTCGGGCTCGCGATCGCGATCGATGCGATCGACGGGCCGCTCGCGCGAGCCGCGGTGATCGAGCGGAACGCGCCGGCAATCGACGGGCGGACGATCGACGACA
Source organism: uncultured Gammaproteobacteria bacterium (assembly GCA_964457725.1). Taxonomy (GTDB): domain Bacteria; phylum Pseudomonadota; class Gammaproteobacteria; order Steroidobacterales; family Rariloculaceae; genus FEN-1219. Next base: position 26,530 of record CAYWGQ010000002.1, read on the forward strand.
TCGTCGATTACTTGACCTACACGTTCATTCCGCTCGCGCTCGTGCTCAGGATGGGATGGACCGCCGGACCGGCGTGGCTCGCCGCGAGCGCCGTCGGCCTCGCGATGGTGACGAGCCTTTTCGGGTTCGCGCACCGCGCGGCGAAGGACGAGCAGGCGGGCTTCTTCCGCGGCTTCCCGTCGTACTGGAACCTCGCCGCGTACTACTTCGGCTTGTGGGCATCGCTGTACGACACCGCCGGCCGCGTGGCCGTGACCGTCGCGCTGCTCGTCCTCGCCGTGTCGACCGTGCTGCCGGTGCGCTTCGTTTATCCGAACCGCGCGCGGCCGCCGTGGCGGCGGCCGATCCTGCTCGGCGCCGTCGGCTGGGGGGTGCTGCTCGCGGTCTCGCTGCCGTGGTATCCGCGGCCGGGCGAGACGGGCGGCATCGCGCCGGCGGCGATGTGGCTCTCGCTCTCCTACCCGCTCTTTTATTGCGCGGTCAGTGTTCGGCTCGATCGCGGCTGAGCTCAGCGGCCCCGGGGCAAGAGCTCGATCCGTCGCAGCTCGCCTTCGACGAACTCGAGCTCAGCCGGGAAACGTCCATAGCCGCGCCGGTACAGCAGGCGCTCGGTCGCCGAGAAGCCGCTCCAGTACGTGAAGCCGCGCGGATTACGGGCTCGCGCCGGGACCTCCGCATGCCACTGGAAGTCCGGCGGCCCGCAGAGCGACAGGACGAGCGAGAGGCTCATGCCGGGATCGATGATGCGACCGCCGCAGCGGAACGGTCCGTCGGCGGCGGCAGGCGAGGCGAGCAATGCGGCGAGCACCACAGCGAGCCTTCCGTTCATCGAGCCCTCCTCGCGGACGGCACCAGGCGTACGAAGGCCGTCCGCAGGTGACGGGCGTGCACGGCGCGTGCCAGCGCGCACCGGCGTGTCCTGGCGGCCGGCGGGTAATGCGTTGGCGGAAACCGCCAATCTTTGGCGCGACTGCGCGAACGCAGGCGGACGCGCGACGGGGATGAACGAACAACGCTTTGATTTTGCTGTCTATACGGTTTGGCACGGTCCTCGCAATCGGCGCGCGGTCCTTGCAATTCCTCGTCGCCGGGAGCCACCGCCATGAAGATTCTGACCGCTTTGCTGCTCGTCGCCGCCGTCGCGTTCGGCCTGATGCTGCTCGCGCCCGTCGTCGGCCTGCTGCTCGCGATCGCCGTGCCGTTCGCCGCGCTCGTGATCTGGTTCCTGCCGATCCTGATCATCCTCTGCTCGGACAGAACGTCAGGCGGCGAGAAGCTCGCCTGGATCATCGCGATCGTGTTCTTCTCGTGGTTCGCGTGGATCTTCTACGCGCTGCTAGCGCCGCTGAAGGCGCGGGACGAGCGGCGCTACGCGGACTATCGGCCGTACCGGTACTGACGGCTCGGCGACGATGAACGGCCTGCTCGCCAAGATCCTCGCGTTGACGCTGGTCGCGGCCTGCGTCGTGCTCGGCGCGGTCGGCCTGTTGTTGCCGATCGTCCCGGGGCTGCTGTTCCTCGCGGTCGGCGCGGTCATCGCGGCGCGGCAATTCCCTTCGCTCGACGCCCGGCTGCGGACTCATCCGACGCTCGGCACGCATCTGCGCGTCGCGGATCGGCTGCGTTACGTGGGGTTCGGCGAGAAGGTTCGCGTCGCCGGCTGGCTCTGCGCGCGGATGCTGCTCGATGGGTTCGTGCTCGCCCGGGCGGCGGCGCTGCGGATCGCGAGAATGTTCCGCCGCCGCTAGCCTACCGGCAGGATCGTTACAGATTTTGGAAACCTGCCAAAGGCGGCAGGCTCTTCGCGGGCTCGTCAGGCCGCGGCGGGCACCTTGCCGCCGTTGCCGAGCAGCCCGACCCGGTGCAGGAGAGGCAGCGCCTTCGCTGGCGCGAGCGCTGCGAGCAACTCGCGATCCGCGGCGGAAATCGCCGCGGAGCGCACGTGGAGCGTCCCCGCCGCGGCGAACACGACGAGGCCTACCGCGAGGTCGGCTGCGGGCGGCAGCCCGAGGTAGGTCTGGAGAACGACGGCGACCGCGACGGCGCCGCTCCAGACGAGCATGCCGAGCGCGAGCGCCGATCCCGCGTTCGTCCAGCGGGCGAGGCCGCGCACGCGATACCAGATGAAGCCGTTCTTCAGCAGCTGCGCAGTACCGGCGGCCAGCGCCGCGCCGTAGACTCCGAGGAGCGGCACGAGCGCGGTCATCGCAAGCAGGTTGTACACACCGAACACCTTGCTCAGCAGCAAGGTCCCCGCACGTTCCTGATAGTGTGCAACCACCGTCGCCGGCTCGCCGGCCGTATTCAGCAGGGCGAATGCCATGATGATCGGCAAGAGCCACGAGTCCTCGATGAACTTGCCGCCGAACACCGCTTCGACGATCTCGGCGTGATAGGCGACCGTGAACGCGAACGTCGGCCATTGAACGAGCAGGCTCATGTTCAGGAGGAAGGTGAAGTACTGCGGCACGCGCCGGTCGGCCTCGCTGCGCGGGACGGAGAAGAAGACCGGTCGGATCACGTCGGCAAACAGTCTTACCGGGAGCGCGTTCGCGACCATCACCTTCAAGCGGTAGTAGAAGTTGTAGATGCCGACGGCGGCCGTGCTCGCGAACGCGGCGAGAAAGAAGCTTTCCATCGTCCCCTGAATCAGGATCACTCCGGCATCGTTGAAGTTGTTCAGCAAGCCGTAGCGCAGCATCCGCCGCCGCTCCGGCGCGGCGGGGATGTGCCGCCAAGGCGCGGCCGACGGACAATGGTGCCGATAGGCGAGACGCATCCACACGTAGGCCGCGGCGTAGGCGAGCGTGTCGGCCGCGAGGGCGGCTTCGAGCGTCAGCGCGTCGTACGCGCCCAGCGCCCCATAGGCCGCGAGCTTCACGAGGGCGAGCAGTGCGGCCGACGCGACGGCGTGCCGATGGAGCATGTGCGAGGCGAGCGCGGTCCGGAGGATCGAGCCCTGAAAGTGCAGCACGATCAGCAGGCCGAAGCCCGCGAACGTCCCGCGGTACGGCTCGAGCTGGAAGAGGGGAGCGACGTGCTCCCAGACGGCGAGCACGAGCGCGAGCACCGCAAGGTTCGAGAGAAGCCGCGCCACGGCGATGAACCTGAAGAGCCACGCCGCGGCCGCCCGATCGCCGCGCGCGAGATACTCCGGCTGATAGCGTGCGAGCACTTGCTCCAGGCCGAACGACGCGAGCGTGCCGATCACGGGGACGAACGCGTAGAGCAGCGTGTAGACGCCGAAGTCCGACGCGGACATCCCGCGGACCAGCACGACGTAGCCGAGGATCGTCAGCGTCTGCGACACGATGCGGAACGCGATCGTGTCGAGCAGGGAGCGGCGCGCGCTCAGGCGGCTGTAGAGGGTCACCGGGGAATCATCCGTTATGCGGCGGTCGACTGCTGCCCCTCTCGCCGGTAACGCGCCGGGGACGGTGCTTCCGTGAGGGCGTTCAGCACGAGCTGGTCCGGTCGCAGCCGCCGAAGGTAGTAGGCGCGGTTGGCCTCCGCCATAGCGCGGCGGTCGGCGGCGGACGTCATCAGCCGCTCGACCGCCTCGACGCATTCATCGGCGCTGCGGAACTCCAGGTAGTGCTTCCCCGCCTCGAGGTCCGGCGCGACGTGTCGGAGCGGCTCGCAGACGATCGCGCGGGACGCCGCTACGTACTCGCCGAGCTTGCCGCCGTTCGAGCCGTGGAGTCCCGTGGTCGTCACGCAGATCGGCGTCGATCGGACGAGCTCGAGAAACCGCCGGCGCTCCGTGATCCGCGGGTCGTCGACGACGGCCTCGGGAAAGTGCCGCAATGCGTACTCGGAGCGAGCGAAGCCGGCGATGCAGCGCTTGCCGAACGCTCTACGGAGCGCCGTGATGCAGGCGGCGCGCTGCTCGTTCAGGCGTACGCGTTCCTCGTTCAGCTCCCGAGAGCTGCGATCGGGGGGCCACGTGCGGCAGAGCAGCAGCACGCGGGGCTCGCCGCCGGTCGGCGGCGGAGCTTCGAGCCCGGACGCGCCGATCGGTCGCTTGAGCAGGTACTTCGCGGCGCTCCACTTGCCGAGCAGCTTCGCACGGCGCTCGAGCTCGAACCGGTCGAACGCGTCCGCATACACCTCGTAGTTCAATCCGAGCGGGCGAACCTTCGCGTCGTAGCCGCGTCCGCGCGCGTATCCGCGTTTGAGATAGACGTCGCAGCGCTCGAGCGCGTCCTGGTCCACCGTGTCGCCGTCGTGCATGTCGAAGTAGAGCGATAGCCCGCGCGTCTCGACCGTGCAGTGCCAGAGCTTCGCGTGACGGAGGTGCGGCGGACAGGCGGTATCGCTACTCGGGGGAGGCTCGGTGACGACGTGCTGCGTGAGCTCGATCACGCGCTGCCGATGCAGATCGGCGAGCCCGGCGTAAATCTGTGCGAGGTGACGCTGCTTGCTCCAGCAGACGAGCCTGACTTTCATCGCTACCAAGGCCCCACTCCAAGGTATTGGCCCCGAGGGAGGCCGCGTTCGGCAAGAACTTTGCAAGATGCATACCACGGGGTGCGCGTTCGCCGCCGTGCGGACGGCGGACGGTTCCCCGAGTCGGCTCGGGAAGAGAGGACCGGAATGTCTTTCGACCTCGCAGATTCGGCGGTAGTTGGATATTTGCGACGCTTGGACAGCGCTTCGGAGCCGGTGCTAAGTTCGCGCTGCCTGTTCCATGGGGATGAACGGGACCGCGCAGTATTGGGCCTGCGCGGCCGTTCGGGTGAACGGGTGACCCAACGGAAGGAGATCTATTAGATGAGGATGGAGATCGATCGCTCAGGGGGCTCGAATGGGGGAGCCGACGGAAGATCGGCTGAGCCTGCCGGCGAATCCAGACCGTATCGCCGCATCGCTGCGCTCGCGGCCCTCGCGGTCGCGGTCGCGGTCGCGCCGACGGTGCTCGCGACGCCGAAGCCGCCGCGCAGCTTCTGCATGAAGGACGCGGCGTGCGAGACGGCGGCCGATTCGGGCCAGGACGCGCCGGCACCGGCGCCTTCGGGGAAACGCCTGAAGTGGCATCCGGGCCATTACATGAACGTGCCTAGGGCTTCGTCGCATACGCAGCCCGTGCGCTTCGGCTACTACGACGAGATCGGAACGAACAAGAACATCGTCGGCGTCTCGGTTTTCTATCGGTGGTCGCAGCTCGAGCGATCGAAAGGGGACTACTCTTCCGGCATCGCTCTGATCCGCGCGGAGCTCGACAAGCTGAAGAGCCTCCCCGTGCCGAAGCGGCTCGTGATCAACATGAACGATCGGGCCTATGGCGATTCGAACTGCTCCCGAGCGACGGACTACTACCCGTCGTACATTCTTTCCGCGGCGAGCAAGCACCTGTATTCGACGCCGTCTCCGGCATGCCCGTGGAAGAAGTGGAACGCGGAGACGATGACGCACTACATCGAGCTGATGACGGCGCTCGGCAAGGAGTTCGACGGCGATCCGTACGTCGAGATGATCTCGCCGTTCCAGGAGACGGCGCTGAACTGGAGCGGCGGGCCGGTTCATCCGGAGTTCGACGAGGACGCCTACTATCAGCAGCTGCGCCGGCTCGCGGCCGCGATGAAGGAAGCGTGGCCGACGACGATCGTCCGAGTCCCGACCAACTGGGGATTCAGCGATAAGTTGATGTCGCAGTACGTCGCGTATCTCGCCTCGATCGGCGTCGGCGCCGGCAATCCGGACGTCTGCCCGAGCTGCAAGATGCCGATCGACCGGATCATCGCCGGGGAGATCGGCGGCACCGATTACCGGGGTGTCATCCCGAACGTGATGTCCGTCGAAGCTTCCGTCCTCGGCTACGACGCGGTAGGGCCGCGGGGCGGCTTTACCGTGAAGCAACTCTACGACTACGCGAACAGCCAGCAACGGGCGACGCATATCTTCTGGGACCGGAACCTGTATACCGGCAACGCGAGCAGCGATCCGTCCGTCGGCCAGCAATGGCCCGCGATGTTGCGGCTGTTCGCCGAGCGGCCGGTGACGCAGACGTCCTGTCCGAAAGCGATCAAGCAAGGCTGCGCGACGAACTGAGCGGCTGCACGGCTACGCGGCGGGGCGCTCGAGCACTGGCTCGGCGCCCGTCGCGTGCCGGACCGGTCGGCCCTTGCGTGCGACCGCGTAGATGCTGACCGTCGCGTACTTCTCGAGCACCCGCGTGCGGCGCAAGAGCTCGGCCACGCGCAACGGCCACTTTTCCCCCCGGTTGTAGCGAATCGCAAGCGCCTCCCATGGATAGCGCGCCATCTCGCTTCGAAACTGGGCCGGCGTCAGGCGGTTCAGGCCGATGTCGGTCGCCCGCTCGACCCGCGCGCCGGTGAGCCGGGAGATGCGCGCTGCGAGGTAGCGCTCCGGCAGCACCGCATGCAGCCACGGCACGCCGAGGCGCCAGCGGCCGTGATCGCCTTTCGGGCTGTAGTAGAGCGGGGAGAAGCCCACGGCGAGCCGGCCGCCCGGTGCGAGCAGCCGCCAGACGTTGGCGAGCAGCCGATCGATGTCTTCGACGTGCTCGAACGTGTCCTTGCTGATCACGAGGTCGAACTCGCCACGGAGCTCGGCCACGTCGGACGACAGAAACCGCACGCGGTCGGCATAGCGCGCATAGCGCTCCTTCAGCATCGCGCGCGCGAAGCGGATGCGATCGCGGTCGAGGTCGATGCCCGTGACGCTTCGAGCCCCCCACTCGGCCGCGTTCAGCGACAGCGCTCCGTGGCCGCAGCCGATGTCGAGCACTCGGCGGCCTGCGAACTCGAGCGGCTCGCCGATTCGCCGGAGCCAATCCGCATTCTCGGCGAGCGTCATCTCGAAGTAGGCCCGGTCCCGGCGCTCGTTGAGCTCGTCCGGCGTCTCCCCCGGCATCGGGGGCAGCTCCCATGGTTTCATCCGACGCATTCCGCTTTCCTTGCCCCACGTGGCTCGATGGAGCCCTCATAGTCCGATTGCCCGCCGCGCCTGCAGTCCGGTCTCGAGCAGCTCCTCGTAGACGCTGGCGACGCCCGCGGCCATCGCTTCGGCGGAGAACCGCTCGGCGTGCTCGGCGAGCGCGGCCGCCCGGAGCTCGCGCCAGGAGTGCTGGCCCGCGATGAGGGCCTCGAGCGTCGCGGCGAGCGCGGCGTCGTCGTGCGGCGGCACGAGCAGGCCGTTCACCCCGTGCTCGATGGCCTCCGACACGCCCGCCACCCGGCTCGCGACGACCGGTACGCCGGCGGCCATCGCTTCGAGAATCACCATCGGCAGGCCTTCGCCGTAGAGGCTAGGCAGAACGAGCACGTCGAGCGTCGCGAGCTCCGCGGGAACGTCGTGCGAGAAGCCGACCCACTCGATGTGCCGATCGACTCCGAGCCGCCGCGCGAGCTCGAGAACCTGTCCGCGATATTCCGCCGTCTCGAACGGTCCGACGGCGCGCAACGACACTTGCACGCCGGCGGCGGTCAGCCGCTCGAGCGCGCGAAGCAGCACCTCGAGCCCTTTGCGCGGACGGAACAGCCCGACGACGCCGAGCACCCAAGCGGGCCCGGGCTCGCGGCGGGGCAGCACCTGCATCCGCGGGACGCCGTTGTAGACGCGCCGGATGCGGCTCGGCGGCGCATGCTCGGCGAGCAGATAGTCCACGAGCGCCTCCGATACGGGAATCAAGCGGTCCGCGCGCGCAAAGGCGATTCGCTCGAGCCCGCCTGCGAGGAAATTGCGCAGCGCGCGCTCCGTGCATTGCCGCGTCGGACTGTGAACGTGATGCACCAGCGGCAGGCGCTCGAGACCGGCGACGATGCAACCGAACGCGGCCGAGCGCGGCGTGTGCGTGTGCACGGCGGCGCAACCGGACCGGCGTAGCAGCTCGCGAAGCGCCTTGACGGCGCTCATGCGGCTGCCGTCCGTCCTGATCACGTCGAGCGGCGCGCGGCTTCGGCGCTCGCGCGGAAAGGCGCCGTCCTTCATGCAGGCGAAGTGCACGGCGTAGCCGAGCTTCGGCAGATGAAGCGCGAGCAGGTCCTGAACGCGCTCCGCGCCGGAGTAGAACTCGCCGTTGATGATGTGCAGGACCTTATGAATCGTCGTTTACCGCCTGCTGCGCTGCACGCGAACTTTGCAAGTTCCATTCCACGGCATTGCGTGTTGCGCGCCGCCGGCGAACGCAACGGACGGTCGGCGTGTGAGCGTTGCCGAAGAGCGACATGCGTGGCAGACGATCTCAGCATTACGCCCGGAGTTCCAAATCTTGCAAAGCTCGCGGTTGCCGACGGCGGGCAGCCGCGCGGTTCGCCGTGGCACATCGCTTGCATCAGCGCCGGCGCGGGAAACAATCCGCTACGGGAAGAGTTTGCGTGAGCGAAGCGGCAGCACGGGAATCGATCGATTCGGGTCACAAGGTGCGGCTCCCCGCCGAGGGAGAGTCGGCGCTCGACAAGGCACGTCCAGCCCCGGTGCGTGCGTCGCGTCCGAAGCTTTGCGTGATCGTGCCGGCGCACTGGGAAGCGGTGATGGGCGGCTCGCAGTACCAGGCGAAGATGCTGGTCGACCATCTGCTCGAGCGCGACGCCTGCGAGATCTACTACCTTGCACGGCGGGTGCCGGCCGAGCGGCCCCGCGGCTACGAGATCCGGCAGATCGCGCGTCCCGACGGCATCCGTCGCTACGGCGAGGTCTTCGATTCGTTCGACCTGCTCGCCTGTTTGAAGCAGATCGAGCCGGACATCATCTATCAGCGCGTGGGCTGCGCCTACACGGGCATCGCCGCGCATTACGCACGCAGATACGGTAAACGCTGCGTCTGGCACGTCGCATGCGACCAGGACGTGCTGCCGTTCGAGCGAACCTTCAGCCGCAACTTGCCGATTCGCTACCTCGACAAGCTGCTGCTCGAGTACGGGCTGCGACATGCGGATGCGATCGTCACGCAGACGCGCACCCAGGCGGAGAATCTCTGGCGGCACTACCGCCGCCGGGCGGTCGCGACGATCCCGAACTATCATCCGCTGCCGTCGGCGCCGCCCGCGAAAAGCGGGAAGACGACGGTGCTTTGGGTCGCGAACGTGAAGCCGCTGAAGCAGCCCGAGATATTCCTCAGGCTCGCGCGGGATCTGGTCGCGCTCGACGACGTGGAGTTCGTGATGATCGGCAAGCCGATGGGCAAGCCGGAGTGGTGGGGGCGGATCGCAGCCGAAGCGGAGCGCTTGCCGAACTTGCGGTTCGCGGGACCGCAGCCGCAGGAGGCGGTGAACGAGGCGCTCGCCCGCGCGCACATCCTCGTCAGCACGAGCGCCTACGAGGGTTTTCCGAACACGTTCATCCAAGCCTGGCTGCACGAGGTGCCGGTGCTCAGTCTCGCGGTGAATCCGGACGGCGTCTTCGACTCCCGCTCGATCGGGATCTGCGCCGGAAGCTACGAGGCGCTGAAGCGTTGTCTAGTCGAGCTCGTCCGCGACCCCGAGCGGCGCGACGCGATGGGCGCCGCGGCCCGGCGGCACGCCGAAGCTTGCCATGCGGATCCCGCGAACCTCGCGAGGCTCGCGGCAATCGTCACCGGCGTCGGCCAGCGGTCGTTCGCATGAGCGCGGCCGGCTTTCGTCTGCTGTTCATCACTGCGGACACCTTCCCGCCGTTCCGGCCGGACGTAAAGGTGCTGTTCGGCAAGGAGCTTCGTCGCCGCGGCTATCGGGCGGATTGGATCATGCGGTCGACCGATGCCCACACGCCGAGCGGCCTGCTCGAGTGGAGCGGAGGCACGGCATGGGTGGCCGCGACACAGGAAGGCGGCGGCCGCTTGGATCGCCTCCGCAAACACTTCGCGAGCCTGCGGAACGACGCCCGCGTGTTCGGCCTCGCCCGGTCCGGCGCCTACGACTTCATACAGGTTAAGGACAAGTTCCTGGCGGCGCTGATGGCGATCGTCGCGGCCCGCTGGTACCGGGTGCCGTGCTTCTACTGGCTGTCTTTCCCGTACCCCGAGCATTCGCTCGAGAGCTCGAGGTCGCCGCTTTGCCGGTACCCGTTCTTCTACCGGGTGCGGGGTCATTTTTTCACGTTCGTCCTCTACAAGGTGATCTGCCGCTTCGCCGACCACGTCTTCGTGCAAAGCGTCGAGATGCGGCGGGCGATGAGCGAGAAGGGGGTGCCGGCCGAGAAGATGACGCCGGTGCCGATGGGCGTCGATCTCGAGACCGTATCGGTCGAGGATCCCGCCGCACCGCCGCTCGCCGAGCGCGCTCCGATCGTGGTCTACCTCGGTTCGCTCGAGCGGGCGCGCCGGCTCGAGTTCCTGCTCGAGGTGTTCGCCGCCGTCGCCGACACCCACGCGGACGCGAAGCTCTACTTCGTCGGCGGCGGTGACGAGCCGGACGATCAGCCCTTCCTCGAACGGGAGGCCGAGCGGCTCGGCATCGGTGACCGGGTCGTGTTCACCGGCTTCCTGCCCCGCGAGGAGGCGCTGCGCTACGTGCGCGCGGCGGCGGTCTGCGTGGCGCTCACGGCTGCCGATTCGTGCTATCGCGTCGCGAGCTCGACGAAGCTGATCGAGTACATGGCGCTGAACAAGCCGGTGCTCGCGAACCGTCATCCCGACCAGGAAGCGGTGCTGCGCGAGAGCGGAGCCGGGCTCTGCGTCCCGTGGGACCGGCAAGCGTTCGCGGACGCGCTCGCTTGGTTGCTCGAACACCGCGAGGAGGCGCGGGCGATGGGCGGACGGGGCAGGGACTATGTCCGCCGCAAACGCGCCTACCGCTCGATCGCGGACGATCTGGACGCCCAGTACCGGCGCCTGCTGCAGCCGCGCGGGCTGCCGGATGCGCCTCGCCCGGTGCCGGGGCGTTTCCCGGCCGACGGGGGTTGATGCGATGCTGGCCCAAGGCCTGAAGCGCGTCAGATACAAACTGCAGCAGCGCCGCGGCGAGCGGCTCTGCCGCGCGCAGGGCGACCCGCTGGCAGGCTCGACCGGCTTGATCGTCACGACGTTCTACGACGTCGAGGGCAATTACGCGATGCCGGGCACGACGCCCGTCTCGATCGAGACGGTCGGGCGGATCCTCGAGATCGAGAAGCGTTGCGGCATCCGCTCGACGTACAACGTCGTCGCCCGCTACGCGCTCGATGCGCCGTGGCTGATTCGGGCGATTCGGGCGGCGGGACACGAGGTCGCGAGCCATTCCTACGATCACACCGTGCTCACGACGCTCGACCGCGATGCGATCGCGGCGAACCTGCGCGATACCAAGGGCGTGTTCGCCGAGCTCGGCATCGACATCGCCGGTCACCGCTGCCCGCAGTCGGACTGGGACACGCGCGTGCTCGACGCGCTCGTCGCGAGCGGCTACGCGTGGAGCGCCGAGAACGGCGTCGAGCCGCATCCCTACCGGCTGCGCGAGGGCGGCACACGGGCGTTGTGGCGCTTTCCGGTCGCGGACGACGATTGGTGCTACGAGGCGGAAGGGCTCCCTCCCGCGGCCGTGCTCGAGCGTTGGCGGCGGCAGGTGGTCGCGGCCGAGGGGCGCCGGACGCACATCGCGATCGGCTTCCATCCATGGGTCGAGGCCGGTCCGGGGCGGCTCGACGCGCTCGCGGAGTTTCTCGAGTGGCTCGCCGCACGCGACGGCGTCCGCGTGCTGCCGTTCGGCGAGGTCGTCGATCTGATCGAGCGAATCGAGTCGCAGGCACGGGCGGTCGGTCATGAGTAGCGCCGGGGCGCTGTCGGCCGAGCACGAAGCACGACCGCCGCTCCGGTCGGTCGCGCCGTGCGTCGATTTCCTCGGGCTGGGAGTGCAGAAAGCGGGCACGTCGTGGCTGTACCGCGCGCTCGCGGCGCATCCGGACGTCTTCATGGCGCAGGGCGACGACAAGGACCTACGATTCTTCAGCGCGTTCTACGACTTCGGCTATCCGTGGTACGAGCGGCATTTCGCCGCCGGCGCCGGCACGGCGCGCCGCGGCGAGTTCTCGACGAGCTATTTTTATTCGCGCGAAGCGCCCGAGCGCGTGCACCGCTACAACCGCGACATGCGGCTCATCGTATCGCTGCGGGAGCCGGTCGCGCGGTTGATCTCCCATCACCGACACGAGATCCGGCTCGGCCACGTGAGCGGCGACCTGTCGCTCGAGCGCGGCATCGAGAACAATCCGAGCTACGTGGAGCAGTCGTTGTACTCCGTGCAGCTTTGCCGGTGGCTCGAGTATTTCCCGCCGTCGAGCTTCCACGTGCTGATCTTCGAGGAGCTGTTCGCAAAGCCCGAGAAGACCGTCGCGGAGCTCTACCGATTCATCGGCGTCTCGCCGGACTTCGTGCCGGGCGGTCTCGGCGAGAAGGTGAACGAGGGGCGCATTCCGCGAAGCCGCGGGCTCGAGCGCGTCGTGCGTGTCGCGACCTCGGGACTGCGCGCCGTCGGCGCGGGCCGCGTGATCGACTCGCTGAAGCGGGCGGGCGCGGACCGCGCGGTCAGGGCCGGCAACAGCCGCTCCGACGATGCAATGCGGATCGATCCGAGTCTGGTCGAGCGGCTGCGCCGGCAATTCGCGCCGGACGTCGCCCGGCTGGAGCGGTTGCTCGGCCGGGATCTTTCGGTCTGGCGCGACTCCGGCGGCGAAGCGCGCTAGGCGCCCGCGTCGCAGTCGAGCGCCGCGCCGATCGCGCGCGCGTCGGCGCGCAGCACGTCTCCTTCGCCACCGTCGAGGTGCCTCGTGCCGGCGGCCGTGCGCACGGCACGGACGAACTCGTCGAGCGCGCGACAGCTGCCGCGCAGGTCCTCGGCCGCGTAGCGGTCGGCTGCCGTGCGCGCCTTCGCCGCGAGGCTGCGGCCGGGGGCCGCGCTGTCCGCTCGGGCGACGAGCCGCCCGAGGAGGAGCGCGATCGGCGTCGCGAGGAACGTGCGCATGCGCAGGATGCCGTCGCGCGGCGTCGTGTACCAGCCGAGCACCTGCCCGGCGTCGTTGATGTCGCGGGAGCCGGATTCGACCGCGTCGAACGCGCCTAGATCTAGCGCGAGCATCTTGCCTTTCCGGTAGACGAACGCGCTCACGAGACCTGCCGCGTCGGTGCTGTTGCCAACGACGTCGCCCGACGCGTTGATCGCGTAGCCGATGCTGAAGCGTCCGCCGAGCGTGCCTAGATCGCGCATCGCACCGCCGGTGTAGAGAAACGCGTGACTGTCGCCGTCCGCGGTCGTCGAGCTGCCGGTGACCTCCGACGCGTCGTTCAGCGCGTACCCGTCGCTCCATTCCCCGCCGAGCGTGCCGAGATCGATCGCGCTGCCGTCGCGGTACAGAAAGGCTCTGTTCGCGCCGGCGGGGCGATACGTTCCGGTGACGTGGCCGGCAGAGTTCACGGCTTGGGCGTACGGTTGCACGCGGGAGAAGCCCGAGCTCACGAGATCGTGCAGGGCGCCGTTCGCGTACAGGAACGCGCGCGTCTCGAATTGTCGGTCGTAGTATCCGGCAACGTCTCCCTTGCCGTTGATCGAGAGGCCTACGCTGTACCTGCCGCCCGGTGTGCCGAGATCCAGCAGCTCGCCGCCGGCGAAGAGGAAGGGGTGGAACGCGCCGTCCGTCGTGGTCGAGATTCCGGTAACCTGCCCGGCGTCGTTCACGTCGTTACCGCTGCTGAAGGTGCCGCCGATCGTGCCGATGTCGTGCATCGCGCCGCCCGAGTACAAGAACGCGTGCGCGCGACCCTCGCCGTCGTCCGCCTGACCCGTGACGTCGCCGGCATCGTTCAGCGCGGTCCCGAAGCTCTGCCGGCCGCCTAGCGTCCCGAGGTCGAGCAGCACGCCGTCGCTGTAGAGGAACGCGCGGCTCCGGGAGTCGTCGATCAGCGAATCTCCCGTGACTTGGCCGCGGCCGTTCAGGTCGTACCCGATCGTTTCGGGGCCGCCGAGCGTGCCGATATCACGCACCTCGAAAACCGGCAGCTCCGCCGCCGAGGCCGCGAACCCTGCGGCCGTCGCGACGATCAAGCCCATCGCCGTCCGGCCGACTCGCCGTCCTGTCTGCATCCCGCCTCCCTGCGAACTTCGTCGAACGCGCCGTCAGTCGAATCGATATACCTTCGTCGCGCCGTCTCGACCGACATAGACGACCCGATGCTCGGAATTGCGGATGAACGCCTTCAGGTCGTCCGATACCGCGCGAGTCGTGCCGAGACTCTCGTCCGAGGCGGCGAGCCACTTCGTCCGGTCGGGCTCGGCAAGCACGGCCTCGAGCTCCTCGCTCGACATCAGGAGCGGCGAGCCGACGTACAGGTCCTTCAGCCGGCCGCCCTCCGCGTAGGTCTGCGTCTCGTAGATGCCGGACCGGATCCAGTAGTCGACCTTGCCCAAGTAGTTGTAGTACTCGCGAGAGTCGGGCGTGATGATCAGATCGTCTTCCGCCGCGTGCTCCGCGATGAATGCGGAGGTGGTCTGAAAATCCGGGTAGGAGGCGAGCCCGAACGCGCGGTAGGCCGGACCGTCGCTGTCGTAATCCCGGGCGACGACGAACCAGCCGCGCAGCGGATTCAGATCGAACGACAGGACGAGCAGCGCGAGCAGCGCCGTGCCTGCGGCTTTTCCGGGTGCCAGCCCGCGAAGCCGGGCGGGCAGCGCGGGCACGAGGTCGGTCCAGCGAGAGAGCGCGAGCGCGATCAGCGTGAAGTACAGCGTGTCGAGCGGGACGTTGTAGCGGAAGAACTGGTAGGACGTATCGAACAGTCCGTTCGTGACGAGCGGCACGAGCAGCGTGAGGAGCACGAAGGCGGATGCGGCTCCGGTGCCGTCGAGCGCGCCGGCCGCTGCGCCTCGCGACGCACGATCGAACGCCCAAAGTGCCCCGACTAGCGCGGCCGCCGATGCCATCGGCCATTCGCGGGCGAACCCCCAGAAGATGAAGAAGTGCGGGTAGTCGAGCGCCGCGCGCACGATGCCTTTCACGCCGGTCGAGCCGAGCGCCGGGTCCGACGGTCCGAGACCGAGGGCGGCCGCGGCCGCGACCCACGCGACGAAAACGACGCCGAGCAGCGCCGCCGCGGCTATGACGTCCCGCCGGCCGAACGCGGCGATTCCCTCGCGCTTCGCGAACGCGAGCGCGAGCAGCGCGAGCAACGCGAAGTTGAAGAGCTGGAGCGCGCAGAAGCAGCCGAGCGATGCGATGAGCGCGCGGTCGAGCGCGCGGGGCGAGAGCCGGATCGCGATCGCGGTCGCGCCGACCGCGACTGCGGCCACGAGCGCGACGAGGAGCCCGGGAGCCGCGTCGAGCAGCCCCGCGAGCAGCGGCACCTGGCCGAGCGGGCCGCTGCCGGCGGCGGCCGTTTCCGCGGGGGGGGGCGGGGCGGCGACCTGGACCGGCAGACGCATCAGCCGCTCCTCGAGAGCGCGCCACGCGAAGAAGAAGACCGCGACGCTGCCTCCGGCCGCGAGCGGATAGAGCCACCGCCGCGCCGCGAGCCACGCCGACGGCCCGCGGAGCAGCAACGGAACGAAGAAGGCCGCGACGAGCGTGTAGGCGAGCTGATGGAACGACACGGCGACGATCGCGAACGCGACCGCGGCGATGCCGCCCCCTAGGCTCTCGCGCTCGACGCGATATCGCCATATCCATAGCAGCGTGAGCACGTAGAAGAACGTGAACGGCGCGTACATCCGCGCATAGCGCGAGAACTCGACGTCCCACTGCGAGATCGCGAGCAGCGCGGCGACGATCAATCCGGCGTTGACCCCGAACAACGCCCGGGCGAACGCATAACCGAGCGGGATCAGCGCAAGGCCGAACAGCGCGGCCGGCAACCGCAGCGCGAGCTCGCTGAAGCCGAGCCACTCGGCGCTCGCGGCCATCAGATAGAGGAGTGCGCCGCCGCGTGGATAGATCATCCCGCTCGGCAGGAGCGGAATGCCGTGCTCGAGGATGCCTCGCACTGCGAGCCCCGACAGGTCCTCGTCCCAACGAAACCCGAGCGCCCCCAGGTTCGCGAACCGCAGGTAGCCCCCGAGTGCCGTGAGCAGGCAGAGCAGCGGCAAGGCGTATTGGGAGGCGGAGACCGTGACGGGACGAGGCGTGACTGCGGTGATCTGCATACCCTCGATCCTCATCGATGCACGAAACCGGCTCTCGGGCAGTGCGCGCGCGCTCCGCGCCGCGACCGTTCCGGCGTACCGCGTGCCGCCGAGCGCATCACGCGGTCGCGCCCGGTTGATGCCGGTAATCGGCGGCGAGCGAGCTCCGCGGTACCGGCGCGGTCCGGCGGGCTCGCGCCTTTCTCCGCACCTCGTACGTTTCGCGCGCGACGACGCCGGAATAGAACCAGAAGAGGTACGCGATCTCGTTCATCGCGAACACGCTCTTGTACATCAGCGCCATCGTCATGATGACGACGACGGTTCCCCAAACCTGGCCGTCGAGCGCTGCCGGCCCGCGCGTACTGGCTAGCACGCGCGCGTCCTGGAAGAGGCACCAGTAGAGCAGCAGATAGCAGGCGAGCCCGACGAAGCCGATCTCCCACAGGAACGCGCTGACCTGCGTCGTGTCGGCACCGTAGAGCTCGACGTAGGCGGAGTAGCGGCCGTCGAAGCCAGGGAGCTGCGACACCGACACGTTGCCGGCGCTCAGCCCGAATGCCGTCGTCAGCGGATCGCCCGAGATGCCGCGCAGCGCGAACGCGATGCTGTCGAACCGACCGATCCACGTGCGCTCGCCGTCGGCGGCACCGGTGTACAGGTACTCTTCGACGTGCCCCTCGGTGAAGAAGTCCGCGAGCGGCTGACCGTTCCCGCGGTGCTGAATCAGCGTGTTGTAGGCGGCCGCGTAGGCCCCGAGCGCGAGCGACCCGACGACGGCGATCGGCAGCAGCCGGCGAAACGCGCGCGCGCCGCGCGGCATGAAGAACGCGGGGCCGAGCAGCGCGACGGGCAGCAGCACGAGCGTGCCCTTCGTCTCGTTCAGCATCGTCGGCACGACGAATGCGCCGATCGCGAGCAGCATCGTGGTGAAGCCGACCTTGCGGCGCAGATACAGCGAGACGACGAGGGCGACTCCGCACACCATCAACAGGCTCAACGCGCTCGACGTCGTCGCCATTCCGCGGACGGGATCTCCCGTGTGCAGCCTGTCGCCGAACTGCACGAAGCGCTGATACACCGCGAGCGGCACCTGCGCGAGCAGGATCGCGATCAGGAAGCCGACTTGCACGGCGATCTGCCGGCGCGTGAACGGATAGATGGCCGGCAATAGAAAAAAAGGCAGATATTTCACGTAGTTGCGCAAGCCGGCGACGATCGTGCCGAGCGCGGTGTACTGTGTCGCGAACCCCATTGCGAGGACGAAGAAGAAGAGCGCGATGAAGACCCCGTAACGCCAGTCGAGCATCAGCCGTTTGCCGGCGATCAACCGCCCGACGATCGCGAGCAGCGCAATTGCCGTCAGGAGCTCCGCGGAGAGCACCGCGTAGCGCGGCAGCACCTGCAGCTGCTGTCCGAGATAGCCCGTCAAGAAGACGGCGAGGAACAGCATGATGACGAGGACGTTCATGCAGCGTCGTACGGGGTTGGAGTCGGTGTCTTCATTTGCGATCGGCGCCCGCTCTCCCGTTGCTTGTTCGCATTCGCGGCAGCCCGCGCTGGAGCGGCGTGCGAGAGGCTTGGAGCAAGTTCCATGCCAGTGCGGCACGTCGGAGAATGGCGACAATTGAACGGGCCGAGCCGGCAGTGCTACCGTCCGGTCTCGCATCTGGGGGGACCCGGGCGGCCGCCGGCGCTACGTGGAAAGCGAGCGTGCGGCTCGGTCGTCCGCACACCGTAAGACTCCACGGAAGGAGCATCGCGAATTGTCCCGAATGAATACGACGTGCAGTCCCGTGCCGTCGGTCGGCTTCCGCCGAAGCGCCCTCGTCGCCGCGTTCGCGGCGATTCTCGCGGCCGGCGTCGCATACGCGCAGCCGAAGCCGCCGTCCGCCTTCTGCGCAGCGACGAGCGGTAACTGCGAGCCCGGGCGACGCGAGCCCGCGGCGTCTTCGACGGCGGCGCGTCCGGTGAAGTGGCATCCGGGGCACTACATGAACCTGCCTCGATCGCGGGAGCTCACGTCGCAGTCGGCCAGATTCGAGATCTACGACGAGATCGGCGCCAACCGCGACATCGCGGGCGTGTCGGTGTTCTTCCGCTGGCCGCAGCTCGAGGGCAAGCGCGGGGACTACTCGGCCGGCATAGCGCTGATTCGGGCCGAGGTCGACAAGCTGAAGAGCTTGCCGGCCCCGAAGCGGCTGATCATCAACATGATGGATCGCGCGTACGGCAACCCGAACTGCGCCGCCGCGAAGGAGTACTACCCGGCATACATCCTCGCGGAGGCGGGTACGCACCTGTACTCGACGCGAACCGCGTGCGGCTGGAAGCGCTGGAATCCGAGCACGATGACCCGGTACATCGAGCTCATGTCCACGCTCGGCAAAGCGTTCGACCGCGAGCCGTACGTCGAGATGATCTCGCCTTTTCACGAGACCGCGTTGAACTGGAGCGGCGGACCGGAGGCGTCCGGCTTCAGCGAGGACGGCTACGAACGGGAGCTCAGACGGCTCGCGAAGGCGATGCGCGAGAGCTGGCCGACGACGATCGTGCGTATTCCCGCGAACTGGGGGCTCGAGGAGCCGCGTCTCGCAAGCTTCATCGAGTATCTCGCCGCGAACGGGCTCGGCGCCGGCAACCCGGACATCTGTCCGACCTGCAACATGGCGGCCGACCGCATCATCCGCGGCGCCGCAGGGCGCAAGGACTATCGCGGACTGATCGCAAACGTGATGGGCGTCGAGAGCTCGACGCTCGGCTACGACGCGGTCGGCCCGAAGGGCGGGTTCAGCGTGCAAGAGGTGTTCGCGTTCGCACACGATCTGCAGCGAGCCACGCACATTCTGTGGGATCGAAACGTTCACGTCGGCAACGAGAGCCCGGACCCTGCGGTCGGGCAACGCTGGCCCGCGATGCTGCGGCTCTTCTCGACGCATCCCGTGACGAATACCGCCTGCCCGAAAGCGTTCGCCGGCGGCTGCTCGTCGAACTGACGAGGCGGCCCGTCACAACGAAGGCTGCCCGATGCGGCCAGGCCGCCGGGCGCGCTTCGACGGAAAGACGGCGTTGCGCAACGCGCGCGCCAACGGCAACAAGGGACGCGGCACGAGCTTGATGGCCCTATCGCGCCTCGTCATGAACAGGTTGTCCGGAAACCAGCGAGAGTCGAACGAGAACAGCAGCTCCGGATACTTTACGTAGCGCTCGTCGAAGCCGAGGCTCGGCACGAGATCGTTGCGCACGAAGATCAAATTGCCCGTGTGGCAGACCAGCGTATAGCCCTTGTCCCGGCCGACGTTCAGCGTGGCGCTGAACGTGTTGTACGGCGTCCTCGGCGTGTGCCGCCACAGTATCCCCGGGGGCACGCTGCTATTGATCTCGATGACGACGATCTTCGGCGAGTAGTCCGTCAGGCTCTCCCAGATATCGAGGTCGTACGAGTCGACGTCGATCGACAGCAGCTCGAAGTCGGCGGGGATCGCGGAGCGCTTCAGCAGATTGTCGAGCGAGCTGGGATCCTCCTTCGGAAAGCCCACGAACGCTTGCAGGGCGGTGATGCGGGGGAACCGCGCCGCGGTGTCCTGCAGATCGCGGAAGCGGCTCGCGTCCCCCTCGATGTAGACGGCATTCCACCCTCGCTCGACGAGGGCGAACGTGTTGCTCAGATAGATTCCGTCCCAGGCACCGAATTCGACGCACCAGCGGTCGCGATCGTCGATGCCGGTGCGCCGGAGGATCTCGCGAATGACGCCGTCCTCGCCGTTCTGCGAGTGCACGTTGCTGCGGTACTGATCGAAGGGAGGACGGCGGACGCTTACGGTGCCGGTCGCGGTCGTCGAGTTAGTCATCGGCGATGTCGGAAAGTCAGCCGTTACGGCTCGAACGGAACCAGCAGGTCGCGAGCTCGCGGCAGAACATCGGCAGGAACCGCGCCGCGTCCCAAGAGTAGCGGCCGAGCAGGCGGCGGGGTTCCGTGATCACGCGGAACAGCCACTCCGCGCCGATCCGTTGGGCCCACCGGGGCGCGCGCGTCTTGTGCCGGGCGAGATAGTCGATCGTCGCTCCCGCGCAGATCGCGACCCGCACGTCGAGCTCTTTCGCATGCGCGGCAATCCACGATTCCTGCTTCGGCGGACTGATGCCGAGGACGAGCAGATCCGGACGGGCGGCGTTCACGGCCGAGACGATTTTGCGCGACTCCTCGGCGGAGCGCTCGAAGCCGACGGGCGGGCTGTAGGTTCCAACGACGTCGATCCACGGCCACGTGCGGGCGATGTTGTCGCGGGCCCGCTCAGCGACGCCGGGCAACGCGCCGAGCAGGAATACGCGCAGGTTTCTGCCGCGCGCCGCCTCGAGCAGCGCCGGCACGAGATCGCTGCCGTTGATCGGGCCGCGTAGCGGCCGGCCGAGGAGCGCGGCGGCCGCGACGATGTAGCGGCCGTCCGGCAGGACGAGCGATGCGTCCTCGTAGGCCTTCCTGAAGCTCGGATCGCTCTGATGGAGCACCACGTGGTTGATGTTCGGCGTGACGATGTAGCGGCAGCGGCGCTCGCCGGCCGCGAGCCATCTCCAGATCGCCGCGAGCGCCTCGTCGAAGGACAGCGCGTCGACGCGAATGCCGAACAGCCGAAGCTGCCTGGCGCGCTCGGCGCTCTGCGGCGGCGCGGTAGATCGGGGCAGCCTGGAAGCAACGTCGCGATGGCTGCCGGTGTTCGTTCTCATTCTGGATATAGCCCATCGGCGGCTGCGTAGCCGCGCGCGTACTGATGCAAGTTCTATTCCATTGGCCGAGAGCGTTCAGGAGACTGCAAGCGTGCCGCCATTCTTCGGCCTTCTTACCGCTTTCGCGTCTCGCGGCACGCCGCAGCGAAGCGCGGCCGTACGCCGATGGGAAACGGCCGAATCGCAAATTTTGGACGACCGGCCCCCGGGGGGCGTCGGCGGTCAAAGCGAGCCGGCGAGATGCTCGACCAGATCGCGCGCGTCGTCTTCCGCGCCGTGAATGAACGTCGACTTCCGCCGGCGCAGGACGGGCAGGCCGATCGCGTAGAGTCCGGGCGCGTCCGCGATCACGCCGCCTTCGTGCCGAAGTCGGCCTTTCCGGTCGAGAACGGGCACGTCGAGCCAGCGGTAGTCCGGGCGAAAGCCGGTCGCCCAGACGATCGAGCGGATTTCGCCGCTCCCGAGATCGAGGCCGAGCCGCGGCGACGCGGGCGCGCGCGTCGGCTCGAAGCGCTCCGGCGCGCTCGAGTCGACGTCCGCCTCCCGGGCCCATTCGTCGAACGTGTCGAGAAGGCGGTTCATCTTCAGGTCCGCGAGCGCGAACAGATGCTTCAAGCCGCCGGAAAAGAGCGCGCGGCCGTCGCGGATCGCGGCGAGCCGCCCGACGAGCTCGACGCCGGCCGCGGAAAGCGAGTTCAGGTCGAGCGTCACGCGCTCCGGCGTGCCGACGAGCTGCGGGGAGGGCAGGCTGCGCGCGCGGTCGAGATCCTCGATCTCGTCGAAGCGCTGGTTCCAGACGCCGGAGGCTTCCATCCACCAGAGCACGTCGCGGCCCCGGTACGTTCGCGGCAGCCGCACGTGCTCGCCGACCGCGAGGATCACGCGCCGGCCGGAGCGCTGGATCTCGTCCGCGAGCTGCACCCCGGTGGCAGACGCGCCGACGACGAGCACGCCGCCGTCCGGGAGGCTCGCGGGGCTACGGTAGTCGAACGGCGTGAAGCACTGGACCGACGGCGGGACGGCCGCCGCCAGCGAAGGCACGACGGGCACGTTGCAAGCGCCGCTTGCGATCACGAGCGTTCGGCAACGAATCTCGCCGCCGCTCGTGACGACTCGGTAGCCCTCGTCGAGCCGCGTGACGGAAAGCACCTCCGTGTGCGTACGGACGGGCGCACCGCTCTCTGCCGCGTACGTCGAGATGAAGTCGACGACCTGCGGCATCGTCATGAAGCCGTCCGGGTCGCCGTCGTAGCGATAGCCCGGCAGGCGGCTCTGGCTGTTCGGTGTGAGCAGCCGCAGCGAGTCCCAGCGCTCGCGGCGCCAGGAATTCGCGATCTCGCCGCGCTCGAGCACGACGTGATCGATCGAGCGCTCGGTCAGTATGCGGCTGGTCGCCAGCCCGGCGTGTCCGGCGCCGACGACGACCGTGGTGAATCGTTCGATGGTCGGTCCCGCGGAGGGTCGCTCAGAGCTTGTTGACCTCGACGGTCACGTTCGTCGGGTTCGTGACGATGTCGTATACCGCGGAGCGCTTCTGCGACTGAGCAACCAATGCCTCGATCTCTTCCTTCGTCGCGTCGGCGTCGATGTCGAACGTGACCTTGATGTCCTCGTAGCCGTTGCGCACGTCGCTATCGATGCCGAGGATGCCCTGGATGTCCATCTTGCCCTCGAGCCTCGCCTCGACGCTGCGGAGCTGGATGCCGCGGTTCTGCGCGACCGCCGCAACGCCGGCCGTGAGGCAGCTCGCGAGCCCGACGAGCACGAACTCGACCGGCGTCGCGCCGAGATCCTCGGCCGCAAACACTTCCGGGTGATCCGCCTCGAACGTGAACTCGGTCTTGTGCTTGTGCTCCTGGCCGAGGCCGTGGAAGCCTTGCACGGTCGAGCGGCTGTGGGTACCGTTGCGCCACTTGCAAGTGGCACGCCAGGTGAACACCGCGGCTTCGGGCGCTTGCTTCAGCGCCTCGCGCGCGGCTAGCAACGCTTGTACGTTGACTCCGTTATCGATCATTGCCGCAGCCATGTTCCTTCTCCCGATCGACGAGTTGGTGGGTTGCCGAGTCCTTGGGTCGCCCTGCGCCCCGAAACGGGCGTTGGATGATACCCCCGGCCCGCCGGGGTGTCTAAGGCCCCTATAATCGCGCATGGCCTCGAGCGTGACGAGCACGGCCGCGGGTTCGGTCGGCACGGTCGAAACGCGGTTTCTCGATCTGCCGGAGCCGCTCGAGCTCGACTGCGGCCGCTCCCTCCCGCAAGTCCGCATCGCGTACGAGACGTACGGCGAGCTCGCGCCGGCCCGCGACAACGTCGTGCTCGTCTGTCACGCGCTGTCCGGCGACGCGCATGCCGCCGGCGTTGCGCGCACTCCGCGAGCGGCGAGCGCGCGTGACGGCTTCGGGGCCGAGGAACGCGACGCGGGACGCAGTCGCGATCTCGGCTGGTGGGACGGGATGATCGGCCCGGGGAAGGCGTTCGATACCGACCGCTTCTTCGTCGTCAGCACGAACCTCCTCGGCGGCTGCGGCGGCACGACGGGACCTTCGTCCGTGAACCCGGACACCGGGCGGCCGTACGGAGGCGATTTCCCGGTCATCACGGTCGCGGACATGGTGCGCGCGGAGCGCGCGTTCCTGAAGGCGCTCGGCATCGACCGCGTCGCGGCCGTCGCCGGCGGCTCTCTCGGCGGGATGCAGGCGCTCGAGTGGGCGGCGCGTTACGGCGACGAGGTGGACGCGATCGTCGCGATCGCGAGCACCCACGCGCTTCGGCCGCAAGGCGTCGCGTGGAACGCGATCGCGCGCAATGCGATCATGGCCGATCCCGATTGGCAGGGCGGGCACTACTACGGCACCGGCCGCGCGCCGACGCGCGGGATGGGTATCGCGCGGATGGTCGGGCACATCACGTATCTGTCGGCCGAGGCGCTCGGGAAGAAGTTCGGGCGGCGGCTGCAGTTCGCCGACGACATTCGCTACGTGCTCGAGGAGCCGGAGTTCGCGGTGGAGAGCTATCTGCGCCACCAGGCAGGCAGCTTCGTCAAGCGCTTCGACGCGAACACGTATCTGTATCTTTCCCGCGCGCTGACGTATTTCGATCTCGCGCGCGAGCACGGCGGGGGAGACCTCGTCGAGGCCGTGCGGAACGTCTCGGCACGAACGCTTCTGATCGCGTTCAGCTCCGATTGGCTCTACCCGCCCGGGGATTCGGAGGCAATCGCGGCCGCGCTCCGTGCAGCGGGCAAGGACGTGGAGCTGCACGTCATCGACGCGCCGTACGGGCACGACTGCTTCTTGTTGGAGGAGGCGCGGCAAACGCCTATGATCCGACGTTTCCTCGCGCGCTAGGGAAAGGCGAATGGAAGAGTCACGGCGCTTCGGTTTCGACACCCGTCAGGTGCACGCGGGACAACGCCCCGACCCGAACACGGGCGCGCGGGCGGTGCCGATCTTCCAGACGACGAGCTACGTCTTCGAGGATCCCGAGTCCGCCGCGGCGTATTTCAATCTGCAGGAGTACGGCAACACCTACTCGCGGATCATGAATCCCACGGTCGCCGCGTTCGAGGAGCGCATCGCGAGCCTCGAAGGGGGGTGCGGTGCCGTTGCGTTCGCGAGCGGCCTCGCCGCGCAAATGGCCGCGCTCTTCACGCTGCTCGCACCGGGCGATCACGTCGTCTCGTCCGCCGCGCTCTACGGCGGCACGGTGAATCAGCTGAAGCACGTGCTAGGCAAGATGAACGTCGATCTGACCTGGGTCGATCCGGACGATCTGAATGCGTGGCGCGGGGCCGTGCGCGACGGCACGAAGGCGTTTTTCGCGGAGACGATCGGAAATCCGGGCGGCAACATCCTCGACATCGAGGCGGTCGCCGAGATCGCGCACGAGCACGGCGTGCCGCTGCTGGTCGACAACACCTTCGCGACCCCGTATCTCTGTCGGCCGCTCGAGTGGGGCGCGGACATCGTGCTGCACTCGGCGACGAAGTTCCTCGGCGGCCACGGGACGAGCATCGGCGGCGTCGTCGTCGACTCCGGGCAGTTCAATTGGTCGAACGGACGCTTCCCGGTGATCGCCGAGCCGTCCCCGGCGTACCACGGCTTGAAGTTTCACGAGACGTTCGGCGTCTACGGCTATTTGATGAAGCTTCGCGCAGAGACGCTGCGCGATCTCGGCGCATGCTTGAGCCCGTTCAACGCGTTCTTGTTCTTGCAGGGCCTCGAGACGCTGTCGCTGCGCATGGCACGGCACGTCGAGAACGCGCTCGCGATCGCGGAGTACCTCGAGCGCCACGAGCTCGCCGAGAACGTCACCTACGCCGGACTCGCGCGAAGCCGCTATCGCCCGCTCGTCGAGAAGTATCTTCCCGAGGGCCCGGGCGCGGTCTTCTCGTTCGACATCCGCGGCGGCCGCGAGGCGGGACAGGAGTTCATTCGCGGCCTGACGGTATGGTCGCATCTCGCGAACGTCGGCGACGCGAAGAGCCTCGTCATCCATCCCGCGAGCACGACGCACAGGCAGCTCGAGGAAGCCGAGCTTCTCGCCGCGGGCGTGCGTCCCGGCACGATTCGGCTGTCGGTCGGGATCGAGGACGCGGACGATCTGATCTGGGATCTCGAGCAGGGCTTCGCCCGGGCGCGGGCTCTCGCGACGGAGGTGCGCTCGTGACCGCGCCGTTCGATCTCGCGCGCTACCAGGATCCCCTGACGATCCAGCGCGTCCTTCTGAACGCGAAGACGATCGCGATCGTCGGCTTGTCCGGGAACGCACTCCGCGCGAGCAACTTCGTCGGCTTCTATCTGCGCCGTCACGGCTATCGCGTGATTCCGGTGAATCCGCGCGAGCGCGAAATCTTCGGCGAGAAGAGCTACGCGAGCCTCGCCGACGTGCCGGAGCGAGTCGACATCGTCAACGTGTTCCGCGCGCCGGACGCGCTGCCCGAGATCGCGACCGAGGCGGTGCGAATCGGCGCCGGGTGCCTCTGGTGCCAGTTCGGCGTGATCAACGAGGAGGGCGCGCGGATCGCCGAGGAGGGCGGGCTCTCGGTGGTCATGGACCGGTGCATCAAGGTCGAGCATGCGCGCTACATCGGCCGCATGCACTGGCTCGGCTTCAACACCGAGCGCGTGACGTCCGTTCGGAGCGGGTTGCAGTAGCTGGCCGCCGCGGCGGCCAAACGGGGGAAAATCATGAGCGACGAGAGCGGCGAGCGGTTGTCGCGGCGGCAGCTGTTGAAGGAAACCGCGGCCGCCGCCGCGGGCGGTGCCGCGTTGCTCGCGCAGGCGGACACCGCGCTCGGCCAGGCGCCGGCCGCTGTCACTCGGCGGCGTTTCAGGGCCTGGATCTCGCGCGGCGAGGGGCCGGGACGGACGACGCTGCAGGAGGCCACGCTCCGCCCGATCTCGGGCCGGCAGGTGCTCGTGCGGACCGAGGCGACGAATCTCTGTTACTCGAACGTGCCGGCCGTGCTCGGCGTCACCGCGCCCGCGGGAGGACCGGCCGCGCGCAGCGCGCTCGCGCCGCCCGCCGGCGGCCGACGCTTGAGCGAGATGGCGGTCATTCAAGGGCACGGCGGCGTGGGCGTCGTCGAGGCGGTGGGCCCGGAGGTGCGCCGCGTGCGCGTCGGCGATCGCGTCTGCGTATCAGGCACGCCGCACTGCGGCGCTTGCTACCGGTGCCTGCGCGGCAGGTCGGACATGTGTCAGTTCCTGAGCGCGAACGGCCCGGACGACATCGTCGCGATCGCGGACCTCGCGGACGGCACGCCGGTCTACCAGAACTCGCACATCGGCGGGCTCGCGGAGTACATGGTCGCGTTCGAGGAGTGGGTCGTGCCTATCTTCACCGACCTGCCGGCGGCCGACGTCGGCATGGTCTGCAGCTGCGTTGCCGTCGCCGGGCTCGGCGCGACGACGGCACACGCGCTCGCGGCGATCGAGCCCGCGTCGTCGGTCGCGGTCGTCGGCTGCGGCCCGCTCGGGCTGAGCGCGGTGCAGGGTGCGCGGATCGCCGGGGCGTCGACGATCATCGCGATCGATCCGGTCGCGGTCCGGCGCGAGGCCGCGCTCGCGGTCGGCGCGACGCACGTGCTCGACCCGAACGTCGAAGGCGACGGCCTCGTCGAGCGCGTACGCTCGCTCACGTCCTGGCCGACGGACCGGCTGTGGTCCGGCGGACGCAACCCGAGTGGGCGCCGCCCCGGCGCCGGCGCCGATTTCGTGATCGAGGCGGCGGGCTTCGATCACGTCCCGCCGCGAGTCGAGCAGGGGCCGGATCCGACGGGTCTGCTGCCGATGCAGCAGGCCTACCGGATGTGCGCGCTCGGCGGACACCTGATCACGACGAGCGTGATACGCGGCGACATCGTGTTGCCGGGCAATCTGTTCTCGATCGGCGGCGTCACGCACCACGCGGGTCAGGCGGGCGGTTGCAGCCCGATGCGCGACATCCCGCGGTTCGTCGAGCTGCTCGCGAACGGCCAGTACGACGCGAAGACCCTCGCGACGACGGTCGTGCCGCTCGAGGACATGCTCGAAGCGTACGAGCAGGTCGCCTACCGGACGACGATCACCGCGATCATGACGGCGTGACGCCGGGCTCGCCGCGGCGAGAGACCCGCCGCGCGCGGGCTCTGGTCGCTCACAACGACGGGGTCGGCGTACGGTTCCGCTCCGCCCGCTCCTGACACTCGACGCAGAGCGTCGCGTGCGGCACGGCTCGCAGGCGTGCGGCCGGGATCGGCTGCCCGCAGCTCGCGCACGTCCCGTACGTTCCGCTCTTCAGCCGGCGGAGCGCGTGCTGCACCGCCCGCAGCTCGTCGAGATCGCGGTCGATCTCCGCGAGGTGCAGGTCCACCAGCAGATCCGCGGTCGCGACGTCTTGCGGATCGGGGGTTCCCTGGATCAAGTCCTCGTACTGCGAGGCGTCGTGCTTGCGAAGCTCGCGGCGAACGTCTTCCCAGAGCTCGTCGTAACGGAGCCGAAGCGTCCGCTCGATCTCGCTCGTGTCGAGCGTGTTCTCGGTCACGGGTCCTCCGTGCGGTTCGGCGGGGGTGATCGGGCGAGCGCGGGCTCGCTCGGCTCGAGCAGACTCTCGTCGAACAGGCGCTCCGAGACCGCAGCGACGACCGAGTCGGCGAGCCGCTCGAACGCGGTGTCGTCCATCGTCTCCGAGCGGGCCGTCCAGACGAGCTCGTCGGTCTCGTTGTCGTACAGCGACGTTTCGACGACGACGTAGGTGTACTGCTCCCAGTAGCCCGCGGAGCGCACGACGTCGCGCGTCATGCGCCAATGCCAGTAATAGTTCCAGTGCGGGTAGTAGTACCAGAAGTACGGATGGCCGACGATGACGCCGGGCGGCAGCGTGCCGAGATACGGCGACGCTCGTCTGAACACGCGGCGCTCGTCGACGGCGATCAGGCGGAAGATCAGCAGGGCGTCGATCTCGGCGTCGAGCAGCGCGGCTTCCATCTCCTCGTAGGTGTAGTCGCGGCTCGGCTCGAGAAACTGCCGCCCCTCGACCACGCGGACGCCGCGGCCTTCGAAATGCTCGGCGGCCTGCCGCTCGAATGCACGGCTTTCGGCTTCCGTATCGAACAGCGCGACGACGCCGATCCGGCTGAACGGCATGCCGGAGAACGACGGGTCGGTCCATGCGGTTTCGATCGTCGTCGGCGCGACGGCGCAGCCGGCGAGGGCCGCGAGCGATGCGAGCACCAACGTCGGTCTGCACATGGCACCGAAGGTGCAATGTCCGTGCCACGGCAGCGTGCCGCGACGCCGTCGGCCGCTCGTTAGGAAAGGCGCTTACTCGCTCGGCATTCGTGCAGGGGGATCGGCTGCCGCGTGGATACGCGCCGAAGCGGCGGAAAGCTCGCCTTCGACGCCGCGCCGCGTACGCATGCCGCGCCAGGCGAAGATCGCGCCGAGCGCGGCGAGCGTCGGCAGCAGCGGGTGCGCGACCGCGAGCGCGAGCGGATCGTCGAACAGGATCACGGTGTGGCGGAGCGAGCGCTCGAACATCGGCCCGAGGATGAAGCCGATTAGGAACACGATGAACGGGAACTCGAGCTTGCGCATGAAGTAGCCGAGGACGCCGAAGACGAGCGTGACGCCGACGCCGAACATCGAGCCCGCCGACACGTACGCGCCCGTCACGCAGAGGAGCGCTGTAGATGCGACGATCGCGTGCCGCGGGATCGCGAGAAACAGCGCGAAGAACCGCAAGCCGACGTTGCCGACGACGAGATTCGCGAAGTTCGCGAGCATCAGCGACGCGAACAAACCGTAGACCACTTCCGGGTTTTCTTCGAACACGAACGGCCCGGGCGTGATTCCGTGGATCAGGAATGCGCCGACCAGGAGCGCGGCCGTCGCACTGCCGGGAATCCCGAGGGTGAGGAGCGGTATCAGGCTCGCGCCGATGACGGCGTTGTTCGCCGACTCGACCGCCGCGACGCCCTCGAGCTTGCCCGTGCCGAACGCCTCCGGCGTCTTCGACGCGCGCCGCTCCGCGCCGTACGCGAGGAATGCGGCGACCGAGGCGCCGAGCCCCGGCAGCGCGCCGACCGCGGTCCCGATCACTGAGCCGCGCAGGATCGCCCGCGCGCAGCCCTTGAGCTCCGCGAGGCTCAGCCGATCCTTCGCGCCGCCGGAGAGGCCGAGCGGACGCGCCGTCTGCGGCGGCGGCCCGCGGAAGTACTCCTCGAGCTGCACGAGCACCTCGCCGAGCGCGAGCACGCCGATCGCGATCGCGACGAGCGGCAGCCCGTCCTGCAGCTCGAGCAATCCGAACGTGAGGCGCTCGCCGCCGGTCTCGAGATCGAGCCCGATCGTCGCGAGCAGCATGCCGAACGCGAGCGCGAAAACGCCCTTCAGCACCGACCGGCCGAGCAGGCTCGCGATGAACGCGAACGAAAAGACCAGCACGCCGAGGATCTCCGGCGGCCCCATTCGCAGCGCGAGGACCGTCAGCGGCGCCGCGGAAACGATCAGCACGAGGTCAGCGAACACATCGCCCGCGACGGACGAGTAAAGCGACACCGACAGCGCCTTCCGCGGCTCGCCGCGCTTTGCGATCGGATGACCGTCGAGCGCCGTCAGCGCAGAGGACACTTCGCCGGGGGTGTTGATCAGGATCGAGGTGATCGCGCCGCCGTACTCGCCGCCCTTGTGCACGCCGATCAAGAAGGCGATCGCCGACAGCGGGCTCATCGTATAGGTGAGGGGCACCCCGATCGCGATCGCCATCGGCGCGCTCATGCCCGGAATCGCGCCGACCAGGATCCCGAGCGATACGCCGAGCACGATGAGGGCGACGTTGGTCGGTTCGAGCGCGGCGCCGATGCCGGCGAGGATCACTTCCATCGGACGGCGCCGTCGTTACGGCAGCGGGAAGCCGAGCACGCCGTCGAACAACAGCCACAGCGCGAGCGGGAACAGCACGGCCATGCCCGCCGTCGCCTTCCAGCTCGCACCGCCGATCGCGGTGAAGCCGCCGACGAGGACGGCGGCGCCGGCGAGATAGCCGAGGAGCTGCATCAGGACGAGCGCTCCGGCGAGCACCGCGCAGGCGGCGCCCACGAACAGCCAGCTCGGCCGGTCGAGCGGCGCCGGCTCGTCCGTCTCGGGAGCGCGGACCAGCCGCGCGACGAGGAGCAGCAGGGCGGCGGCGGTTGCGAGCACCGCGGCGACGTACGGCATGAACGCGGGGGGCAGGTCGCCGAACCCGACGTCCTGCGTCACCTGGCGCGGGATGATCACGAAGATCGTCAGAAGGCCCAGCAGGCCGAGCACGCCCGCGCTGATCAGGTCCGTCCGCCGCATCGCGTCCGCGGTCCGCCTATTCGCCGATTCGGGCGACGGCGCGGGCGAGCGTGTCGGCCTCGCTGCGCAGCGCCGCGGTCACGTCGTCCGGACCGAGGTAGTGCTCGGGATACTTCAAATTGTCGAGCAACGTGCGCATCGCGGGCGACCGGATCGCCTGCTCGAGCGCGGCCGACAACGGCTGCTTGATCTCCTCCGGCAACCCGGGCGGCGCGGAGACGACGAACACGGAGCACGACGAGATGTCGTAGCCGAGCTCCCGCAGCGTCGGCACCTCGGGGGACGTCGCGAGCCGCGTGTCCTCGGCCGAGGCGAGCACGCGCATCTGCCCGGCGGCCACGTGGTCGACGTGCGGTCCGCCGGAGAAGCCGAAGTCGGCATGGCCGCCCAAAATCGCTTGCATCATCTCGCCGCCGCCCTGCACCGTGATCACTCGGAACTGGACGCCGGCGACCTTCGCGATGAAGTCGGCGACGATCCTCGTCAACGGCGACTGCGATGCGAACACCGGCCGTTCGCCGCGGCGCGCGGCGGCGATCACGTCGTCGAGCGTCTCGTACGGCTTCCTCGTGCTCGTCACGAGCGCGCACTGGCCCTTCGAGACCGACGCGAGGTGCGTGAAGTCGTCGAGCGAGTAGCGCGTGACCGCGGGCATGATCACCGGATTGCCGGAGTACGCTTGCGATATCGCCATGCCGAGCGTGTAGCCGTCCGGCTTGCTGCGCGCGAGGAACGTCGCCATCACGCCGCCGCCGGCGCCCGTCCGGTTGTGCACGACGACGGGTTGCCCGAGGACCTCCTCGAGCGCCTTGGCGAGCACGCGGCCGAGCACGTCGGTGCTGCCGGCCGGCGTCGAGCCGATGTGCAAGTCGATCGCCTTCGTCGGATACTCGGCGCCCGCGGGCAGCGATGCGACCGCCAGCACGCCGGCGGCGAACGCGGCCGCGACCCGGCGGATTCCGCTCGTTCTCGGTCCTCGGATCATCGGGTCGACCGTTCCCGCCTCACGCAGCCGGCCGCGCCGGCCCGAGCATCTCGCCCGCGAGCGCGCGCGACGGCACGCCGTCGACGCCGACCGGCACGTCGCCGACCAGCGTCACGCGATAGAGCTGCCGATCGAAATCGGTCTCGAACACGTCCTCGGGCGCGAGATGCGCGGTTGCGCGGTTGTCCCACATCGCGATGTCTCCCGCGTTCCAGCGGAAGCGGCAGACGAAGTCCGGCCGCACGACGTGCTCCCACAGGAGCTCGAGAAGCTGCTGGCTCTCGCGAGCGGTCAGCCCGACGATGGAGCGCAGGAACGCAGGGCTCACGTACAACGCGCGCTCGCCGGTCTCGGGATGCACGCGCACGAGCGGATGCTCGCTCGAGAAGCTCGTGCGGTTCGTCTGCGCGAGCGCGTTCCCGGTGACCTTGCCGTAGCCGTGAATGCCGCGCAGCCCGTCGACGAACCGGCGCATCGTCGGCGAGAGGGCATCGTAGGCCGCGACGAGGTTCGTGAACTGCGTGTCGCCTCCGTAAGGCGGGACGGTGACCGCACGGAGGATCGATACGGCGGGCGGATTGACGATCGTCGTCAGATCGGTATGCCAGCCGGTCCACGGCCGGATCGGGTCCGGCTCGGCGTGACTATGGCGCTCGCGTCGCTTCGCGACGGAGTACACCTCCGGGAAGCCTTCCTCGTGGCCGTAGAGGACGTGGCCGATCGTCGGCTCGCCGAGCGCGCGTGCGAAGGCGACGTGCTGCGCGTGGTCGAGGTGCTGATCGCGGAAGAACACGACTTTCCATTTGAGGAGTGCCGCGCGCACCGCGGCCACGGTCTCCCGCGACGGCGGTTGCTTGAGATCGACGCCGAAGATCTCGGCGCCGGTGAAAACCGTCATCGGCCGGACCTCGATCGTGCCCGGTGTCGTCCGCTCGTCGAGCGGCGATGCTGAAGCCATGACTCGCATCCCCCTGCGGCCGAGCGCGCTTCGGCTTTACAAGCCTTTCGGCGCTCTGCTATTAGCTCCGAAGAGTGAGGCGAAAGCGACCGCCGGGTCAAGCACGGCGATGCTCGGAAGGCGGAGCGGGGCTCCGCGGGGGAACCAAGGAACTCGTTCGTATATGTCCATGTCGCGGCAGCAAGAATCCGTGGTCATCCGACCCCTGAATCCCGTCATCGGTGCGGAGCTGCACGGCTTCGACCTCAGAGAGGAGCTCACCGACGAGGACGTCGAGACGATTCGCGCCGCGCTGAACCGCTACGGAGTCGTCTTTTTCCGCGATCAGGACATCACGCCCGAGCAGCAGCTTCGCTTCGGTCGGCGGTTCGGCGAGCTGCACGTGCATCCTTCCGTCCGCGGCAAGCCGCGTGAGGAGTGGACCGAGCTTCTCGCCGTGCACGCGGACGAGCGCACGGTGCGCGTCGTCGGCGACAAGTGGCACACCGACGTGTCCTGCGACGAGAAGCCGCCGTACGCGAGCATCCTGCACCTGCACACCGTCCCGGAAACCGGCGGCGACACGCTCTTCTCGAGCATGTACGCGGCGTACGAGGCGCTGTCCGAGCCAATGAAGCGCTTCCTCGAACCGCTGACCGCGACGCACGACGGGGCACCGAACTACGCGGACCGCGCGCGGCGCGATCCCGAGTCGGGCAGACATCGGGTCGATCCGGTGGCGGTGCACCCCGTGATCGCGACGCACCCGTTCACGCGCCGAAAGACCATCTATGTGAACTCGATCTTCACGGTGCGGATCAACGAGCTCGAGCCGGCGGAGAGCGACGCGCTGCTCGCGTTCCTGTTCGCGCACGTCGCGCGTCCGGAATTCCAGTGCCGGTTCCGCTGGCGGCGAAACTCGATCGCCTTCTGGGACAACCGGGCCGTGCAGCATTACGCCGTCTGGGACTACTACCCGGCTGTCCGCTCCGGGCACCGCGTGACGATTCGCGGCGACCGTCCGGCCAGGGCGTGACCGACTGCGAAGTCGTCGTCATCGGCGCGGGCGCCGCGGGCCTGGCGGCAGCGGCCGAGCTCGATCGTCGCGGCCGCAGCGTCTGCGTGCTCGAGGCGCGCTCGCGCATCGGCGGACGGATACTGACCGAACGCGCGCCTGGATTCCCGGCACCGCTCGAGCTCGGCGCGGAGTTCGTTCACGGCCGCCCGGCCGCGACCGTCGGCCGGCTCGAAGCGCATGGCGGCGCGATCGTCGACGCGGGCGGCGAGCACTGGATGCTGCACCGCGGCCGGCTGCAGCGCGCGGAAGGCGTGTTCGCCGAGTTGAAGCGCGCGCTGCGCCGCGCGCGGGTGCCGCGCGGCGACTTGCCGTTCGCCGAGTTCCTCCGAGCGCACGGGCGCGGACTTTCCCGAGAAGCGCGGCAGCTCGCACGCCTGCTCGTCGAGGGGTTCGACGCGGCCGACGCGACGCGTGCGAGCACGCAAGCGATATTGCGCGAGTGGCGCGGGCAGGGGGCGGCCGATGCGCCGACGTATCGCCCGCTCGGCGGCTACGCCGTGCTGCTCGATGCGCTCCGCGCGGCGCTCGGCGGCGCGCGCGTCGAGCTCGAGTCGGTCGTCGAGGCGGTGCGCTGGTCGCGAGGCCGCGTCGTCGTCACGGCTACGCGCCGCGGGGAGGCGTTCGAGATCGTCGCGTCCGCTGCGGTGATCGCGTTGCCGCTCGGCGTGCTCCAGGCGGGCGTCGTGCGGTTCGATCCGGAGCTCGCGGCGAAGCGCAGCGCGCTCGAAGGCCTCGCCGCCGGTCCGGTCATCAAGGTGCTGCTGCGCTTCGGCAGCGCCTTCTGGGAGACGATCGATCGCGGCCGCTACCGGAATGCCGCGTTCTTTCAGTCCGCCGCGGCGCCGATCCCGACGTTCTGGACGGCGTTGCCGCTACGCGTGCCGCTCCTGACCGGATGGGCCGCGGGGCCGAAGGCGGCCGCGCTCGCCGGCGCGGGCGAGCGCGCGATCGTCCGCGCGGCCGTTGCGAGCCTCGAAGCGCTATTCGGCGTGCGGCGGCGTTGGGGCGCGCGGCTCGTAGCCGCGTACGTGCACGACTGGCAAGAGGACGAGCTCGCGCGCGGCGGCTACAGCTACGTCGTGAGCGGCCGCGCGGACGACGCGCGGGCCGCGCTCGCGGCGCCGCTCGAGCGGACGCTCTACTTCGCCGGCGAGGCGGCCGACACGGCCGGGGAGTCCGGAACGGTCGCCGGCGCGCTGCAGAGCGGGCTCCGCGCGGGCGGCGAGGCGGCCCGGGCCCTCGCTCGACGAGCGCGCTAGAATTGGCGACGACGTGCTGCCGAATCGATCGATGCGCTTCCTTTTGCCGTTGACGCTGCTCTTGGGTGTTGCGCCGCTCGCGTCCGCGCATCATTCCCGCGCGGAGTACACCGAGGGCGCGCGCGAGATCGAGGGCACGCTCGTGCGGATCCTGTGGCGCAATCCGCACCCGGGCTTCACGATCGAGACGGTCGAGGCCGGTCGGACGGTGACGTGGGAAGTCGAGGGATGGAGCTCGCTCTACACGTTCGATCGTGCCGGCATCACGCGCGAGCGCTTTCGGGAGGGCGACACGGTGCGGGTCGTCGGCCTGCCGTCCGGGCGTCGTCCCGGCCGCCTGCTCGGCACGCACATCCTGCTCGCCGACGGCACCGAGGCCGTGATGAAGCGTGACGCCGAGCCGTACTGGGCGGACGGGCGGCACATCGGCGGCAGGCGAAACTGGGAGGCGGAGACGCGCGCGGCGGTCGTCGACGCGGCGGCCGAGAACCGGGGGATCTTCCGAGTCTGGAGCTACCCGTCGCCGGTCTACGAGACGCGCGAGCACGTGCGGCTGACCGCGGCGGCCGAGGCGGCGCGCGCGGCCTTCGACGAGGTCGACAATCCGATCATGGCCTGCGAACAGAAGAGCATGCCGGGCAGCATGCTGACCCCGAATCCGTACGAGTTCGTCGACGGCGGCTCGACCATCACGATCCGCGGCTACGAGGGCGACGTGGTGCGGACGGTGTATCTAGAACAACCTTTAAATATTGATCAGATACCATTGACCAAGCAGGGATTATCGGTCGGTCGTTGGGAGGATGCGCGGACGCTCGTGATCCACACGTCGCGAATCGACGCGCCGCACCTCGGCTTCAGCGGCGTCCCGCTCTCGGCGGCCGCGACGGTCGTCGAGCGCTATCGGCTGAGCGAGGATCAGACGCGGCTCGATTTCACGATCGTCGTGACCGATCCGGCGACGTTCATCGAGCCCGCGACCTTCGAGTTCCATTGGCTCGCGCTCGGGGAGCGCTTCGGCCGCTACGACTGCACCGTCCACTGAGCGCGGCTCTTCCGCGGACGCGCTCGCCGTGGCGGGTAACGCTCAGCGTCCGTCGTCGTCGCCGTCGTCGTCCTTGCCGGTGAACACGAGCTCGGGCGACAGCATCTCGCCCGGCGGGGCATCGGCTTCCGCGGCATCCGCGGCGGCGGGCTCGGTGCCCTCGGGGGCCCGTCCGTCCCGCGACCACGGCGTCTCGCCGAGCAGTGCGTTGATGGTGCCGTCGTGCGTGGCTGCCGGCAGCACGCGACGCTCCGCGTGTGCGGGAGGCGCCGACCGTGCGCGCGGCTCGCGCAAGAACTCGCGATCGATGCTCGTCCGCTCGAGCTCGCGGTTCGCCGCCGCGAGCCTCGCCATCACCTCGTTGTGCTTGTCCGCAAGCTTCTCGAGCTCGGCCTCGCGCTCGGCGAGCTTCCGTGCCGCGCTCTCGGCGCGCTCGCGCGCGTCCGCGAGCTGCTTCGCGTAGCTCTTCTCCAAGACCTCGAGCTTGAACTCGAGCTGCTCGACGTTCGTTCGAAACGCGGCCGACCGCTGCCGCTCCTCCGTGAGCGCGCGCTCGAGCCGCGCGATCGCGGCGTCGCGCTCGTCCGGAGCGGCTGCGGGCTCGCCGGTCGGGGCAGGGGCGGCCGCCGCCGCCGAGGTGCGGTCGTTGCTCATCGCAAGGCGGTGATAGTCGAACCGTACGCGAGGGTACCGGGAAGCCGAGCGGCGCGCCCTGACGCCGATCACACCGGCCCCGGCGCGGCTCACCGCCGCAGCAACCGCCCGACCAACCGGCCCGCGCCGAGCAATTGCCGCAGCGGCCGCCGCCAGGGCCGCTTCTCGGCCGTGCCCCGCAGCACCCGCACCCAGCGTGCACGCTGCGCCTCGTCGATCGATGCCTCGATCCGCCGCCACAGAAGGTCGAGGTTCTCGGGCGGCGTGCGGTCGAGGCGCATCGGGACGATCGCGTCGTGCTCGACGCCGAGCTCAGCGGCAAGCGCGTCGATCGCCGCGGCGACGGGCTCGTCCGCCGGTCGCGGCGAATCGGCAGAAGAGGGCGCCGTCCAGTCGGCCGCTCCGGCGAGGCGATCGACATGGGTGGCCGCGACGATGACGGGCGGCGCGCGCCGCTGCGGGTTCGCGGCGAACCGGGCGCGCAGCGCCTCGAGCGCAGCGCGATCGAGCACGGGGGCCTCCTGTATCGCGGTGACCCAGATCACGAGATCGCAGGCGAACGCGCGTTTCACGAACTCGACCGTGCTCTGCTCGTCGTCGATGCCGGGCGAGTCGATCAGATAGGCGGGCGGCAGATCCGCGTCGCGAAGCTCGTAGCCTTGGAAGGCGGCCGTGAACGGCTTGACCTCGACGTCGCCGCCGATCGCGCCGAGCATCGCCCGGACGAGCGTCGACTTGCCGGCGTGCGTGCGGCCCGCGACCAGCATCCGCAACGATCCGGGCGGTGCGACCGCGGTGGCCGCGCCCTTCAGCCCCTCGGACGCGGCCTCGCGCTCGAGCGCTTCCGCGTCGACCCGCAGGCGCCCGGAGTAGAGCTCGATCGCTGCACGGCCGACCTCCTCGATCCACAGCCGCACGATGCGCCGCCGCACATTGCTCTGCACCGTGTCGAGCAAGTCGCCGAGCAGATGGTCGCGCACCTCGGCCGCGACCGCGTGCAGCGGGCTCACCGCACGCGCGATGCGGACGACGGAGTAGAGTCTGCGGCCGTGCTCGACGCCGGCCGCGATCAACGGCCGGTAACCCCAGGCGCGAATCAGCGATCGCGCCCGGAGGCGGTGCGACAGCGGCACGTGCTCGAGCAGCGTCAGCCGCAAGCGTGCGCTGACCCGCTCGGTGAGCAGCAACAGCTCCGGCAGCGTGAACTCGAGCGCCGGCTCGGCGTGCTCCGGATGGTAGTGCCGCGCGACCTCCTTCAGCGTCCGCTCGGCCGCGGCCACCATGCGGCGGTGGTCGTCGAGCATGTCGGGATCCGCCTCGTCCGAGAGCCGCCGTACCGCGCGCCAGGCCGCCTGCTCCTGCGGCGCCCACGTCGGATCGGGGGCCGTGATCGCGTGGTCGTCCGGTGCGGCAGGTGTGCGCTTCGGCCGATGCCGGAGCCGCAACGAGCCCCATGCGAGTAGCGTGAGCGTCGCCGCGCCGAACAGATACGGGAACAGCCAGCCGCGCTCGGTGAGCCAGGCGAGCCCGGCGACGAACAGCAGGACCAGCGGCATGAGCAGCACGGCGACTGCCGTGATCTCGAACCACCACTTGGGCAGGATGCGACGGCGACTCCGCATGACGGTGCAGTGTCGCAGATCGACGCGCGTCGGGGGTTCTTGCAGAGCCGAAAACAACCGTTGTCGGGAGGAGGGGAGGTGCGATTGCGGTTGGCGCTCGCCGCCACGCTCGGGATCTCGTCCGCGGCGCAGCGCGGACACGCTCGCTCGCCCCCGACGAGCACGAGCGGCCGTCCCGCCGCTCTTGCCGAGAAAGGTCAGGCGCTGACCGGCCGCGGCTCCGGCCGCGAGCTCGGGGGCGTCAGCGGCGGCAGGCCGTGCGCCGCGCGCGCCCGATCGCAACCATCGCTCGGCCCGCCGCCGTGCCACGATGCTTCGAGCTCCCGGCACGGTGTCGGCCGCTTCTCGTAGATCGTGCAGCGCACGTCGACGCCGACTTGCCCTTCGAGCGCGATGCAGCGAGGCGCCGAGCCGCCGCACGTGCCGCGCATCGCGACGCGGTGCGGTGTGATCTTCTCGGTGAGCTCCGGCGGGGTGACGCCGCCGAGGAAGCGCTCGGTCTCGCTCCAATGGAACGACACGCGATAGTGCGCGCAGCACGCGCCGCACGTGAGGCATGGATTCGTCATCGGGGTCAGCGGCCGTCGAGCCCGCCAGGCGGGCGCGCGATTGTGCGGCGCTTCGGCAGACGGAATCAACGGGGCGACGAGGCGCCCCGAAACGCGGCGCGTTTAACCGTTAGGAAACGGTTAAAGACTGCGATGCGCTGCAGACGGTCGCTACACTTGGCCGTGGACCACCGGAGGCGAACGATGCACCCTTCAACGCTCGACGAGGCCTTCCCGTTCACGCGCACGCTCCGGCGCGCATGCAAGCCGCTCGCGGCCGCTGCCGGGCTCGCGCTGCTCGCCGCCGCGCCGCACGCGCAGCAGAGCCGCCCGCCCGCGGACGGACGGCCGCTCGTGACGATCAAGGAGCTGATGGAGAAGACCATCACGCCCGCGACGAACACGCTGTGGGCCGCGTACGAGCCGCCGACGTCCGAGGAGCAGTGGCTCGCGCTCGAGGAAGCCGCGATCACTCTGCTCGCGGCTGCGAACGTCGTCGCGCTCGGCGGCACCGGGCCGATGGACATGCAATGGGCGAAGGAGCCGGCCTGGCGAGCCTACAACGAGGCGATGACGAACGCGGGCTTCGACGCGCTCGAAGCGATCCGGGCGCGCGACCACGACGCGCTGCTCGCCGCGGGCGACGTCCTCTATCCGCCCTGCGAGGGCTGCCACCTCCAGTTCAACCCCGGCGTCGTGAACGCGCAATAACGGGCGTTCGCGCCGGCTCCCGGCGCGCTGCGGTTACACTTACGGCGCTTCAGGCGGCGGTGCGCGCCGCAGTGACTCGCTATCCGCGCGGCGGAGGAGACGACGAAGTGCCTGCCTGTTCCCGCAGAACCTTGCTGGCGGCGGCCGTGCGCGGCGCGGCGGGGGCGGCGCTCGGCGCCGCGCTGCCGATCCGTTTGCCGGCCCAACCGGCCGAGGACGTGATCGATCTCGGCCGCGGCTTCCACGTCCTCACGCTCGACGGTAACAACGTGCTCGCGGTTGCGGCGGGCGACGGGCTCGCGCTGGTCGACGGCGGCACCGCCGCGCAGTCGCCGCGATTCCTCGAGCTCGCCGCCGCGTTGCCGGGCGGGAGACCGGTGCGGACGCTGTTCAACACGCACTGGCATCCGGAGCAGACGGGCTCGAACGAGGCGCTCGGCCGGGCGGGCGCCGCGATCGTCGCGCACGTGAACACCCGGCTCTGGCTCACGACGGACGTCACCTGGCCGTGGAACGACGTCACCGTGGAGCCGTTGCCGGAGGTCGCGTGGCCGAGCCGCACGTTCTTCGACCGGGAGACGGTCGCGCTCGGCGACAAGCGCGTCGAGTGCGGGCACCTCAGGGATTGCCCGCACACGGACGGCGACATGTACGTGTTCTTCCCGGAAGACAACGTGATGGCCGTCGGCGGTGCCGTGACGGGGGCCGGTTGGCCGGACATCGATTGGTGGACCGGCGGCTGGATCGGCGGCATCGTCGGCGGGCTCGACATGATCCTGACCGTCGCGAACGAGGACACGCGGTTCGTGCCCGCGACCGGCCCGGTGCTCGACCGGCCGGCGCTCGTCACTCAGTATCGGATGTACAGCGCGATCTGGGAGCGGCTCGCACGGGTGCTCTACAGCGGCGGCGGCACGGAGGAAGCGCTCGCGGCCGCGCCGACGAAGGAATTCGACGACATAATGGGCGACCCGGACGCCTTCGTGCGCCGGGCGTTCCAAAGCCTCTGGGCGTACCTGTCCCCGGATGCCTAAGTTTTGTCCGCGGGACGCCGACTTGCGCTCAGGGTCGGTAAAATGGGCGGGCCAACGGGGACGGAGCCTATGATCCGACGGGTCGGACTGATCGCCTCGCTGCTCGCCGCTGCCGCGTGCGGCAGGCTCGGCGAGGAAGCGTCGCTCGCGGAGGCGGGTCAGCGCGAGTGGGCAACGGTCGAGCGGTACTGCACCGACTGCCACGACAGCGCCGAGCGCGCGGGCGGCCTCGCCCTCGATCGCCTCGGTCCGGAATCGGTCGCCGAGCACGCCGAGACGTTCGAGACCGCCGTTCGCAAGCTGCGCGGGCGGCTGATGCCCCCGGCGAACGAGCCTCGTCCGACCGAGGAGCAATACGCGAGCCTGATCGGCTGGCTCGAGGCGGCGCTCGATCGGGCGGCCGCGGAGTATCGCGGCGCGCCGGCGATTCCGCCGCATCGCCTGAACCGCAAGGAGTACGCCAACGCCGTCCGCGACCTGCTCGCGGTCGAGATCGATCCGGCCGAGCTCCTGCCTCAGGACGAGGTCGTCGAGCACTTCGACAACATCGCATCGGGGCTGCTGGTCTCGCCTTCTTTCATCGAGCAGTACGTCGGGGCCGCGCGAGCGGTCGCCGTGCGCGCGGTCGGCCGGCCCGACGCGCGGGCCGGCAGCCAGACCTACACGGCGGGACCCGGCAATCAGCACACGCACGTCAAAGGGCTGCCGCTCGGCACGCGCGGCGGCATGGTGGTCGAGCATTACTTCCCGTCGGACGGCGAGTACGTGATCAACATCGCCGACATGGCGAGCCACATCTGGGGCAACGACATGGAGTTCGAGAACGCCGTCGTCGTGACCCTCGACGGGACGCCGATTTACGAGACGATCGTCGGCGGCGAAGACGACATGCGCGCCTACGACCAGATCCAGGACGGCGTGATGGAGCAGATCAACGCGCGGCTGAAGGACATCCGCTTCGCCGCGACCGCAGGTCCCCACAAGGTCGGCGTCACGTTTCGCCGGCGGTCGTTCGCCGAATCCGATGATCAGCTGCAGATGTTCGTGCCGGGCGGCGGCCAGGATCGGGTGTACCGCGTGAGCTCGTTCGAGATCAGCGGTCCGTTCAATCCGAGCGGGCTGTCTCCGACGCCGAGCCGCGAGCGGATCTTCAGCTGTCATCCCGAGCGCGGCGACGACGCGGAGCTCTGCGCCGAGGAGATCCTGACCCGGCTCGGAACCCGCGCGTATCGGCGGCCGCTCGGCGAGGGCGATCTCGCCGACCTGCTCGCCTACTATCGCGACGGCTACGCGAGCGGCGGCTTCGAGGAGGGCATCCGCAGCGCGATCACCGGCATTCTCGCAAGCCCGTTTTTCCTCTATCGGGTCGAGCAGCCGCCCGCGCACGCGCGTCCCGGCGACGTCTACGAGATCGACGACCTCGAGCTCGCGTCGAAGCTGTCGTTCTTCCTGTGGAACTCGATTCCGGATCAGGCGTTGCTCGAGCTCGCGATTCGCGGCGAGCTAGGCGACGAGCGAACGCTTCGAGCGCAGGTCGAGCGGATGCTGAAAGACCCGCGCGCCGAGACGCTCGCGAGCAACTTCATGCATCAGTGGCTCGACATGAAGCGCCTCGAGGAGGTGGAGCCGGATCGCTCGATCTTCCCGTACGCGTCCGGGCGCGGCGATCCGCGCGAGGACTACCTGACCGAGTTCACGCTCTTCGCGCAGAGCATCTTCGAGGAGGACCGCAGCATCCTCGACCTGATGACCGCGAAGCACACCTATTTGAACGAGCGCGTCGCGCTGCTCTACGGCGTGCGCGACGTGAAGGGCGACAAGTTCCGCCGCGTCGAGCTCGAGGATTCCACGCGTTGGGGGCTGCTCGGCAAGGGTGCCGTGCTGATGGCGGCCGCGTACCCGAACCGCACGTCGCCGGTGCTGCGCGGCGCGTTCATTCTCGAGCACATCAGCGGCACGCCGCCGGCGCCGCCGCCGCCGAACGTGGAGGCGTTTCCGGAGGCCGAGATCGGCACCGAGCAGGCGCGCACGGTCCGGGAGATCATGGCGCAGCATCGCGCGAACCCGAACTGCAACGGCTGTCACGGCGTCATGGATGCGCTCGGCTTCGCGCTCGAGAATTTCGATGCCGTCGCCGTCTGGCGCGACAAGGACCGCTACGCGGGAACGCCGATCGACTCGACCGCGGAGCTTCCGGACGGCAGCGTCGTGACCGGTCCCGACGACCTGCGCGAGGCGCTGCTGCGCCGCCCGGAGCAGTTCGTGCAGACCTTCGTCGAGGGGCTCCTGAAGTACGCCCTAGGGCGCACGCTCGACTACACCGATATGCCGGCCGTGCGGGCGATCGTGCGCGAGGCCGCGAAAGACGACTACCGCTTCTCGTCGATTCTTTGGCAGGTCGTGATCAGCGAGCCGTTCCGGCTGCGGCGCGTGCCCGACGCGCCGGTCGTGACGGCGCAGGCGGAAACCGCTCCGTAATTTGCTATATAGAGAGTGAGCCCGCGCGGAAGGCGACTCGAGCGGGAGGGGAGAGAGGCATGTATCTGACGAAAAAGCATCTGTCGCGTCGAACGGTGCTCCGGGGCGCGGGCGCCGCGATCGCACTGCCGCTCCTGGACGCGATGGTGCCGGCCGGCGTCGCATGGGCCAACACGGCCGCGAAGACACCGCACCGGCTCGTGTTCGTCGGCTTCCCGCACGGTGCGGTGATGCGGCTGTGGTCGCCGGAGGAAACCGGCCGCGACTACACGATGTCGCCGATCCTCGAGCCGCTCGCGAAGTACCGCGATTCGATGACGATCGTCTCGGGCTTGAGGAACAAGCCGGCCGAAAGCCCCGAGCCGCACGAGATCATCGAGCGGACGTGGCTTTCCTGCGTTTCGCCGCAGGACGCGGGCGTCATCGCTCCCGACGCGGGCGTCACCGCCGATCAGCTCGCGGCACGCTACATCGGCCAGGATACCCGGCTGCCGTCGCTCGAGCTGACG
Source organism: uncultured Gammaproteobacteria bacterium (assembly GCA_964457725.1). Classification (GTDB taxonomy): domain Bacteria; phylum Pseudomonadota; class Gammaproteobacteria; order Steroidobacterales; family Rariloculaceae; genus FEN-1219. Next base: position 69,961 of record CAYWGQ010000002.1, read on the forward strand.
ACCGCGCTGCGCGGGGCGCAGCTGTCCTGGCGCACGCCGACCCAGTCGTTGCCGCAGGAGGTCAATCCGCGCGCAGTCTTCTACAGGCTGTTCGGCCAGGGCGACACCGAGGAAGAACGCCGGGCGATCATGCACGAAACGGGCAGCATCCTCGATCGGGTGCAGGCCCAGGCCGCGCGATTGCAGGCGACGCTCGGCGCGCAGGACCGCGCTACTGTCGACGAGTACCTCGATTCCGTGCGCGAGATCGAGCGGCGCGTGCAGATGGCGAGCGAGCAGGACACCTCGGCGCTCGATATCCCGGAAGCGCCGATCGGCGTGCCGAACGACCTCGACGTCCACTTCAAGATGATGTTCGACCTGATGGCACTCGCGATGCAGGCCGATTTGACGCGCATCATCACGTTCTCGATGGACCGCGAGGCGAGCATGCGTACGTATACGAACGTCGGGATCAACGAGGCGTTCCATCCGCTCTCGCATCACGGCAACGACCCGGCGAAGCAGGAGCGCCTCGCGCGGATCCAGGTGTATCACACGAGGAAGTTCGCGGATTTCGTCGAGCGGCTCGCGTCGACGCCGGACGGCGACGGCACGCTGCTCGACAATTCGATGGTCATGTTCGGCAGCAACATGAGCGACAGCAATCGGCACAACAACGACCCGTTGCCGATTGCGATCCTCGGCCGCGCGCACGGCCGCATCAAGGGCGGCCAGCATCTTCGCTACCCGCAGGACTCGCGGTTCGCCGATCTGCTGCTGACCGTCCTCGAGCGCACCGAGATTCCGATCGAGTCGATCGGCGACAGCGGCGGCACGTTCGCGGAGGTGTGATTCGATGAGGCTCCGCCTCGCGGGCATCGCGGTTCTCGCGGCCGTGGCGGCGGCACCGCTCGCCGCGGCCGAGCGCTCCCTCGTGAGCGCGGCCGAGGACGGCGATCGCCCGGCCGCCATCGCGCTCTTGCGGGAGGGGGCGGATCCGGACGTCCGCGGGCCGGACGGCTCGACCGCGTTGATGTGGGCCGCCTATCACGGCGACCTCGAGCTCGTGCAGCAGCTGCTCGCCGCCGGCGCGGACCCGAACGCGAAGAACGAGTTCGGCGCGTTCGCACTGTCGGAGGCGGCGATCATCGGCTCGACCCCGATCATCGCGGCGCTGCTCGAGGCGGGCGCCGATCCGAACGCGACGAATCCCGAGGGCGAGACGGCTCTGATGGCGGTCGCGCGAACGGGCAACGTCGAGGGCGCGAAGCTGCTGCTCGACGCGGGCGCGGCAATCGACGCGCGCGAGCGCTGGGGCGGGCAGACGGCGTTGATGTGGGCCGCCGCGCAAGGCCACCCCGAGATGATCCGCTTCCTGATCGATCGCGGCGCGGATCCCGACGCAAGGGGGGCCGTCCGCCAGTGGGAGCGGAAGGTCATCAAGGAGCCGCGGCCGAAGGACATGAACCAGGGCGGCTTCACGCCGCTCTTGTACGCTGCTCGCGAGGGGTGCATCGAGTGTGCGCGCGCGCTGGTGGAAGGCGGCGCCGACATCGACAAGCCCGATCCGCACCGCGTGACGCCGCTGAACATGGCGCTGCTGAATCTGCATTTCGACCTCGCGGTGTACCTGATCGAGGCGGGTGCGGACATCAACAAGTGGGATCTCTACGGCCGGACCCCGCTGTACCTCGCGGCCGACACGAGCACGCTGCCGGTCATGGGCAATGGCGCGATGGTCGTGCTGCCGAGCATGGATCGGCACACGGCGCTCGACGTCGGCCGGCTGCTACTCGAGCGCGGAGCGGACCCGAACATCCAGCTGAAGCGCCGCCCGCCGTATCGCAACGTGCCGCAGGACCGCGGCGGGGACTCTATCCTGTCGCAAGGCGCGACACCGCTTCTGCGAGCCGCGCGCGCGGGCGACGCGCCGTTCGTGAAGCTGCTGCTCGAGCACGGCGCGCTCGTCGACCTGCCGAGCAATCAGGGCGTGACACCGCTGATGGCGGCCGCCGGCGTCGAGTTCGGGCTGCGCGTGACGCGCGGCCGCAACCGGACGGACGAGGGCGTGCTCGCGACGATGCGGCTCCTGATCGACGCGGGCGCGGATGTCAACGCCCGCATGGTGACCGAGCCGAAGGGAGAATCCGCGGCGCACCTGCTCGTGATCGAGCAGCGCCTGAGCGACTTCAGCTACGACTACCGCGGTCGGCAGGTGCCGAGCCCGCGTGCGGTGCCGCACAGGACGGCGCTGCACGGCGCGGCGATGAAAGGCTTCACGCCGTTCGTCGAGTTTCTCGTCGCGAACGGCGCAGATTTGTACGCGCGTGACGCGCACGGCATGACGCCGCTCGACCTCGCGATGGGCCGCTATGAGGAAGCCTTTTTGCGCCAGGCCGCCGAGCCGCACGTGGAGACCGTCGCGCTGCTCGAGAAGCTGATGGCCGAGAACCCGCCGCGCAAGGAATAGACCGACAAGCACGGCGCGCGCCGCGCACCCGGCGCGTGCCGCTCAAGGATGTCCGGGCGAACGAACAGCCGCCCGGATGCCGGTGATCCAGTCCTAGAAGGGGGAAATGGATGAGTGCAATCCGCTCGACGTTCGGGGCGGCGATGTCTTCGCTTGCCTTGTTGGCCATCGGCTCGACCGCCGCGCACGCGCAGCTCGAGCCGCCGCACGTGCCGGGGCTGCGCGGCGCGCCGTTCTCGGCGCAGAACCCGCCGGCGGACGTTCCGAGCTACGGGAGCGGACCGGAGTGGGACGGCCGGCCCCCGCCCGGCATCGAGCCGCTGCCGGTCGACGTGTTCACGACGAAGGATTTCTACAAGGACCGGGATCACTGGCTCGACCAGCGGTACTGGCGCTGCAATAGCCCCCGACAGATGGCGGACATGCGCAGCGGTGGAGCGGGCACCGGCACGACGGACCCGCGAATCGGCCGCAACCCGCCGACCTCGGCCAGGTGGGGCGACTGCAACGCGGACTGGCCGCGGGAGAACATCGTGAGCCCGTACCCGTTCGCGACCGCAAAGGAGCACTACGAGGCGCTGCTCGCCGATGCGCGCTCGAAGGGAGGTCCCACCGTGCACACGTACGAGACGATGCCGAAGTGGGACGGCGTCTACGGCGAGTACGTCCCGGACGGGCGCAGGATTTGGAACTACGGCCGCGCGAACCAGGTGCCGACCTTCCTTTCGCTGCTGACGCCCGAGTATCAGCAGCGGATGGTGCGGCAGCTCTATCACGAGGGCGTGAACGCGGCGCACCAGTGGTCGGCGTCTTACTGCTGGCCCGAAGGCTTCATGCGCCAGTGGGCGACGGGGCCGAAGCCGACGCGCATCGTCGTGACGCCGCAGGTGGTGCTGCTGCTCGGCAGCAGCAGCGGCAACATCATGCGCACCGTGCACCTCGGCCGCGAGTTTCCGCTCGGTCAGGACGTGCCGCAGTGGTACGGCGACACGATCGGCTTCTGGGACGGCGACGCGCTGATCACCTGGACGACGAACATCCAGGGGTGGACGCAGCACACGACCTGGGAGTTCAGCTACGAGCTCGAAGCGATCGAGATCCTGACGCCGGTGCATGACGCTTCCGGGAAGCTCCTCGGCCTCGACTGGGAGACGATCCTCTACGACAGCGAGGCGCTCGCGCAGCCGGTACGGATTCTCTGGCACCGTAACTATCAGCAGGGCTGGGATACGGCGGGTCGGCTCGGTTTCGCCGAGTGCACGCGCGCGCTCTATCCGATCAACGGCTTCGCGACGCCGGTCGCGCCCGGGCAGGTGATAGAGTTCCGGGTGCCCGACATGTTCGATCGGCCGTGGGCAAAGATCTGGGAGGAGCACTTCGAGCAGGAGATGGAGCGGCCCGCGGAGGAGCTCGATCTCGGCTTCAATTGAACGTCGTGACGGTTTCGATGGTGATCAACGGTCCACACGGACGAGGTAGGGGGTTCTCTGAGCATGGTCAGTAAGAGTCGATTTGCCGTCGCGGCTGCGATCGGCTTGACGTCGTTAGCGCTGCTCGCCGGCACGGCGGGCGCGCATCACTCGTACTCGATGTACGACGGCAGCATCTACAAGGTCTTCACGGGCGTGATCGTCCGCATCGTGCCGAACGCGGCGCATTTCGAGATCCACTTCGTGCCGCTGAACGAAGAGCGCAACGCGCTCGTCCGCGACGAGAACGGCGACCCGCTCGTCTGGGTCGTGCAGATGGAGAGCGCGGCGGAAGCGTTCCGGCACGGCATCACCCGCGAGAGCTTCCCGCAGGGCACGATCATGAGCATGGGCGTGCATCCTCGGCGGGACGGGAAGCCGGCCGGCGATCGCGGCGAGTCGGGATTGTTCCAGTGCCCGAAGAGCACGCCGCCCGCGCCGGGCAAGCACTGCGACTCGGTCGAGGGCAGCATTGCGTTCGGCCCGGGCGTGATCCCGCCGGAAGGACCGGTCGCCAGCCACTGACCGCGGCGCCTCGCCGCCCGAGCACCACGGGGCTTCGGCCCCGTGGACTTCGCGCCCGCCCTCCGGGAGGCCAGCCCCGAGCCGTCTTCCGCAACCCGCGATGCAGGCGGGGCGCGGGCGCGGTATTCTCGAGCCGACGCAAGGGAATGCGCCGCCGAAAGGGGCGGAGGTTACATGGCAGCGCGGAGGGCGCCGCTCGTGGCCGTCGCGGCGGGAGTCGCGGCGGCGGCGTTGCTCGCGGCGGCAAGGCCGCACGATAAATCGCTGGACGTTGCGACGGCGACACCGCTCCCGGCTGCGTCGGCCGAGACTGCTCCGCCGCTCTTCGTGCTCGGCGACAGCCTCTCCGACGTCGGCAACGCCGCCGCGGCGATGGACGCGCTTCTCGGCGAGGCGTTCTTCCCGGAGCACACGGTCGGGCTCTGCAATCCCGCGGACGTCTATTTCTTCCGCCGCGATTGCGACGAGCTCTTCTACCGCAAGAGCCGCGTGACGGACGGCCCGGTCGCCGTCGAGCACCTCGCGGCGCATCTCGGTGCAGCCCTCGCGCCGTCGCTCCACACCGTGCCGGAGCCGCCCGGCTCCGGGACGAACTACGCGGTCGCGACCGCGAAGGCGATCGGAGCGGGACCGGAGGATTTTCCGCACCAGGTCGATCGGCTGCTGCTCGATCACGGACCGCAGCTGCCGCCGGCGGCCGTGGTCGTCGTCATGATCGGCGGTAACGATGCGATCGACGCGTTGCAAACGGCGGCCGACGCTGCGGAACCGGCGGCAGCCATCGCGACCGGTGGTGCGCTCGTCGCGGAAGCGGCCGACGCGATCGCGGCGGCCGTCGAGCGGCTGATCGGCAGCGGCGCGCGGCAGCTCGTCGTCGCGAACGTCCCGGATCTGACGGCGCTGCCGGCAGTGCGAACCCGCGCCGCCGCGACACCCGATCCCGCCGCCGCGCTGGCGGCCGCCGATACGATCGTTCGCACGATGAACGAGCGGCTCGCGGCTGCGCTCGCGCGGCTCGCGGAATCCCATCCCGCTGCGGCGATCGCGGCCTTCGACTTGCACGGGGCGCTTCGTGCCGCCCGCGCGGCGCCCGGGCGGAACCGCGAGGACGCGTGCTTCGACAGCACGAGCTATCGCTCGACGTGGAGCGCCAAGCGGACGTTTCACCCGGCCTGTGCGCCGATCGGCGAAGGCGAGCCGCGTTTTGCCGAATTCGTGTTCTGGGACGAGCTGCATCCGACCGCGGCCGTCCATGCCGCGATCGCGGAGGCGTTGATCCGCGTGTACGACGAGGCGATCGCCCCGCTGTTCGTGTCCGGCACGCATGTTGCATCGGCAACGCCCACCCAACGCTGAGGAGAGAGGCTATGGCAACCGTCGTACACGACCGGCCGCACGGCGAGCGTCGTTACCACGAGCGCCGGCGGAACTGGAATCCGGCGTTTCTCCGCTCCGACGGGATGCGCGTGTCCTGGGGCGGCGTCTTCAGCGGCGTCCTGATCGCCGTGGGGTTGCTGCTCTTGCTGACCGCGCTCGGCGTCGCCATCGGCATCTCGGCCGCCGATCCCGGGCAGACGGACGCCGGCACGCTGGGCACCGGCGCGGGCATCTGGGGCGCACTGTCGTTGCTCGTCTCGCTGTTCGTCGGGGGAATGGCTGCGACGCGGCTCGCCGCGATCACCGATCGGACGACCGGCTTCTTCGAGGGGGCGCTCGTCTGGGTCGTCGCGATGCTGCTGATGCTCTACATGGCGGGCAGCGGGATCAGCATGCTCGCGAGCGGCGCGTTCAGCATGCTCGGCGGCGCGACGCAGGCAATAGGCGCTGTCGCCGGGCAGGCGCAAGGCGTGAGCATCGACACCTCGGGAACGGTGCAGCAGATCGCCGAGCGCCTCCGTGATCCGCAGACCGCGCAGCGGATCGCGAGCGTGACCGGCATGGAGGTCGGGCAGGTGCAGTCGACGCTCGACCAGACCGCGCAGCGCGTCGAGGCGAACGCGAACGATCCGGCGCGAGCCGCGCAGGAGGCGCAGCGCGGCGTCGCGCAGCTGATGCAGCAAGCGCAGCAGAGCGGCGCGCTCGCCAGGCAGGCGGAGCAGGTGCAGCCGGAGGCGACGGCCGCGGCGTGGATCACGTTCGGCGCGCTGCTCCTGTCGCTCGCGGCCGCCGTGATCGGCGCAATGGTCGGGCGAAGGCAAGCGGAGTCGCGGCTGAGCCAGCCGCAGGCGACTGCGGCCGCTTAAAGAGGCGTGCCGGGTCCCCCGGCGGCGTTCGGTCGCCACGCCCTGGCTCGATCGCAAACATTGGGAGCGCTGCGGGCGCCGGGAACATTGCCCGGGGTCCGCGCGCTCCCGTACTCTGTTACAGTGCCCCGTCGTCGCGGCCCCGCGCGACGATTTCCCTTCCTTCTCGAACGGCTGCCGTCCGGCGGCACGACCGGTCACGCGGAGAAACCATGGCGAAGTCGACGATAGCGCGCATCGTGGATGAACAGCGGAGCGACTTACTCGAGCGATGGCTCGAGGTGCAGCAGTCCGCGCTGAAGGGGGCCGGGCTCGGAGAGAAACAGCGCAGAAAGGACGCGGAGGACTTTCTGCGGCCGTTCGCCGCCGCGCTCGGCAGCGGCAATGCCGACGTCAACTCGAGCGAGTGGAGCGAGATGCGGAACACGCTCGCCGACCTGTCGCGATCCCGTGCGAGGCTCGGCGCGACGCCGACGGAGACGGCCTGGTTCGTCCTCTCGCTGAAGCAGCCGCTGTTCATGCTGCTCCAGCGCGAGCTGGCGGAGCCGACGCGCCTCGCCGAGGAGCTTTGGACCTGCACGTCGCTGCTCGACGGCCTCGCTCTCTTCACGACCGAGGTGTTTCAGAAGAGCCGCGAGGACATGATCGCGCGGCAGCAACAGGAGCTGCTCGAGCTCTCGACGCCGGTCACGCGGCTCTGGGAAGGAATCCTCGCCGTGCCGCTGATCGGCACGCTCGACAGCGCGAGGACGCAGGTCGTCATGGAGTCCCTGCTGCAGGAGGTCGTGAACACGGGTGCATCGATCGCGGTCATGGACATCACCGGGGTGCCCGCGGTGGATACGCTGGTCGCACAGCATCTGCTGAAGACCGTTGCAGCGGCGAAGCTGATGGGCGCCGAATGCGTGATCAGCGGTATACGCCCGCAGATCGCGCAAACCGTCGTGCACCTCGGCGTCGACTTGGGCGACGTGGTGACGAAGGCGACACTCGCCGACGCGTTCCGCTACGCACTCGGCCGCGTGGGTTACCGGATCGTGCCGGCCGCGACGGGCGCTGCGTAGCCGCAATGGAAAGAATCCCGATCCTTCGGCTCGGAACGACGCTCCTCGTGAGCATCCAGGTGGACTTGCACGATCGGATGGCGATGCAGCTGCAGCACGACCTCACCGACCAGATCGTCAAGACCGGAGCGAAGGGCGTGCTGATCGACATCTCCGCCCTCGAGGTCGTCGATTCCTTCATCGGCCGTATGCTCGGCAACTTGACCGCCATGTCGCGCGTGCTCGATGCCGACACGGTCGTCGTCGGCATGCGGCCCGCGGTAGCAATCACGCTCGTCGAGCTCGGACTCGAGCTCTCCGGCGTCAGGACGGCCTTGAACGTCGAGCGCGGCATGCAGCTTCTCGGAGACTCGAAATTTGCGCGTACTCAAGGATGAGACGTATGAGCTCTCCGTCTCCGACGACATCGTTCGCGTGCGTCAAAGAGCCCGCGCATGGGCTGTCGAAATCGGCTTTTCGCTGGTGGACCAGACCAAGATCGTCACCGCGGCGAGCGAGCTCGCCCGTAACACCGTCGAGCACGGTGGCGGCGGCACCGCGCGGTTTCGGCACGTCGTCGACGGCCACCGCAGCGGGCTGCGGCTCGATTTCGTGGACTCGGGACCGGGTATCCCCGACGTGGAGCTTGCGCTGCGGGACGGCTATTCGACCGGGACGGGCCTCGGATTGGGGCTGTCGGGCTCGCGTCGGCTGATGAGCGAGTTCGAGATCGAGTCGAGCGTGGGCACGGGCACCCGCGTGAGCGTCACGCGATGGAGATGAGCACCACGGCGATCCGCATCGGCGACCGGTCGAACGTTGCGGAGGTGCGGCGGGCGGCTCGGACGCACGCGGAACGGCTCGAGTGGCGCGAGGGCGACCGCGGCGATTGCGAGATCGTCGCGACCGAGCTGGCAACCAACATCGTCAAGCACGCGAGCGAGGGCGCCGTCGCCGTGACGAGCTGGGCGGAAGGCGACGCGGGCGTCGTGCTCGTCACCGCGATCGATCGCGGCCCCGGCATGAACGTCGAGCGTTGTCTCGAGGACGGCTACTCGACGGCTGGCTCGGCCGGCATCGGGCTCGGCGCGGTGCGGCGGCTTTCGAGCGCCGGCTTCGACTCGACCGAGGACGGCACCGTCATCGTCGCGGAGCTGCGGCATCCTACCGGAGCGGCCAGGAGGGCCGGGATCCTCGAGGTCGCGCGCGCGAGCCCGCCCCTCGAGGTCGGCGGCCTCGTGATGCCGATGGAGCGCGAGGCCGTCAGCGGCGATGCTTGGGCGTGCCGTCGCCGGGACGGGAGTCTCGCGGTGCTCGTCAGCGACGGCCTCGGACATGGACAGGCCGCGCACGAAGCGTCGATGCGTGCGATACGCGAGTTTTGCGAGGCCGCATGGCGCACGCCTCGCGAGGGCCTCGAAACCATTCATCGCGTACTGCGCTCGACCCGCGGCGCGGCTTGTGCGCTTGCGCTGATCGAGCCCGAGCGCGCGATCGTACGATTCTGCGGAGTCGGCAACATCTCGGCGAGCCTCGTCGATGCCGACGAGACGCGCCACTTGGTGTCGCAGAACGGCATCCTCGGCGCGATGGTGCCGCGCCTGACCGAGTTCGAGTACCCGTGGTCCGGAACGGCGAGCCTCGTGCTGCACAGCGACGGGATCAACTCGCGCTGGCATCCGCGCCGCTGGCCCGGCCTATGGCGGCGGCATCCGGCGCTGATCGCAGCCGTGCTGTATCGCGACTGCGCGCGCGGGAACGACGACGTGGTTGCAGTGGTCGTGCACCCATGACGCCCCTCTTTCGCGCGTCGTTCGGCCCGGAGCCGGACCTGATCGAGATTCGCCGGGTGACGCGCACGGTCACGCGCGTGCTCGGGTACGACTATCGCGATCAGATCAGGATTGCGACCGGCGTGTCCGAGCTCGTGCGCGCGGCGCTCGACACGGATCGCCGGGATGGCGGCTCGGTCGAGCTCGCCGTGATCGATGACACGGAGCCGCAGCTGTTCGCCGTGTCCGTTTCAGGCGCCGGGCTCGCAGCCGCCCCCGGGTCGAGCGCCTACGCGAGCGCGGCGGCCGCCGAGCGGCTGCTCGATCGTTTCGCACGGGCATCGGCCGACGAGCCGACGACGTGGCGGGCGTGCCGCGCGCTGCCCGCCGACACACCGCGAATCACGCCTTCCCGCGTCGCCGTCATCCGTGCGCAGCTTGCGCCGGCGCCGCGCGATCGCGACCGCGAGGAGCTCGAACGGCAGACTCGCGACCTCTCGGCGGCGTTGCTCGAGCTCGATGCAAAGCAGCAAGAGCTCGTTCGTCTGAACACCGAGCTCGCCGACACGAACCGCGGCGTCATGGCGCTCTACGCCGAGCTCGATGAGCGCGCGAATCACCTGCGCCGGGCGAACGAGCTGAAGTCGCGGTTTTTCTCCTACATCAGCCACGAGTTCCGCACTCCGTTGAGCTCGATCGTAGCCCTGTCCCGGTTGCTCCTCGGGCGCACGGACGGCGAGCTCAACGACGAGCAGGACAGGCAGGTGCGGCTGATTCGCGACAGCGCGTCGGAGCTGCTCGATCTCGTCGGTAACCTGCTCGACCTCGCGAAGGCCGACGCCGGGAAGGTGGACGTCACTGTCACGCGGTTCTCGCTCGTCGCGCTCTTCGGTGCGCTGCGCGGCATGATCCGGCCGCTGCTCGGAACGTCCTCCGTGCGCCTCGAGTTCGCTCCGGTCGAGCGCTTACCGCCGCTCATCACCGACGAGGGCAAGCTCGCGCAGATCCTGCGCAACTTTTTGTCGAATGCGGTCAAGTTCACCGAGCGGGGCGAGATCACGGTGACCGCGGACGTAGTACCGGCGGGGACCGCGCCGGCACCCGGGCGCGATCTCGTGGCCGAGGAGAGCGTTCTCTTCTGCGTCTCCGATACCGGCATCGGTATCCGTCCGGAGGACCAGGGGACGATCTTCGACGAGTTCTCGCAGGTGAGGCACGGCTTGCAGCGTCGAGTGCGCGGCACGGGTCTCGGCCTCTCGCTCTGCCGCAAGTTGGCGGCGCTCCTCGGCGGCGACGTGTGGATGACGAGCGCCGTCGGCCGCGGCTCGCAGTTCTACTGCCTCGTGCCTCGTGTGCACCGGCGCGCGGAGGAAGAGGGCGGATGGTCGGCCGTGCACGGCGTTCCGCTGCTGCTCGTCGCGGGCGACACTGAACGCCTCGCGTTGCTCGAGAACGCGTTCGCGGACACTCCGTTCCACGTCGTGCCGGTCGTCTCCGGGGAGCTGACCGAGGAGCGAGTCGGCGCGATCGCTCCGGTCGGAGCCGTCGTCGATGCGCACGAGGGCTGCTCGCCGGACGAGCTGCTGCTCCGCCGCTTGCAGGTCCCGATCCTCGCAGGACCGCTCCGCGGCGAGCCGGTGGATGCGCTCGTGCCTGCAACGTATCGCGCAGCCGCGCCGGGCAGACCGGGGTGCGTGCTCGTCGTCGACGACGATCGCCGTTTCCTGACCGTGATCGAGCGGAGCCTGCACGGGCTGTGCGACGAGGTCGTCGCGACCGAGGATCCGCACGAGGCGCTCGCCGTCGCGGGGGACGGCCGGGCGGATTGCGCGATCCTCGATTTGCTGATGCCGAGCGTCGACGGCTTCGAGCTCCTCGCGAGACTGCGGGCGGGCTCGCAGACGGCGAAGATGCCGATCGTCATCTGCAGCTCCAAGGCGTTGACGCCGGAAGAGCGAACGCTGCTGCACCGGCAGCACACGAGCTTCATCGCGAAGGACGAGCTCGTGCCGGAGCGGCTCGAGATCGCGCTGCTCGAGGCGCGCTTGAGCGCCGCCGCGCTCGAGCGTGTGCCGCTCGACGGCTCGCGGGGGGCGGAGGTGCGATGACCGGCAAATCGCTCGCACGCGGCCTCGTTCTCGTCGTCGACGATACGGCGGCGTCGCGTTACGTGAACGCGCGGACGCTTCGCTCGGCCGGTTTCGAGACGCTCGAGGCCGGCACCGGGGCCGAGGCGCTCGAGCTCGCGCGGCGGGAGCTGCCGGAGCTCGTGCTCCTCGACATCAAGCTGCCCGACTTCGACGGGTTCGAAGTCTGCCGTCGGCTGCGCGAGGACCCCGCGACTGCCTCGATGGCCATCGTGCAAATCTCCGCGACCTTCGAGTCGGCCGAGTATCAGGTTCGCGGGCTCGAGGGCGGGGCCGACACGTTTCTGCTTTCGCCGGTCGAGCCGACAGTGCTCGTCGCGAACGTGCGCGCGATGCTGCGTCTCAGGCGGGCGGAGGGAGAGCTGCGCGAGTTCGACAAACGCAAGGACGAGTTTCTGGCAACCGTCGCGCACGAGCTGCGCAACCCGCTCGCGCCGCTGCGCTACTGCCTGCACATGCTCGAGGGCTCGCGAGAGCCGCCGCTGCTCGAGCACTGCTTGCCGATCATGCGGCGGCAGACGGAGCATCTGGTCCGGCTCGTCGACGACCTCACCGACATGAGCCGGATCACACAGAACAAGCTTCGCCTGCGGCTCGAGCGGGTGGATCTCGCGCAAACCATCGGCGCGGCCATCGAGGCGCAGCGCCCGGAGATCGAGGCGAACGGGCTCGCGCTCGAGGTCGCGTTGCCGAGCGAGCGGCTCGAGGTGCGCGCCGATCCCGTACGGCTCGCGCAAGTGTTCGGCAACCTGCTCGCGAACGCGGTGAAATACACGCCCTCGGGCGGGCACGTACGGGTCGGTGCACGGCTCGAGTCGCCCGATCAGGTCGCCGTCATCGTGCAGGACGACGGACGTGGCATCGAGGCCGAGAGCCTCGAGCGCATCTTCGACCTATTCGTGCAAGTCGGCGACGGCGGCAAGGGGCTCGGTATCGGCCTCGCGCTCGTCGCGCGGCTCGTGTCGATGCACGGCGGGTCGGTCGAGGCGCACAGCGACGGCGTCGGGCGCGGCAGCACGTTCACGGTGCGCCTTCCGCTCGCTGCGCGGGCGAGCGCAAGCGCTCACGTCTCGAACATCCGCCACTCCGGCATGTAGTTGAGCCCCAGCCTGACGATCCGCGCGATCAGCGCCTCGTAGTCGATACCGGCGGCGGCGGCGGACTCCGCGAGATCTTCGCCCATCGCGAGCTCCGGGTTCGCGTTCGCCTCGAGCACGAAGACACGCCCGTCCTCGCGGAGCCGCACGTCCATTCGCGCGAAGCCGCTCATGTAGAGCGCACGGTAGACGCGCTTCGCGAGCTTGGCGAGCCGCTGCTCGACGTCGGCGGGCAAGTCCGCCGCGCGGCCCGTCGTGATGCCGTGCTTCTCCCGATACTTGCGGTCCCATTTGACCTTGCGGGTCGCGATGCCGGTCTGCACCTTCGAGAGCGTGCCGAAGTCCATCTCCCATGCGGGCAGGGCCGTCAGCCGCGTGTTGCCGAGCACGCCGATATAGAGCTCGCGGCCGTCGATGTACTCCTCGACCAGCGCGTCCGATTGCACGTGCTCGTGGATGAATTCGACGCGCTCTTTCAGGCTGCGCATGTCCTCGACGATCGAGGCCTGCGAGATCCCGAGCGACGCCTCCTCGGTGGCCGACTTCACGATCAGCGGAAAGTCGAGCCGCTTCGGCTCGACGAATCGGCGTCCGTAGGGGAAGAGCCGGAAGGCGGGCGTCGCGATTCGATGCCACGCGAGCATCTGCTTCGTCAGCACCTTGTCGCGGGACATCATCATCCCGCGGGGATTGCAGCCGGTGTAAGGCTGGCGCATGAGCTCGAGGTGTGCGACGACGTAGGAGTCGTACGACGCGATCCCCGAGAACTCGTTCAGCAGGTTGAACACGAGGTCCGGCCGCCACTCGGCGAGCGCTTCGGACAGCACGGAGAGCCGGTCGCCGAGCCCGAGCGGCCGCACGTCGTGGCCGAGGTCCGAAAGCGTCGTCAGCACGTCGTACTCGGTGCGGAACGGCTCGATTTCCTCGTCCGTCAGGGAGTCGGCGTTGTCCGGCGGCACGAGATCCTCGTGCACGAGCAGCAGTATCTTCAATCGCTTCATCTGACGAAGTGCTCCCGATTCCGGCGCAGGAGATCACGAATCAAATCCGCGTGCAGTGCCGCGAGTCGCCGTTCCGCGCTCCGGCCCGTCGGCGGCGCGAGACCGAGCTCGTCCGCCCGCTGCGCCACGACGCGGAGCACGTGCTCGACGACGTAGGGATGGAAGCCCGCCTGGCGGAGCTGCCGGCGCAGCGCCGGTGCGTGCCCGGCGAGCGTCCGTTCGCCCCGTGCGCCGGCACGCGGACGGAGAAGTGCGCGAAGGGCCGCGTCCCAGCGCGACTCGACGTCCGCGTAGCGCCGTTGCTTGTGCCGGTAATGCGCGCGCAGCGTGCGGCGGTTCGTGTGCAGCGGCGCGATCGTCGTGCGGTCCCGGTTCCGAGGCGGGGTGCCTGCGATCTCGCTCATCAGCCGGTCGACGAGCTCGAGCTTCTCGAGCGCCGGCCAGCCGGCGTATTCCCGCCGCCAGCGCCGCTTCGGCCCGAGCCAGACGGCGAAGGTTTCCGCGAAGTCCTCGGTCGGGTGGCTTTGCGCGTACCACGAGGGCAGGTGCAGCACGTAGTCGCGGCTCGCCGGGCGGGCGACGTAGACGCGGGGGTAGGGCTGCGAGACGCGCCCGAACACGCGGCGGAAATCCGCACGCCGGCGCAGCCGGTACGCGGTGTCGAGCGCGTGCCCCGCCTCGTGCCGCAGGAGCTGCATGCGCCAGCGGCCGCTGCCGCCTTCGGCTTCGCCGATCAGTCGCCGCTCGAGGCGACAGAGGCGCGGCTGAGCCGCGAAGAACGGCACGGCGATGCCGGGCACGCCGTCCGGAGAGAACCACGAATCGCTGAGCCAGACGTGCGGGCGAAACGCGATGCCGCGGCGCGCGAGCTCGCCGTACAGGCGTTCGACGTCGGCCTCGACGGTGCTGCCGCGCACCCGCAACCCGAGGTCGCAGAGCCGCAGATCGAGCAGTGCCTCGTCGTCCCAGTCGGCCCAGCGGGGCGAGCGCTGGCCGGGCCGGCGGGCGGCGCTCGAATGAGAGTTCTTCATGCGAGCGCGATCGTAACGTATCGAGGGGCGTAACCGTCCCGTGCCCAGCACTGCAGCGGGACGCGGGACCATAGTAGAATCGGTTCGTCCGCAGGCCGGCAGCCCAAGGGGGGAGCAGCACATGGGCAGACGCACTCAGGTCGCCGCAGCACTGGTTCTCGCGCTCGCAGGCGCATCCGCCGCCGCGCATCACTCGTTCACGGCCACTTACTTCGAGGACCGGACGATCGAGATCGAGGGGAAGCTGCTCCAGTTCATGTTCCGCAATCCGCACTCGTTCGTGCACGTCGAGGCGCCGGACGAGAACGGGCAGCCACAGCGCTGGGCCGTCGAGTGGGGCGGGGCCGGGCAGCTGTCGAGCCAGGGGGTCACGAACCAGACGCTGCGCCCCGGCGACATCGTGACGATCACCGGCAATCCGGGCCGCGATCCGAAAGATCATCGGATCCGCATGCTCTATCTGAAGCGCAATTCCGACGGCTTCGACTGGGGCCGGCGCCCCGGCGAGACCTTCAACTAGCGCTTCGCCGTGCGTGCGCTCCTTCTCGCCGCGTCGCTAGCGCTCGCGGCCGCGCCTGCAACCGGGCAATTGAGCCTCGTCGGGGAGTGGGCGGGCCGCTACCACGAGGATCAGGCGGACCGCATCCCGGGCGACGTCCAGGGCGATTTCACCGGGGTGCCGCTGAACGACGCGGCGCGGCGCTACGCCGAGGCGTTCGACGTGACCCGCGTCGCCGTGCTCGAGCACCAGTGCCAGCCGTACAACGTCGCGCACATCTACCGGGGGCCGCTGCAGTTCCGGATCTGGGAAGAGAAGGATCCGGCGACGCAGGAGATCGTCGCCTACCGCCAGTATCTCGGCACTTACCAGCAGTGGCGCACGATCTGGATGGACGGCCGCCCGCATCCGCCGGACTACGTCCCGCACACGTTCATGGGCTTCTCCACCGGCCGCTGGGACGGCGACATCCTCACCGTGCACACCACGCACATCAAGAAGGAGTTCTACCGGCGCAGCGGCATCCCGAGCAGCGACCAGACGACGATGGTCGAGCACTACATTCGCCACGGCGACCTGCTGTCGCACGTGATGATCATCACGGACCCGGTATATCTGACGGAGCCGTACGTGAACAGCCAGGAGTTCGTGCTGATGGAGCGCGGCAACCAGAACTGGCTCTACAACTGCGAGTACGTGATGGAAGTGCCGATGCCGAAGCACGACGTGCCGCACTACCTGCCCGGTCAGAATCCGTTCATCGAGGATTTCGCGCAGAAGTTCGGGCTGCCGTTCGAGGCGGTGTTCGGCGGTGCGGAGACGCTCTATCCGGAGTATCAGCCGCGGCTCGAGGCGCTGATGAACGGCGGCGGACGATGACGCGCGCGACTCGGGTATCCGCCGCGGTCGCCGCGCTGCTCGCCGCGGTCGCGCTCGATGCGAACGCGCAGCGCGGCGGGATCGACACCTACCACGTGCAAGGCAACGTCTACATGCTGATCGGGGCGGACGCGAACGTCGCCGTCCAGATCGGCGAGGAAGGCATCCTCGTCGTCGACACGGGCGGCGCGGCGACGCGCGACGCCGTTCTCGCAGCGATCCGCACCCTGTCGGACAAGCCGATTCGCTGGATCGTGAACACCCACGCGGACGTCGACCACACCGGCGGCAACGAGACCATTTCCCAGGCGGGCATGACCGTCAACGGCAACCCTGCCGCGATCATCGCGCACGAGCGCGTGCTCACGCGGATGTCCGAGGAAGACCGGCCGATCACCGAGTGGCCGCTAAACACGTTCTTCGAGTCGCAGCGCGACTTCAGCTTCAACGGCGAGGCGATCTTCCTGTATCACGTGCCGGACGCGCACACGGACGGCGACGTGATCGTGTACTTCCGCGGCTCCGACGTGCTCGTCGCGGGCGATCTCTTCGTCACGACCACGTATCCGGTGATCGATCGCGACTCGGGCGGCGGCGTGCAGGGTTTCATCGACGGGCTGAACCTGATGCTCGACATCGCGGTGCCGCGCTATCTCCAGGAAGGCGGGACGTACGTGATCCCCGGGCACGGGAGGCTCGGCGACGAGGCGGACATCGTCGAGTATCGGGACATGGTCGTGATCATCCGCGATCGCGTCCGGGACATGATCGATCGCGGGATGACGCTCGAGCAGGTGCTCGCGGCGCGTCCGTCGCTCGACTACGACACGCGCTACGGCAGCGGTCGCGGCGAGTGGACGACGCGGATGTTCGTCGAGGCCGTGTACCGCGATCTGGCGGCGAAAGGAGGCAGTGAGTGAGCGTCCGGAAGATCGCGGCCAGCGGCCGCCTCGCGGCCGGGATCGGCGCGGCGGTGCTCGCCTCGGCCGCGTTCGCGCAGAACGAGAGTGCGCAAGAGGCCGCGCGGATCGACCTGACGGGCTACTGGGTTTCCGTCGTCAGCGAGGACTGGCGCCACCGGATGGCGACGCCGCGCCGCGGCGATTACGAGAGCGTGCCGCTGAACGACGAAGGCCGTCGCGTCGCCGATCAATGGGATCTCGAGCGCGACAACGCGGCGGGCCTCGAGTGCAAGGCGTTCGGCGTCGGCGGCTTGATGCGGCAGCCCGGCCGGTTGCGCATCGAGTGGGACGACCCGAATACGCTCCGGATCGATTTCGACGCCGGCACGCAGACGCGGCTGCTGCACTTCGATCCCGGCGTCGCGCCGCCCGCGGAGAAGACGTGGCAAGGGCATTCCGTCGCCGAATGGGTCGGGCCCCCGCGGCCGCGCGGCCAAGCGCCGGTCCGCGCGCAGATCGGCAACAGCGCCGGGCCGATCGCGCCGGGCGGCGGCGGGCGAGGGCAGCGCGGCGGGCCGCCGCCGCCGGCCTCGGTCAACGAGGGCGGCGCGCTGAAGGTCGTTACGACCGGCTTCCGCGAAGGCTACCTGCGGAAGAACGGCGTGCCGTACAGCGAATCCGCCGTGATCACGGAGTATTTCCATCGGCTGCCGCAGCATCCGAACGGCGACACGTGGCTGCACGTCGTCACGATCGTCGAGGACCCGCTATACCTGAACGAGCCCTTTTACACGAGCACGCATTTCAAGCTCGAGCCGAGCGGCGCACGGTGGAATCCGACTCCGTGCCGTACCGCGCCGCCGCCGCCGTAACCCTTCGCCGCGAGCGCTCGAGGCCGCAGGCGTTTGCGCGGCGCAGGCGGTTCAGCGGGGTGCGAACGGGGCGCGAACCGCTTCGCGAAGCCGCTCGAGGCGCACCGGCGATCCGGTGAACAGGGTTTCGGGCAGCGCCGGCGGGCGCGGCGCGAGCGCCGCGAAGATCTCGGCGGCCTCATAGCGGTTCAGCCCTTCGCCGGCGAGGTACTGGAGGCGCAAGTTGCGGTCCTGGTTCAGTGCCGCACCCCGGAGCACGGGCCCGAGCTCGGACGGGCCGGCCGCGTACGTCCCGAGCAGCGCGGTCGCCGATTCGAAGCCGACCTCCCGGAGCGACCGGGCGACCTCGGCGTAGCGCACGCTCTGCAGCAGCCGCTCGAGCCGGTCGACGTCGAGCGCTTCGCCGCCGGCCCGGCCGAGCAGCACGGCGTCGTAGCCCGCGCCGTGCACGCGATTCGCGAACAGCGCGCCGTCCGGAAAGACCTCGAAGAACGTCGCGAGCTCGCTCCGCACGGCTTCCTCGGTCGTCTCGTAGAGCTGCACGAACACGGTCACCGCGCCGCCCGGCCGGAGCCGCGAGCGCACCAGCCGCCAGAACTCGACCGTGTAGAGCGCGGCCGCCCCCTTCACCCACGGATCGAGCGGATCGGAGGTGATCACGTCGAACGTCTCGCGCGACGTCTCGAGCAGGTGGCGGCCGTCGTCGATCACGATCCGCACTTTCGGATTCGCCGTCACGTCGAAGCTCTCGGCCGCGAAGTGCGGCGCGACGCCCCGTACCACGAGCGGCTCGAGCTCCGCGACGACGACCTGCTCGACCGCTGGATCGATCGCGACGGCGCCCGCCGTGACGCCCGCGCCGAGCCCGATCACGAGGGCCGAGCGCGGCTCCTCGGCCGCGAGTGTCGCGAGGTGACCGAGCATCCGTTGCAGCCGCATGTCCTGCGGGTAGCTCGACGCCTGCGCCTTCCCGGCGCTGTGGAAGCTGCGCCGGCCGTCGGCGTCTTCCGTCACTGCGACGGAGGCGCTTCTGCCTTCGCCTGCGAACAGCACGCGTACGCCCTCGGCGCGCGTCGGCAGGAAGCGCCCGTAGGCGATCAGCTCGCCGGGAACGGCCGGCACGGCCGCCGCGAACGCGGCCGCTACGGCAACGGCGCCGGCGGCGAGCGCGACGCGCCGCCGCGGCGGCTCGGCTCGGTAGCCGGGCCGTGCGAGCAGCATGGCGCCAGCCGCGGCGGCGGCTGCGATCATCAGCTGCTGCGTGAGCTGGCTGCCGGCGAGCGCGACGAGCACGAATCCGGCGGCGAGCGCACCCGCGATCGCGCCGAGCGTGTTCGCGGCGTACACGTGCCCGGTCAGCCGCGCCGGATCGCCGCCCGGTGCGGCTGCCGCGGCGATCGCGAGCGGCACGCTCGCGCCCCAAGCCACCGCGGCGGGCAGCACGGCGAACGCGATCCGCATCAGATCGATCGGCAGCGCCGCGGCCGCGACCGCCGGTAGCGTCGGATCGATCGGCCAGTAGGGCAGGAGGCGCGCGATCGCGAATGCGGCCCACGCGATCGCCGCGCACGCGAGCAGCTGACAGACGCCGAGCGCTGCACCCGGGTCGAACCGCCGGCCGCACGCGGCGCCGAGCGCGGCGCCCGCGCCGAGGCCCGCGAGGACGACGGCGAGGATCAGCGCGAACGTGTAGACCGTGCCGCCGAGGAGCAGCGACAGTTGCCGCGTCCAGACGACCTCGGCCGCGAGCGCGGTCATGCCCGAGAGCGCGATCGCGACGTAGAGCGTCCCGCGCTGCGCCGTATGGCGCTCGGCCCGAGCGACGGCAGCCGCGGCTCGCGTCGGCGCAGTCGCCTGCCGCCGGCTCGATCGGCCGAGCGCGAACGCGGCCACGGCCGCTCCGCCGTTGAGCGCGGCAGCGGCGAGCGTCGCGACGGTCGTGTCGTAGACGCGCAGCAGATGGAAGCCCGCGACGATGCAGCCGAGCACGCCGCCGACGAGGTTCGCGGCGTAGAGCGCGCCGAGACCGGCCGCGCCGCGCGGCGTCGTGTCGAGCACTCGGCCGAGCGCGGGCAGCGTCGCGCCCATCAGCACGGTAGGCGGCAGCAGGCACAGTGCGGCGAGGACGGCGCGCGCGGCGAGGCCGCCGTTACCGCCCCAAGCCGCATAGGCGCTCGCGAGCGCCGGCAGCCCGAGCAGCACCGCCAGGCCTGCGAGACCGGTCGCGATCTCGAGCGTCGCGTAGACGCGGAGCGGATCGAGCCGCGCGGGCAAGACGCGCCAGCACGCGAGGCTCCCGATGCAGAGGCCCCCCATGAACGTCGCGAGCAGCACCCCGAGCGACGGCGCGGACGCGCCGATCACGAGCGCGAGGAGCTGGAACCAGACGAGCTGATAGACGAGCGCCGCCGCGCCGCTCGCGAGCGCGAGCGCCGCAAGCGCCGGCGCGGATGGAGGCTGGGCGTTCGTCATGGAAGGTCGCGCGAGCATAGGCGAAAGGTTCGGGCCGGGGCTAGCAGGCGGACCGGGTCCCGCCGACGCGGGCAATGCGTGGCACCGAAGTTGCAACGACGTCGCCCCCGGGACGAAGCGGAGCGAGCGATGAGCAGCGCAACCGAGGTCGATCACGGCCGGATGGCGACCCGGCCGAAGGAGCTGACGAAGGACGCTTGGCTCGACATCGGCAGCCGCGTGAGGCGAGGGGTCGGCCGGGACAACCTGTCGATGATGGCGGCCGGCGCGGCGTTCTACGGCCTGTTCGCGATCTTCCCCGCGATCGCCGCGTTGGTGTCGCTGTACGGGCTGTTCACGGACGCAGCGACCGTCACGGAGCACATGCGCGCGCTCGAGGGGGTGCTGCCCGAGGAGGCACGCGGTGTCCTCGACCAGCAGCTGCGGCGCGTCAGCGGCAGCGCCGATCAGGCGCTCGGTTTCGGCGTGATCGCCGGGTTGCTGATCGCGATCTGGAGCTCCACGCGCGGCATAAAGGCGCTGATGACCGCGCTGAACGTCGTCTACAACGAGGAGGAGAAGCGCGGCTTCATCGCGCTCAACGCGACGGCGTTGCTCCTGACCGCGACGGTGCTGGTCGTCGTAGCGGTGTCGCTCGCGGCGATCGCGCTCGTGCCGGTCATCGTCGCGCAGCTGCCTCTGCCGCCGATCGCGGAGACGCTGGCACGGCTGCTGCGCTGGCCCCTGCTCGCGCTGGTCTCGCTGCTGTCGCTCGCGATGGTCTACCGCTACGGTCCGAGCCGGACGCGCGCCCAGTGGCGGTGGGTGACGTGGGGCGCCGCCGTTGCGACGTTGCTCTGGCTGATCGTGTCGGGGCTCTTCTCGTGGTATGTGTCGAGCTTCGGCAGCTACAACGAGACGTACGGCTCGGTCGCCGCGATCGCCGTGCTGATGATGTGGCTGTGGCTGTCGGCGTTCGTGATGCTGATCGGCGGCGAGATCAACGCGGAGATGGAGCATCAGACGCGGCGCGACACGACGATCGGCCGTCCCGAGCCGCTCGGCGAGCGCGGCGCCTACGTCGCCGACCACGTCGGCGACCCGCGCCGCTGAGGGTCACATCCGCTCCTGCGACGACGATCGGGCGATGGAGAAAGTCGCGGCGATCGCCTATTCTTGCGACAACGCCTTGGGGGTCGGTGCCCGCGTCCGCGCGGCGCCGTGAGGAGTCGACGATGGCGAAAGCTGCACTACCGGCAGGCGCGCTCGCGGCCGCCGCTCTGATGGTTTGCTCCACGGCGGGCTTCGCGCAGGCGCCGCGGGCCGACGGCGCGGCCGAGCCGCCGCAATCGCGCCGCGTCCCCGCGGAGACCCTCGCAGCGAAGGTCCGCGACCCTTCCTGGCGTGCCCCGCGAACCTCGTGGGGGCATCCGAGCTTCGAGGGCGTCTGGAGCACGGACGACATGCGGAGCGTGCCGCTGAATCGACCGGAGGAGCTCGGCGACAACGCGAGCCTGACGCCCGAGCAGTTCGCCGAGCGCGCGCGGCGCGACGAAGGCGCGCTCGATCGGGCCGTGAACACCGAGACGTTTCTCAGGAACGAGTGGGGCGTGCGCACGTTCGGCTACAGCTCGCTCGTGATCGATCCGCCGAACGGCCGCATCCCGCCGATGACCGAGGCCGGCCGGGCGCGAGCGGCGAACCGCGACCGCGGGACGTTCGGCCCGGGTCCGTTCGACACGTTCGAGGATTTCACGCTCTACGACCGCTGCATCACGCGCGGGGTCATCGGCTCGAAGCTGCCGGTGATCTACGGCAACGGCCTGCGAATCGTGCAGACGCCGGACTCCGTCGCGATCAGCTACGAGATGATCCACGACACACGGATCATCCCCGTCGACGGGCGGCCGCACATGAGCGGCGACATTCGGCAGTACCTCGGGAACCCGCGCGGTCGCTGGGAGGGCGATACGCTCGTCGTCGAGACCGTGAATTTTACCGATCAGACGAGCATCGGCCCGAACGGCAACGGCACCCGGCACAGTGCGCAGATGAAGCTGACCGAGCGCTTCACGCGCATCGATCCGGAGATGATCGAATACGTCGCGACCGTCGACGACCCCGTCGCCTACACGGCGCCTTTCACGTTGCGGCTCATGCTCACGACGCAGCCCGGCTATCAGCTCTACGAGTACTCCTGCCACGAGGGCAACGGCGCGGTGAAGAATTCGCTCTCCGGCGAGCGAGCGTGGGAGCGCGAGGCGGCCGAAGCGGCCGCGAAGGGCCTGCCGCCGCCGCAAAGGGCCGGGAGCGTCTATGGCCCGCCCGAGGAGGGCGCCGAGGTGTTCAACATCAACCGGGGCGAGTGACGCCGCGCGAGGCGGTCGACCGTCCACAAAAACGAAGGCCGCGGCGCCGTCGGTGCCGCGGCCTTTTTCGTCGGCGCGGGCGGGTGCGGGAAGGCCGCAGTCCGCCCGGTACGTCACTCCGCGCTCGGGGCTCCTGCGCCCTCCGAGCCCATGAACAGGCTCGATCCGTCCGGCAGCCGGATCTCCCGGCCGTTGGCCCGGAACGAGCGATCACGGGCCTGGTAGCCCTCGACGGTCACTCGAATGCCGGCCGGCACCGAGTTGCGGTTCCAGCCGCGGCGAATCAGCGCGTTCGGCGCGCCGCCCTCGACCGCCCACTGTTGCTTCTCGCCGCTCTCGGTCGTCACTTCGATGTGCAGCCAGGAGTGCGGGTTGCTGAACTCCATTCGCGTGACGACGCCCTCGAGCACGATCGGCCGGTTGATGTCGAACTCGGCGGCGAACGAATGATGCGCGTCGACCGGAGCGGCTGCCCATCCTGCGGCGGCGGCCGCGACGGCGCTCAGGATTTTCACTCGCATGGACACATCTCCCGTGTGGTACGACGGCCGGAGACCATTCTAGTGGCCCGCGGCTGAACGGCGTCTGAATTATTGTACAGCGGCCTCGCTTCGGCTCATTCGAGCGGTTGCGGCGGTTCCTTCAGGAACTCTCCATAGAGCAGCGGCTCGGCGAACTCGACGCACTTGAACTCGAGCAGCTCCGCGTTCGGCTCGATGCGCCGATAGAGCGGCAGGCTGATCGTCCACGGCCGCTCGAACACGACGGGATCGTCGATCGTCGCCTCGTACTGGATATGGTCCGGCCCGATCAGCGTGAACCGCTCCGTGACGGTCATCTGGTTGCTGTGATAATTGCCGGAACGGTCGAGCCACGTGCGGTCGTCGTTCGCGATCGTCTCGACGACCAGCGTGTCCCCGTCCCAGCTGCCGTTCGACCAGCCCATCCACAAGTCCACCGGCACCTCGTCTAGCGTGCGCACATCCTCGAAGTGCACCGCGCGGTTGGCGCTCGCGTACTCGTAGACGAACAGGATGTCGCCGTCGCCTTGGACGATCTGGAACGGATACGGCATGTACGTCGCGCGCGGGATGCCGGGCAGGTAGCAGGCCGCTTCAGGATCGCTCTTCGGCCAGCCGGCGCGATTCTCGTCGCGTTTCGCGAGCGCCTCCGGCTTGTACGGGATCTTGCCGCCGACGACGACGCTCTGTCCCGCGGGAATCGCGCCGATTGCGCCGAGCTGCCAGATCTTCTCGAACCGCGAAGCCGAGTGCGCTTCGAGGTTCCAGTGCGCGCTGCCCGCCGCCTGCCAGATGCCGTTGAAGTTCGGTCGGCCGTTGATTCGCTCCGGACGCGAGGTCTGCGCCTCCGCGTGAGTGACCGCGAGACCTGCGACGAGCGCCGCGACCGTGCCAAACACCGCTGTTCGCATCTCCCGATCCCCCTCGACACCGTATACGTCGTCGGCTTGAACGCGGGCCGGCGGCCTCGCCGGCACGGCCGGAATTCTACGTGCGCCCGGAGCCCGAGCACCATCTTTTCGGAGTCGACGCGAGGCGCGCCGCGTTCTTCGAAGCTCTTCTATGTGAACTCCTTCGTCGTGTCAAACGCCGCTTCGCTCGAGCAGACGCGGCCCGTGATTTCGTTTAGCCTTGAGAAACGCCGGTGCAGGCCGGCACTCCGGGGGGAGGACTCAGATGCGCCGTTCATCGATCGCAGCCGCCGTCGCGGTCGCCGCGGCCGCCGCGTGCTCGCTCACGGCGGCGGCGGAACGCGAGCTCGCGCCCGTCACCGACGAGATGCTTCGCAATCCCGATCCGGGCGACTGGCTGATGTGGCGCCGCACGCTGGACGGCACGGGCTTCAGCCCGCTCGAGCAGATCAACGCCCGGAACGTCGGCACGCTCGAGCTCGTCTGGAGCGCGCCGCTCGGCCCGGGAATACAGGAGGCGACGCCGCTCGTCTACGCCGGCACGATGTACGTGCCGAATCACGGCGATTACGTGCAGGCGTTCGATGCGGCGACAGGGGAGCTTCTCTGGGAGTATCGCCGGCAGTATCGCGAGGGGGGCAACGCCGGCACGAACCGCAATCTCGCGATCTGGGGCACGACGCTGATCGACGCGGGCTCGGACAACACGATGTACGCGATCGACGCCCGCACCGGCGAGCTCGTCTGGGAGACGCCGGTCCACGATGCGGCGCTCCGTGCCCGCGCGACCTCGGGGCCGATCGTCGCCGACGGCAAGGTCATCACCGGCCGGCAGTGCCAACCGGACGCGACGCACGAGGGTTGCGTGATCACCGCGCACGACGCGAAGAGCGGCCGCGAGCTCTGGCGCACGCGGACGATTCCGCGCCCCGGCGAGCCGGGCGACGAGACCTGGGGCGATGTGCCGCTCGCGCAACGCTGGCACGTCGGCACCTGGATGGTGCCGAGCTACGACCCAGACCTCGAGCGGATCTTCATCGGCACGTCCGTGACGATCCCTGCGCCGAAGTTCATCCTCGGCGGCGTCGACAAGTCTCACCTGTACCACAACTCGACGCTCGCCCTCGACGCCGCGAGCGGCCGGATCGTCTGGCATTACCAGCACTTGATCGATCACTGGGATCTCGACCACCCGTACGAGCGGCTGCTGGTCGAGACGGCGGTCGCGCCGGATCCCGACGAGGTGCCGTGGATCAACCCGAACGTGCGCCGCGGCGAGGTTCGCAAGGTCATCACCGGGATTCCGGGCAAGACCGGCATCGTCTACACGCTCGATCGCGAGACGGGAGAGTTTCTCTGGGCGCGGCCGACCGTCATGCAGAACGTCGTCAAGTCGATCGGCGGGGACGGTAAGGTCGAGGTCGATCCCGAGCGCATCTTCACGCGCGCCGATCAGGAAATCTTCGTGTGCCCGAGCGCGAACGGCGGCAAGAACTGGCCCGCCGGCGCCTACAGCCCGGTGACGAAGGCGATGTACTTCCCGTTGCAGAACCTTTGCATGAGCGCACGGACACGGACCGATCAGCGCGATCCGAGCCTCGTCTACGGCGTGACGCTGGATGCCGAGCTCGCGCCAGGAACCGACAACGTCGGCGCGGTGTGGGCGATCTCGGTCGAGACGGGCAGGACGCTTTGGAAGCACGAGCAGCGCGCCGGGACCTTGTCGCTCGTCGCGACCGGCGGCGGCCTGGTCTTCGGCGGCGACGCCGCTGGCCGCTTCAGGGCGTTCGATGCCGCGACCGGCGAGGTCCTGTGGGATACGGACCTCGGCTCCCCGGTCAGCGGCTTCCCGATCAGCTTCGCCGTCGACGGCAAGCAGTACGTCGCCGTCACGACCGGGCCGTCGCTCGCCGCCATGACGTCGCGACGGCTCGCGCCCGAGCTCGCGCCGGATGCGGGCGGTGCGAGCGTGTTCGTGTTCTCGCTACGGTAGCCGCAGTGGAGGACCGCGGAATGGAAGCCGTGCAACGAAGCGGCCGCGCCGTTCGACGCAGCCCCGCGATTTACGGTGTGCTCGCTGCGCTCGCATTCGCGGCGGCCGAGGCGCAGCGCGAGCCGTTCGACGCCTGGCTCGCGCAGTTTCGCGCCGAGGCGCTCGCGGGCGGCGTGTCCGAGCGGACGGTCAGTGCGGCGCTCGACGGCCTCGAGCCGCTGGAGCAGGTCATCGAGCGCGACCGCAATCAGCCGGAGTTCAGGCTCGACTTTGCGACGTACCTGTCGCGCGTCGTCTCGGAGCGGCGGGTCGAGCAGGGGCGGCGTGTGCTCGAGGAGCATCGCGCGCTGCTCGAGGACGTCGGGCGCCGCTACGGCATGCCGCCCGAGCTCCTGACCGCCGTCTGGGGCGTCGAGAGCAACTTCGGCGAGACGCAGGGCGACTTCCCGATCGTGCAGGCGCTCGCGACGCTCGCGTGGGAGGGCAGGCGTGGCGCGATGTTCCGCCGCGAGCTGCTGCATGCGCTGCGGATCCTCGACGGCGGGCACGTCGAGCTCGAGCGCATGAAAGGATCTTGGGCGGGTGCGATGGGCCAGCTGCAGTTCATGCCGTCGACCTTCGTCGATTACGCGAAGGACGGCGACGGCGACGGGCGCAAGGACATCTGGGGCAGCGCCGCCGATGCGCTCGAGTCCGCCGCGAGCTTCATGGCGTCGCAATGGCGGCCCGGGCTCCGATGGGGGCGGCAGGTGCGGCTGCCTGACGGCTTCGATCGCGCGCTCGCGGGGCTCGAGACGCGCAAGCCGCTCGCCGAATGGCAACGCCTCGGCGTCCGTCTGCCGGACGGCTCGGCTCTGCCGAGCGCCGACGTGTCGGCGTCGTTGATCTTGCCGGAGGAGGGTGCGGGCGAGCCGGCGTTTCTCGTCTACCAGAACTACCGGGCGCTGCTCCGCTGGAACCGCTCGCACTTCTTCGCGCTCGCGGTCGGTCACCTCGCGGACCGCATCGCCGGCGCGCCGCCGCTCGTCGCGAGCGGCCGCTGACGCAGGCGCCGCCGCCGGCCCATCAACGGCAGGCGGTGCGCGGCTTCAGGCCCAGGAACCGGTCGACGACCAGGACCTCCCGCGACGTCTCATCGGGCCCGGCGACCTGCTCGAGATGCGCCTCGAGCTCCGTCAGCGCGGCCGGGCCGTTGCGGTTCAACCGCCGGTGCTGGCGCAGCAGCGCCTCGTAGCCCGGCCCCGGCGCAACCTCGAGCGCGAGCCCGGTGATGCACTCGGTGAACGCGATGCCGGAGCGCCCGACGATCGACTCGCCTTCGATGCGAAACGGGTCCGCGGGCGGGGCGGCGTCCGGGTCCCGTGTGAGCGCGTGCTCGGTCGGCGACGCGCCTTGCAGCTCGAGCCGGTCGGGGCCGAGCTGCGCGAAGCGCCGGTCGGGGCCCGCGCCTGAGAGCACGAGCCGGCCGGTGTCGTCGTCCCAGCGCCAGAGGCCGAGCGACTGCGTCTGATAGTCCGCCGTTCCATCCTCGAGCATGTACCGCTGTCGGAACAGAGAGCGGCCGTCGGGCCGCAGCCAGAGCGTCGCTTCGATCGCCGCGCAGTTGCTGCACGGAAACGTGCCCGTGTAGATGCCCGCGAGCTCTCCAATCGGTGCGGTCCGCTCGCCGTCGCGTGCGGCCGCCCTCGATCCGCTCGGCTCGCAGCCTGCGGCGAGCACGAGGAGTGGCGAGAGCGCGAGCACGTGCAGGATTCTGTTCACTCTCGACAGAGCTGTTTCCGGTTCCGGGCCGGGCACTCTCGCATCGCGGCCGGCAGTCCGGAAGTGAATGGTTCACGGCCGGAGGGTGGCCGCGCCTGCCGGCGGGACGCCGAGGCGCCTTTCGGCTACAATTCCGAACCCGGCTAAGCCGCTTCCAGGCTGTCCGGGTCCAGCCGGGAGGGGGTCGATGGCCAGAGAATACGATTTCGCGGTCTCGCTCAAGATCCGCCATCCCTCGATCGATCCCGACGAGATCACCCGCACGCTGAAGCTGATCCCGCAGCACGCCTGGAAGGCGGGGGCGGATCGGCCTGCCACTGCCGAGCGCTCGAGCGCCGGCACTTATCGCGAGACGCTCTGGATCGCTCCGCTCGGCCCGAGCCCGTACGCACCGCAGGGCCTCGAGTTCTCGCTCGACGAGGCGTTGCGCTTCGGCGCGCTGCAGGTGCAGCGCTCGCGGCCGTTCTGGAACCGCCTCGTCGCGGAAGGCGGCTCGGCCGAGCTGCTGATCGAGATATTCGGTGCCGAGACCTTCACGCTCGAGCTGACCCCGGCCACCTTCGCGTTGCTCGCCCGCTCGAAGCTCGCGATCTCGGTGCAGGTGCACTCCGGCATCCGCTCGCGCGCCGTCGCCTGATCCCTCGCCGCGGCCCCTCGGGGGCCGAGCGCCGCCCTGTAGTACCATTTCCTCGTCGACGGTAGGAGAGCTCGCCGTGCGAGCGGCGACAGGACGGGAGGTTTCGATGCGCTTCACCAGACGCGACGTGATCATCGGTGCCGGCGGCGCCGCCATTGCGCCACCGCTCGTGCTTGCGCAGTCGACGATGCCGACGCGGCCGATTCCCTCGACCGGCGAGCAGCTGCCCGTCATCGGGCTCGGCTCGAGCAAGGTCGTGCAGGAGATCGCGGAGCACGGCACCGAGCCCGTCGCGGCCGTGCTGCGGACGCTCGTCGCGAACGGCGGCCGCGTGATCGATACCTGGCCGCGCGATCCGTCGAACGACGAAGGCCTCGGCCGCGTGCTGGCGGAGCCGGATCTGCGAACGCTCTTCGTCACGAGCAAGATCGATCGGGTCGGAAAGGACGCGGGCGTCGCGCAGTTCCGCGAGACGCAGCGACTCTATGGCCGCCGGCCGCTCGACCTGCTGCAGATTTTCAGCCTGACCGACGTCGACACGCATTGGGCGAGCCTGCAAGCGTTCAAAGCCGCCGGGGACGTGCGCTACATCGGCGTCACCGTCGCCGAGGAGCGGCTCTACGGTGCGCTCGAGCAGTTCCTCGAGCGCGAGTCGCCGGATTTCGTGCAGTTGAACTATTCGATCACCGAGCGCGGCGCCGAGGCGCGGCTGCTGCCGCTGCTCGCCGACCGCGGGATCGCCGTGCTGATTAACCGGCCGTTCATGAACGGCACGTACTTCCGCGCGCTCGAGGGGCGTCCGCTGCCCGACTGGGCCGCGGAATTCGATTGCACGACCTGGGCGCAGTTCTCGCTGAAGTACATCCTCGCGAACCCGCACCTGACCTGCGTGCTGACGGAGACGAGCAATCCTCGTCACATGGAGGAGAACGCGCGCACCGCGTTCGGACCGTTGCCGGACGCCGAGGCCCTCGCGCGGATGCGCGACTTCATCGACTCGGTTTGAGCCGCCGCGCGCGGCGTCTGCCGCGCGGTCAGTGCGTCATGCCCCAGATCACGAAGTTCACGCCGAGCCGGAACGCGTCCGCGGCCGGCTCGAGCGGCATCCGCGCTTGCCCGTACCAGTCCCAGAAGTTCGCGAGGTCGTTGTTGTGGCCGGCCGCGATCGCGAGCTCGCCGCGTGCGTCGTCGAGGCCGAAGTAGACGATTCGCCCGCCCGGCACGTACGGCGACATGCCGTCGAGATCGCGGAGTGTGAAGCTCGCGCTGAAGACCGGATGCTCGATGTCGAGCGGCAGGAACGGCCTGTCGGGGAACGCGCGCCGGACGTGGGCGCGCATGTTCTCGAGCTGCGCCGGACCGTCGAAGTCGTCCATCAGGATGAACCCGCCGCGCTCGATGAACTCGCGCAGATTGCGCACCTCCTGCTCGGTGAGCTCCATCTCGCCCGGCTCCGAGACGTACGCGAACGGATAGAGGAACACCTCGTCGCTCGCGAGGTCGACGATGCGGTAGGAGAGGGTGTCGACGTCGATCCGAGTCGTCTGCGCAAGGAACGCGTTCAGGTTGCGATCGGACCGCGGGTAGTTGTGCGACCAGCCGGAGTGCCCGAACCAGCCGTTCGTGCCGAATCGCCAGCGCGCGACGACGAGCTCGGTCGCGGGAGGCTCGTTCTGCTGGATCCGGAGAAGGCGCCGGCCGAACCCTTGCGCCAGCGCGAGCGTGCCGCCGAGCAGCGCTGATGCCGCGATTGCGGCGACGGCGACCCGCCGCGCGGTCACGTCAGCCGGTGGCGATGCCGACGATGCGGTCCCGTTGTGCGAGCAACGGGGCGTTCGTGAACTTCGAGACGTCGGCCCGCAATCCCGCCTGATGCTCGGCGGCCGCCCTGTCGAACGCCTCGGGATCCGCGATCCAGATCGTGATCGTCGCGATGTAGCGCGGCGGGGAGCCGTCCGCGCCCGGCAGTCCGCGCCGCAGCTCGAACCGGCTGATCGAGCTGCCGTACGCGCGCATGATCCGCGGCATGTGCGTGCTCTCGTAGTAGTCGAAATCGAAGCGCACGTCCGGGCCGTTCTCGTAGACGATCGTCATGCACTCCTGGCCGACCTCGCTCTCGGCCGCGCGCGCCACGTTGGGACCCGCGCCGGCGACCGTGGCGGCGATCCCCGCGGCAGCGGCCCGTCCGGCTCCCACGAGCAGTGAACGCCGGTCGCAGCGCTCGGCGTCGTCTCGTCGTTCGTCGCTCATCGTCGTGCTCCTCTCGGGGCGGGCGCTCGGGTCGGGCGGCCTCCGGCGGCCGCGCCTCGAAACGATGTTAGGAGAGCGCCCAGGGGCGTTCAAGGAGGCGAAGCGGGGGTGCACGTACGCGTCTCGGCCGCTGCGCTGTATGCTCTAGCGTCCCTTTCCGGGCCGCGTTGCTCTGTCGAGGTACGATGCAGGAAGAATCTCTGCGCAAAGAGCTCGCCCGTCTCGAGGCGATGGACCCGAAGCCGCACATCGGCGTCGGTCTCGTCGACCGCAATCGGGTGCGTCTGCTGAACTGGAAGCTGCTCTCCGATTGCCTGGTCGAGCGCTGGCCGAGCGGCGGCCCGCGGTACCTGATCCCGCTCGGGCAAATCGTGCTGATCGAGCTTCAGGAAGGCGCCGTCGCCGACGCTACTCCACCCTGATCTTCTGCTTCGCCGACGTGCGCACGAGCTTCGGCAGGCGCACGCGCAGGAGCCCGCGCTTGTAGCTCGCGGTCGCGGCGGAATCGTCGACTGCGGCAGGGAGCCGGATGCGCCGCTCGAAGCGCCCGTAGGCCCGCTCCGTGAGCGAGTACTCGGCGTGGCGCTCGCGCCGCTCGATGCGCTTCTCGCCGCGCACGACGAGCTGATCGCCGACGACTTCGATCTCGAAGTCCTGCGATTCCATGCCGGGCACCTCGAGGCAGACTTCGACGGCATCCTCGTCCTCGCGGACCTCGGCCGCAAGGATCGCCCACGGCGAGGAGTCGCGGCGCACGCGCGCCTCGACCGGCGTCTCGTCCGGCGGCGCCGACGGCTGGAACCGGGTGAGGGCGGTGCCCGCACGCTGCCAGAGCTCGTGCCAACCGGCGGCGACGGATTCCCAGGTGTCGAATAGGCCTCGCTTGATCTGCTCGAACGGGTTCATTGCGGTCGTTCCTCTTTCGTTCGAGCTTACCCCTCCCGGGCCGCATTTCAACGGCGCTTGCCAGGCGGCGCGCGCGCGGGCTAAAAGGTGCATCCCGGCTCGAAGCCGCACGGCCGCAGGCTGCAATGAAGAAGGGATCGACGATGCGCTGGGCGTTCGCCGGCGCGGCCATCATCGCCGCGGCAGCCCTTGCCGCATGGGCGCAGCGCAGCGTCGGCGGCGGGCCGAAGGTCTGGGACGTCGCGGTGATCGCCGCCCATCCGCATGACCCAGCCGCATTCACGCAAGGGCTCGTCGTGCACGACGGACGCCTGTACGAGGGCACGGGGCAGTACGGCGCATCGACCGTGCGCCGGGTGGATCTCGAGACCGGCCGGGTCGAGCAGCAGCGGCGCCTCGCGAGCAATTTCTTCGGCGAGGGCATCACGATCCTCGGCGATCGGCTCTATCAGCTCACCTGGCAGAATCAGGTCGGCATCGTCTACGACGTCGAGACGTTCGACGTGATCGAGACCTTCACGTACCGCGGAGAGGGCTGGGGCCTCACGCACGACGGCGAGCTCCTGATCATGAGCGACGGCTCGGCGACGCTGAAGTTTCTCGATCCGAACGGCTTCGCGGTCGTGCGCGAGATCGCCGTGCGCGACGGCGGCCAGCCCGTCACCCGCCTGAACGAGCTCGAGTACATCGACGGCGAAATCTGGGCCAACGTCTGGTACGAGGACCGGATCGCCCGGATCTCGCCCGCGGACGGCGCGGTCGTCGGCTGGATCGAGGCAGGCAACCTGTATCCGCAGTCCCGGCGCGGCCGCGACGACGTGCTGAACGGGATCGCCTACGACGCGCAGGCGCGCCGGCTCTTCCTGACCGGCAAGAACTGGCCGCAGCTCTTCGAGGTGGAGCTGGTCCGCAGATAGCCGCGCCCGCTCACCGCACGAGCGGCACGAACCTGACCGGCAGCACCTCGGTGCGCACGACTTCGCCGTCCGCCGTCTTCTCGTGCACCTCGAGCGTCTGCGCACCGCGCTGATCGCCGACCGGAATCACGAGCCGCCCGCCGGGCGCGAGCTGCTCGATCAGCGGCTGCGGCACGTGCTCGGGCGCGGCCGTCACGACGATCGCATCGAACGGTGCGTGCTCCGGCCAGCCCGCATAGCCGTCGCCGATCCGCACGTGCACGTTGTCGTAACCGAGCCGCGCGAGCGTCTCGCGGGCCTGCCTGCCGAGCGGCTCGACGATCTCGATCGTGTAGACCTCGGCCGCGATCTCCGCGAGCACCGCGGCCTGATAGCCGGACCCCGTGCCGACCTCGAGCACCGTCGAGTCGCCGTCGACACGGGCGAGCGCCGTCATCAGCGCGACGATGTAGGGCTGGGAGATCGTCTGCTCGTAGCCGATCGGCAGCGGCCGGTTCTCGTACGCGAAGTCGCGCAAATCCGGCGGCACGAACTCGTGGCGCGGCACCTCGCCGATCGCACGAAGCACCTCGCGATCGAGGCGAGTCATCCCCGTGTAGCGCGCGGTCGCGCGGACGTCTCGCTCGATCTCGCGGACGAGGCGAGCGCGCTGTTCGGCGAACGTCTGTGCGCCGGCCGGATCGGCGCCGCCGAGGAGTGCTGCGCCGAGTGCGAGCGCGAACGCGAGCCCCGGGCGCGAAGGTGCGCGTGCGGCGAGCATGGGCCCGACTATAGCGCGTCGCTCGGCCGGGCGGTGCTGGCCGGTAGCGGCCGGTGCGCCTATATTGGAGAGAAGCGCACCGGAACGCGCTCTCGGGACTGCGCGGATGCTCGTAACGCTCCTCTTGGCGCAGCTGGCCGTCGCCCCGGCGATCGGGTCGGCGTGCGAGGCGCTCGTCGATTTCCAGCTCGAGCGCGCAACGGTCGTGACGGCCGAGACCGTGCCGGCCGGCACGTTCACGCCGCCTCGGCGCTCGCCGCGCGCCGGGACGCGCGACGCGGGTGCCGCCGATCCACTGCCGGCGCACTGTCGCGTGACGATGCGCCTTCGGCCGACGCCGCGTTCCGATATTTCCGTCGAGCTCTGGATGCCGCTCGACAACTGGAACGGCAAGTTCCTCGCCGTGGGCAACGGCGGCTGGGCCGGCGAGATCCAGGGCTACGACGACATGCAGGAGGCGCTCCGGCGCGGCTACGCGACGACCGCGACCGACACGGGCCACTCGGCCGCCGACGGCCCGAACGGACTGTTCGCGCTCGGCGAGCCCGACAAGCTCGTCGATTTCGCCTACCGAGCGGTGCACGACATGGCGGTCAAGGCGAAGCGGGTGATTCAGGCGTTCTACGGCGGGCCGATCGACTACTCCTATTTCAAAGGCTGCTCGACCGGCGGCCGGCAGGGCGTCATGGCGGCGCAGCGGTATCCGGGAGATTTCGACGGGATCATCGCGGGCGCACTGGCGAACCGCCACGTGCGGATGCACACGGCGGCGGTGGCGCTCGCCGTGCGGCTGGCACGGCATCCGGACGAGGCGCTCGACGCGGACGCGGCCGCGCTCGTCAACGATGCGGTGATGCGCGAGTGCGATACGCTCGGGGAGGGTTTCCTGAACGACCCTCGGCAATGCGGGCTCGAGCTCGCGACGCTCGCCTGTGGCAACGGGCAGGTGGACGGCTGCCTCACGGCGGGCGAGCTCCGGACCGTGGAAACGTTCTATTCCGGGCTCCGCACGGCCGACGGCGAGGCGGTCTTCGCTGGCCAAGCGATCAGCGTTCCGCTCCGCCCGATGCCGAGCAGGGCCGACGGTCCGAGCCCATTCGTGCTCGACACCGTGCGGATCCTGGCGTTTCAGGATCCGGACTACGACTGGCGCGCGTTCGATCTCGATCGCGACCTGCCGCGGATCGACGCGGCAGCCGGCTTCGTCGACGCGGTCGATCCGGATCTGCGTGCCTTCCAAGCGCACGGCGGGAAGCTGCTGCTGTACGCCGGCTGGAACGATGCAGCGATCTCACCGAAGAACACGATCGAATACTACGAGAGCGTGCTCGAGGAGATGGGGCCGGATCAGTCGGACTGGCTCAGGCTGTTCGTGGTGCCCGGCATGGAGCATTGCGGCGGCGGTCCAGGGCCGCACAGCTTCGACGCGATCGCGGCACTCGAGATGTGGCGCGAGCAGGAGATGAATCCGAACGTGATCGTCGGCCGGAACCCGGAAAGCGGGCTCGCCCGTCCGCTCTGTCCGTACCCGCGGCACGCGCGGTACGACGGTGAGGGCGACCTCCGCGACGCGTCGAGCTTCACCTGCGCGCCGGAGTGAGCCGCGCCGCCGCGGACGGTGCCCGAGATGAGCCGCTCGACGACGGTATATACGATCGGCCACTCGACCCGGCCGATCGAGGATTTCGTCGCGCTCCTGAAGGAGCACGCGATCGAGCTCGTCGCGGACGTCCGGACCGCGCCCGGCTCGCGCCGCCACCCGCAATTCGGCGCAGAGAGCCTGCGGGCGAGCCTCGCGCGGGAGGGCATCGGCTATCGTCATCTGAGATCGCTCGGGGGCCTGCGGCGGCCCGCGGCCGAGTCGCCGAACACCGGCTGGCGCAACGCCTCGTTTCGCGGCTACGCGGATTACATGCAGTCAGCGGAATTCGGCGACGCGCTCGAGACGCTGATTGCGCTCGCCGCGGAGCAGCGCACGGCGGTGATGTGCGCGGAGGCCGTCCCGTGGCGTTGCCACCGCTCGCTGATCGGCGACGCGCTCCTGGTCCGCGGCATCGAGGTCGTCGACATCCTCGGCCCGAAGCAAACCAGGCCGCACACGCTCACGCCGTTCGCCGTCGTCGAGGGCACGCACATCACCTATCCGCCGCCCCGCTGACGACGGTCGCGAGACTTGTGCTCCGCTGCCCCGGCCCGCAACATTACGGAGCACGGGAACGCCCACGATGCCGACCGCGAAGCAGCACTACGACCAAGTCCTCGCCGACGTCTACTCGTGGATGCTCGGCGGGTTCGAGAGCGGGGTCGAGCGCAACTTGGCGTTCTTCCGCAAGCATGGGATCGAGCCGCGGGGCTCGAAGACGGCGTTCGATCTCGGTGCGGGCTGCGGCTTTCAGTCGATTCCGCTCGCGCAGCTCGGCTTCGCCGTGACGGCGGTCGACTTCGATCGCAAGCTGCTCGCGGAGCTCGTCGCGAACATGGGGGCGCACTGCGTCAGCACGGTCGAGGACGACCTGCTGAACTTCGATCGCTACACCGAAGGCCCGGTCGAGCTGATCGTCTGCATGACGGACACGCTTCTCCACCTCGAATCTCAGCACGACGTGCGGAAGCTCTTCGGCAAGGTATTCGGGGCGCTCGAGCCGGGCGGGCGGTTCGTCGTGACGTTTCGCGATCTGTCGCAGGAGCTCGTCGACCTCGACCGGTTCATTCCCGTGCGGAGCGACGACACGACGATCTTGACGTGCTTCCTCGAGTACGAGCCGCGCACCGTCAAGGTCCACGATCTCGTCTACCGGCGGGAGCAAGAGGGCTGGCGCTTGTCGAAGAGCTACTACCGCAAGCTCAGGTTGTCGTCGGACTGGGTCGTCGAC
Source organism: uncultured Gammaproteobacteria bacterium (assembly GCA_964457725.1). Classification (GTDB taxonomy): domain Bacteria; phylum Pseudomonadota; class Gammaproteobacteria; order Steroidobacterales; family Rariloculaceae; genus FEN-1219. The sequence continues at coordinate 106,242 of CAYWGQ010000002.1, forward strand.
GAGCTCGCAGCGGCCGGTTTCGAGGACGTCGAGGTCGAGGTCGAGCAGGGCCTCGTCACGATCGTGGCGACGAAGTGATGCGCGGCGGACACGGACGGCGCGCGGCGCCGCGCAGTCGATGCGGCGGGCGTCTGATCGTCTCTGCGTTCGCCGCAGCGCTCGCCGTCCTCATGCTGCCGGCCGGCGCGGCGCGCGCCCAGCAGCCGCTGCGGCCGGTCGAGTTCCTCACGTGCCACTACGTCGAGGGCAAGGGCCCGGCCGATCTCGACGGGCTCGAGGCCGCGTTCAACGACTGGATGCGGACGCAGGAAGCGCCGCCGTACAGCGCCTACGTGCTGACGCCCCGCGCGTACACCCGCGACGTCGACTTCGATTTCGCCTGGATCGGTGCTTGGCCGAGCGGCGTCGCGATGGGGCAGAGCATGGCGCACTACTTCGCCGAGGGAGCGGCCCTCGCCCCGGTCTTCGACAGCGTGATGCGCTGCGATTCGAACGTGCAGTTCGCCGTGCTCACGCTGCGGCCGCCCGCAGACAGTGGCCGCTTCGGTCCGCTCGAGGTCGCCGATTGCACGCTGCGGGTCGGCGCGCGCGTCGATGCGGCGCTCGAGGCGGTCGCCGAGTGGATCGAGTACTTCGTGCGCTCGGGCTCCTCGGCCGGGCACTGGATCCTGTTCCCGGCCTACGGCGAGCGCGGCGACGCGGGCTACAGCTTCAAATGGGCCACCGGCCACGAGTCGTACGAGGCGTTCGGGCGTGATTACGACGAGTTCTACAACGGCGGCGGCGTCGACCGCTTCGCCGAGCTGCTCGATCCGCTGCTGCGCTGCGACACGCCGCGGCTGTACTCGGTGCGACCGATCCGAGTCGAAGCGGAGTGACGCCCCGGGCCCGGCTTGACCCCGCTCGCGCCCGAAGCCCATGATTCGACTGAAGCTCGCGGCTCGAGCCCATCCCGGTCGGCGCGCCGCGCGGCAAAGGGGAGGCACATCGTCATGATCCGTCGTCTCGTCGGCACGCTCGCCGTATTGCTCCTTTCCCAAACCGTTCTCGCGCAGGGTTCCGCAGTCGCGGTGACCGAGGCGATGGTGCGGGCCGCGGAGGGCCTGCTCGCGACGGTCGATGGCGGCCGCGACGGTACCGAGCAGATGCTCGGTATCGACCGAGCCGGCATGCTCAGCCTGCCGTTCGCCAGCGACCAGCGCGAAAACTGGCAGTTCTGGCCGGCCGCGCGGGTCGGGCTGCCGCTCGAGCAAATGACGGCGGCACAGCGCAAGCTCGTGCACGAGCTTCTGACCGCGACACTGAGCGCGAAGGGCTATCTGAAGGCCGTGCACATCATGCAGCTCGAGCAGATCCTCGACGTGCTCGACGAGGGCGGGCTGCCGCGCAGCGTCGACCACTACGTGCTGATCCTGTTCGGCGAGCCGTCGACCGCGGCGACCTGGGGCTGGCGGTTCGAGGGCCACCACGTGTCGCTGAACGTCACCGTCGAGCCGGGCGCGGTCGGCGTCACGCCGTCGTTCTTCGGCTCGAACCCCGCGGAGGTGCGGAGCGGTCCGCTCGCAGGTTTCCGCGTCCACGGCGTCGTCGAGGACCTGGCCCGCGAGCTCGTGACGTCGCTCGACGAAGCCGGGCGGCGCACCGCGATCGTCGCGCCGATGGCGCCGAGCGAGATCTTCACCGCGAATCTGCGCAAGCCGCGCGACCAGTGGGACGCGTGGCGGACGACGCTCGAGCCCCAGGGCGTGCGCGTCGGCGACCTGAACGAGGTCCAGCAGCACTGGGTCAGGCTGATTCTCGACGAGGTCGTCGGGAACTATCGGCCGGAGATCGCCGCCGCGTACATGGCGAGCATCGACGTGCCGTCCCTGCAGTTCGCGTGGATGGGCTCGACGGAACGCGGCGAGCCGCACTACTTCCGGCTGCAGGGCGCCGACTTCGTCTTCGAGTACGACAACGTGCAGAACGACGGCAACCACGTGCACTCGGTGTGGCGCGACCCGCGCAGCGACTTCGCCGCGGGCGCGCTCGAGCGCCACTACCAGACGTCGCATCGCTAGGGGAGCTCGCTCGTGGCTGCGCTCGGTTGGCTCGCAGCCGCCGCCCTGGTCGTCGCGCAAGGCCAGGCCGTGGAGCTCGCGTTCCCGCACGAGCCCGGGCTCGCCGGGGTCGAGGCGCGCTGGAGCGGCCGCGCCGTACCGTTCGTCCGCCAGGGAGAGCGCTGGGTGACGGTGCTCGGCGTCGACCTCGACGCGGCGGCGGGCGAGCACGTCGCGGAGGTCACGTTTCGCTACGACGACGGCCGCTCGCGGACCGCGAAGGAGCCGATCGCGGTGCAGAGCAAGGCGTTTCCGACGACGGAGCTGAAGGTCGAGCCCGGCTACGTCGAGCTGAGCCCCGAGAACCAGGCTCGGGCCGCCCGCGAGGCGGAGGAGACCGGGAAGATCTACGACACGCTGACACCCGAGATCTACTGGCGAGAGCCCTTCGCCTCGCCGCTGCCCGGCGTGACCGGCGGGCGCAACTTCGGCCATCGGCGCATCTTCAACGGGCAGCCGCGCGCGCCGCATTCGGGGGCGGACCTGCGTGCGGCCGTCGGCACGCCCGTGCTCGCGGCGAATCGCGGCCGCGTCGTGCTCGCGAAAGAGCTGTTCTTCAGCGGCAACGCGGTATTCGTCGATCACGGCCTCGGCGTCTACACGACGTATTTGCATCTATCGCGGATCGACGTCGAGCCCGGTCAAATGGTCGAACGGGGCGAGGTCCTCGGGCTCGCCGGAGCGACCGGACGGGTCACGGGCCCGCATCTGCATTGGGGCGTACGGGTTCTCGACGCCCGCGTCGACCCGTTCTCGCTGCTCGAGCTCGGCGGCGCGGACAGGGAGTGAGCCATGAAAGCGGTAGGACGCAACCAGCCCTGCCCGTGCGGCAGCGGCAAGAAGTACAAGCACTGTCATGCGTTGAAGACGCAGAAGGTGTCGCTCGCCGGACGCGTCGTGCTCTCGGCGATCGTGCTGATGCTCTTGACCGGAGCGTTCGTCATGCTGACCTCGCTCGACGAGCTCGGCTCGGACGGCGCCTCCGGCCCGCGGCGCGTGTGGTCCGAGGAGCACGGACACTGGCACTGATACGGTGAGCGAGACGATGGTGAGGCGAGCAGCGGCGCTAGCCTTGCTCGCGGCGTTCTGCCTTCCCGGCGGCGCCGCGGCGCAGGTTTTCGGCTTGCAGGATCTTTCTGGCGAGGAGCTCTTCGAGCGTTTCTGCGCGGCCTGCCACGGCACCGAGGCGCGCGGCGACGGGCCGGTCGCCCAGTCGCTGAACGTCGCCGTGCCCGATCTGACGCGCCTCGCCGAGCGGCGCGGCGGGCGGTTCCCGGCGCACGAGGTCCGTGAGACCATCGACGGCCGGTCCCTCGTCCGGGCGCACGGCACCCGCACGATGCCCGTGTGGGGGTACGAGCTGTGGATGGAGCAGGGCGGCGACGTGACCGCGGAGGCCGACGCGCGTTCGCTGATCGGACGCCTCGTGCGGTATCTCGAGTCGATTCAGGTAGTCGCCGACCCGGCGCTGCCGCGCTGATGGCCCGCGTCGCCTACCGTCGCGGCGCGCTTTTTGCTAGCATGTGCACGGTTTTAGCGGAGCATCGGCTCGGCCAAGCTGGAGATTCCTAATTGGAATCAATAGGTTGGGGCTGGATGATAACCCAGATGGTTAGGTAGGAAGCCCCGTCTCGGGGCTTTTTGTTTAGTCGAGCTTGGGTCGCCGAGCGGCGGCCGGAGGAGAGCGCCGACGACAAGAATGGGCCTTCGGCCCATTTTTTGTTTGCCGGTCCCGTGGAGTGGGCCAGACCGTAGACAAGGAGAAGCTGATCGCGCTGTTGGAGCCGCCGTTGCGGGCGCTCGGGTACGAGCTCGCGGACTTGGACGCCCATGCGGGGCGGAACGGTCTGCTGCGCATCTATATCGACCGGGTGCCGGGCGGTGTGACGCTGGAGGATTGCGAGAGGGTCAGCAACCAGATCAGCGCGTTCCTCGACGTCGAGGACCCCCAGCCCGGGAGCTACGTGCTCGAGGTGTCCTCACCCGGCCTCGACAGGCGTCTGCGGACGCTCGAGCAGTTCGAGCGTTTCACCGGGGAGCCGGTGCGCGTCGAGCTGAAGCGGCTGCACGAGGGCAAGCGTCGGCTGAAAGGAGAGATTGCGGGCGTCGCCGAGAACGCGGTGCTCGTCGCGGCGGAGGGTCGAACGTGGCGATTCGAGCTCGGCGACATCGCCGAAGCGCGGCTCGTGCCGCAATTTGGGAAGCGATCGGGTGACTGAACGATGAGCAAGGAAATCTTGATGGTAGTGGACGCCGTCTCGAACGAGAAAGGCGTCGACAAAGAGGTCATCTTCCAGGCGATCGAAGCGGCGCTCGCGTCGGCCACGCGTAAGCGTTACGGCGAGGACATCGACGTGCGGGTGTCGATCGACCGCACGACCGGCGATTACGAGACGTTCCGGCGCTGGAAGGTGTTTGCCGACGATTCGACCGAGCTTCAGGAACCCGCGCGCGAGCTGAGGATGCAGGACGCGCTCGAGATCGACCCGAACGCCAAGCCCGGCGACTACGTCGAGGAGCCGATGGAGTCCGTCGAGTTCGGCCGGATCGCCGCACAGACCGCAAAGCAGGTCATCGTGCAGAAGGTGCGCGAGGCCGAGCGGGAGCAGGTCGTCGAGGAGTTCCGAGACCGCGTCGGGCAGCTCTTGTCCGGGATCGTCAAGCGCGTCGACCGAAACGGTGCGTACATCGATCTTGGCGGCAACGCGGAGGGCTTCATTCCGCGCGAGAACTTAATCCCCCGAGAGCCGATCAAACCCCAGGACCGTGTGAAGAGCCTGCTCCGCGAGGTGCGCTCGGAGCCGCGGGGGCCGCAGCTCTTTCTGACGCGGACCGCCCCCGAGTTCCTGATCGAGCTCTTCAAGATCGAGGTGCCGGAGGTCGGCCAAGGGCTGATCCAGATCCTGGGCGCCGCCCGTGACCCGGGGCTACGCGCGAAAATCGCCGTCAAGAGCAACGATCCCCGAATCGACCCGGTCGGTGCGTGCGTCGGCATGCGCGGCTCGCGCGTGCAAGCGGTGTCGAACGAGCTCGCGGGCGAGCGCGTCGACATCATCCTCTACGACGAGAACCCTGCGCAGTTCGTGATCAACGCGATGTCGCCGGCCGAGGTGATCTCGATCGTCGTCGACGAGGACGCGCACAGCATGGACATCGCGGTCGAGGAGGACAAGCTGTCGCAGGCGATCGGTCGAGGCGGCCAGAACATCCGGCTCGCGAGCGAGCTCACCGGCTGGGAGCTGAACGTGATGACCGAGAGCGCGGCCGAGGAGAAGAGCGAGAAGGAAGCGCGCGAGCTCGTGCAGAACTTCATGAAGGAGCTCGACGTCGACGAGGACGTCGCGACGATCCTGGTGCAGGAGGGCTTCTCCTCGCTCGAGGAGATCGCTTACGTGCCGGCGAGCGAGCTGCTCGCGATCGAGGAGTTCGATCAGGACATCGTGAACGAGCTTCGTTCGCGGGCGCGGGACGTGCTGATCACGCAGGCGATCGTCAGCGAGGAAGTGATCGACCAGGCGGAGCCCGCGGAGGATCTGTTGAGCCTCGAGGGCATGGATCGCGAGCTCGCCCTGGAGCTCGCGAGCCGCGGCATCGTGACCCGCGAGGATCTCGCCGAGCAGGCCGTCGACGATCTGGAGGAAATCGAGAATCTCGACCCGGACCGCGCGGCGCAACTGATCATGGCCGCACGGGCGCACTGGTTCGAGAGCGGGCAGCAGGCCTGAGGCCGCCCGGGGAGTAAGCATATGGCGGAAGTGACAGTCGCGGATTTCGCAAAAGTACTGAAGGTGCCGGTCGATCGGCTGCTCGTGCAGCTGGACGAGGCCGGCATCAAGGTGGCGGGCGCCGACGATACCATCAGCGAGGACGCGAAGCTCGAGCTCCTCACGCATCTGCGGCGCGCGCACGGCCGCTCGGATCCGTCCGCCTCGGCCCCGCGACGCATCACGCTGAAGAGAAAATCGCAGAGCGAGCTCAGGCTCTCCGGCGGTCAAGGGCGCTCGCGCACCGTGAACGTCGAGGTGCGGCAGAAGCGCACGTATATCAAGCGCGACGTGCTCGAGGAGCAGGCGCGCAAGCAGCAGGAGGAGCTCGACGCCAAGCGCCGCGCCGAGGAAGAGGCGCGTCTCGAGGCGGAGCGGCAGGAGCGCGAGCGGCGCGAGGCCGAGGAGCGCGAGCGGCTCGAGCGCGAGCAGCGCGAGGCCGAGGAGCGCCGGCGCGCCGAGGAAGAGAGCCGCAAGGCGGCAGCGGCCGCGGACGAGGAGGCCGCGCGCGCCCGCGCGGCCGCAGAGGCTCCCGCGGCGCCGGAAGCCGCCCCCGCGGCGCCCGCCGCGCCCGCGGCGCCTGCTCCGGCCGCGAAGGAAGCGCCGAAGCGGGCCGAGCCCGACCGCCGGCACAAGGTGAAGGGCGGGAAGGCCGCGGCCGACGACCACACGCTGCACGTCGCCGACGGCATGGCCGGCCGGCGCCGCAAGAAGCAACAGCGCGTACGCAGGCGCGGTGTCCCGGTTGCCGGCGACGCGCAGCACGGCTTCGAGCGACCGACGGCGCCCGTCGTCCGCGAGGTCGAGATTCCGGCGACGATCACCGTCAGCGAGCTCGCCCAGCGCATGGCGATCAAAGCCACCGAGGTCATCAAGGCCCTGATGAAGATGGGCATGATGGTGACCATCAATCAGGTGATCGACCAGGACACGGCCGTGCTCGTCGTCGAGGAGCTCGGTCATACCGCGAAGCCGCTGAAGGAAACGGCGATCGAGGATCAGCTTCTCGAGTCGATCGACCAGGCGGCCGCCGACGTCGAAGAAGTGCCGCGCGCGCCCGTCGTCACGATCATGGGACACGT
>CAYWGQ010000003.1:0-21388 GCA_964457725.1 uncultured Gammaproteobacteria bacterium
GCTCGCGGCGCGGGTCGAGCGCCTCGAGGACGAGCTGCGCATCCAGAAGCTGCAAGCGAAGTACGCACACTATCTCTTCACGCAGGACTACGAGAAGATCTTCCCCGAGCTCTACGCGCAGCAGACCGACGACGTGTCGGTCGAGTTCTCCGACAGCGGGATCTACCGCGGCCGCGACAGCGTCCGGCGGCTCTACGAGGCGTTCGACGCGACGAAGCGCATCCCGGGGTTCTTCATCCTGCACATGACCGTGAACCCGTACATCGAGATCGCGGCCGACGGCCGCTCCGCCCGCAGCCACTGGCTCTCGCCCGGCGCGACGGGCAGCAACACGTCCGCCGGCTGGGTCTGGGGGCCGTACTACATCGATTACGTGAAAGAGAACGGCGAGTGGCGGATCCAGCACTCGAACCTCGCGCCGGTGTTCCGCACGACCTTCGAGACGAGCTGGGCGCAGGCCACGGACAACGGCACCGTGCGCGGCGCGCTCGCGGTCGAGCCGGACGGGCCGCCGACACGGTACCGGCCGTACGCCGAGGTGAAGCAGCGGCCGAACATCTTCGCGGACTACCCGGAGCTGCCCGAGCCGTATTGATTCACCCCGCGTCCGGGACGGTCGGCGGCGCGGTCTCGCTTCGCCGCGAAGGCGAGCACGCACGGGCTATCATTGCGGCCTTCGAACCGGAAGGGGGTAGCAGGGATGGTGAAGCGACACACCGCACTCGCCGCACTCGTGCTCGCCGCGCAAGGGCTCGACGACGCGCACGCCGCGACGTCGGACGCCGGCGCTTGCGAGGCGCTGCTCGACGCCGCGAACCTCACGCTGCTGCGCGCCGAATGGCGTGCGGCAACGCGGGAAACGCCCGCGCACTGCTACGTTCGCGGTATCGCTGGCGGCACGGTGCAGTTTCACGTGCAGCTGCCGGCCCGCGAAAGCTGGAACGGCCGGCTCGTGAACATCGGCGACGGCGGCAAGGACGGCGACCTCGACTACGCCGACGCCCGTGTCGCGCAAGGCTATGCGACCGCGAACTCCAACATGGGTCATGACGCCGGCGCGGAGCCGGGCGCGTCCTTCGCGCGGGATAACCCGCAGGCGCTGATCGACTTCGCCTACCGTGCCGTGCATCTGACCGCGAACGCGTCGAAGACGCTCGTTCGCGCGTATTTCGGCCGCCCCGCCGAGTACGCGTATTTCGAGGGCTGCTCGACCGGCGGCCGCGAGGGACTGATGTCGGCGCAGCGGTTCCCGAACGACTTCGACGGGATCGTCGCCGGCGCGCCGGTCTACGACTATCAGGTCACGAACATCACGAACTGGTGGGCGGTGAAGAAGTCGTTCGAGGACGGCTTCGCGGGCAACCTGGCCTTCGACGCGGACGGCGACGGCGTGCCGGAGGACCTGACGAAGTGGCGCATCCTCCGCGACAGCGTGCTCGCGGTCTGCGACGCGGACGACGGCATCGAGGACGGCCTGATCAGCGACCCGCCGTCCTGCAGGTTCGACCCGAGCGAGCATCTGGCCCCGCACATGTGCCCTGCCGGCACCGATCGGGCGGACTGCTTCACGCCGCGGCAGATCGCGGCCATCCAGGATCTGTACCGCGGCCCGTACGACAGCCGCGGCGTGCAGATCGGCGCCGGCATGGACTTCGGCTCCGAGTTCGCGTGGGATCGAACGATCGTCGCGCACGCCGGCAACGGCCTCACGCCCTCGCGGCTGCGCTACATCGCCGATCACATGAACTTTCTGTTCTACGAGCGCTCGCCCGGCGAGCCCGTGCCCGATCCGACCGATCTGTCGATCGTGCCGGACAAGCGCGCGACGCCGCCGGAGTTCGCGTGGTGGGAGTTCGACGTCGACGACTTCACGGCCGGAAAGGCCGAGGCGATGATGCGGCTGATCGATGCGACCGACCCCGATCTCTCGCGCTTCCTCCTCCGAGAGAACGGCAAGCTGCTGCTCTACCACGGTTGGGCCGACCCGGAGCGCCCCGGGCGGCCGGTGATCGATTACTACGAGGCGGTCGTCGAGCAGACGTTCGGCGGCGACGCGGCCCGGGCGCGCGAGCACACGCGGCTGTTCATGGTGCCCGGCATGGCGCATTGCGAGGGCGGCCCGGGGCTCGACCACTGGGACCGCCTCGCGCCGCTCGCGGCGTGGGTCGAGCGAGGCGAGGCGCCGGACTTCATCGTCGCCGAGCACCGGACGGGCGGCGTGGTCGACAACCAGCGCAAGCTCTGCCCGTATCCGCAGCGGGCCGTTTACGTCGGCCCGGCCGACCGGGCGAACGACCCCGCGAGCTGGGTCGAGCAGAACTTCGTCTGCCGCTGACCGCCTGCCGAAAAGGCCCGAGCCCCTCGGGGGCTCGGGCCCCGTCCAGGCCTCAAGTTTCGCCGCGAGCGGCCGACATCAGGGCGGTCAGCACCCGGCGGAGCACCGGCATGGATTCGACGGCGAGGCTCGAAGCGCTCGGCGCGCGGCTCCGGCCCGCGGCCGAAGGCAGACACAGAGATCCGGACCCCGGGCCGGCCGCGGCCGCGCCCGATCGCGCGGCGTGCAAGAGCGTCCGGGAAGCGCACGTCTGCGGGGGGCCGTCGCCCGGCCGTGACGGCGCGGCAGCGATCACGTACCGCCGCACCGAGCGCGCCGCGCTCGTGATCGAGACGACCGACGGCGACACCGTCTATCTGCGGATCAGCTCGCGCACGGCCGCGTCGGCACGAGCGGCCGAGCGCGGCGATCACGAGCGCGTCGTCACGGAGCTGACGATCCGCGGACGAAGCGCGACCCGGATCGCCGTCGCGATCGACGGCGAGCTCGACGCCGCAGAGCTCGAGGCCGTGCGGAACGTCGTCACACAGGCGGCCGAGCTCGCCGAGACGTTCTTCACGAGCGGCGCGGCGGACGCGTTCGAGGCCGCGGCGGCGCTCGCGATGGACCCGGCCGAGCTCGCCCGCGTGAGCTTGCGGATGAGCACGCGCGAGCGGGCCGTGTACTCGGCCCCGGCGCCGACGCTGCGCGCGGCAGCGCCGGGGCTCGACTCGCCCGCGAGCGAGCCGCGCGCGGCGGCGAGCGGCGACGCTCGAAGCGCGCCGGCCGCCTCCCCGCCGGCCGCGCGCGCGTCGGAGCCCGCGCCCGCGCCGCGCGCGCCCGCGGAAGCCGAGCCGCGCGCTGCGGAGGCGCTGCCGTCCGCGGCCGCCGTGCTCCGGACGATCGCGAGCTTCCTGTCGCAGCTGCTCGACGCGCTCGATCCCCCGGAGCCGGAACCCGGTCTCGCGACGATCACGCCGGCCGACCTGCCGGAGCATTCGATCGACGTCTCGCTGAAGCTCGAGATCTTCCGCTGGGTCGTGCTCGCGGTCGCGGCCGCGCCGGCCGAGTCGGTCGCCGAGGAAGCGGACGGAGCGGCGCTGCACGCGCCGCAGATGCTCGGCGCGGCGCTCGACGAGCTCGCCGCGAGCGGCGAGGCGCTCAGCGCGATCGCGTGATGCCGGCCGGTCGCGGTCAGCCGCGCTTCAGGTGGAAGACGCGCTCCGCGTTCGTCTGAAAGAGCTGCATCTTCTCCTCGTCGCCGATCGAGAGCCCGTCGGTGACGACGACCTCCTCCGCGTCGAACTGATACGGGTAGTCCATCGCATAGAGCACGCGGCTCGAGCCGAGCACCTCCTGTGCGAACTTGATCGCCGGCTCCCACGCCATGCCGCTCGTCGTCACGTAGAAGTTGTCCTTCAGGTAATCGCTGACGCGCCGCTCGAGCCGGCGCGGAATCTGGTGCTGCATGTAGTCGAACCGATACATCATGCCGAGCAGGCCCTCGCCGAGATGGCCGACGACGATCTTCAGCCCCGGGAACCGGTCGAACACGCCGGCGCCGATCAGCGCCAGCGAATGCAGGTATACGTCCGCCGCGAAGCCGCCGATCGGACCGTGCAGCCCGCGGCTGAGGTAGGGCTCGAGCATCTGTAGCGTCGGCGTCGTCGGATGGATGTAGATCGCGGCGTCGAGCGATTCGGCAGCCTCGAAGATTTCCCAGCTCTTCTCGTCGTCCAGATACTCGCCGTTCGTGTGCGAGTTGACGATGACGCCGTGCAGCCCGAGCGACGTCATGCCCCGCTCGATCTCCTGCGCTGCGCGCCGCGGGTCCTGCGGCGCGATCGTGACGAGACCTGCGAAGCGGTCCGGGTGCCGGCGGCACGCCTCCGCCAGGCGGTCGTTCGTCTCGCGTGCGAGAGAGGTGCCCGTCGCGGCGTCGAACACCTGCACGCCGGGCGCGGTCAGCGACAGCACGTGCATCGCGGTGCCCATCGAATCCATGTCACGCAACCGCCGCTCTCCCAAGCTGAACAGCTGCTCGAACCAATCCGCGTCGCGCCGCAAAAACCCGCCCCACATCGCCGCGAAGCCGGGATCCGTCGTCGTGCCGTCTTCGATCATCCGGCGGTAGCGATCGACGATCTCGGGCGTCGAGTACGCCTCCTCCGTCGCGATTCGGCGGTACGGCGCGTCGCGGCGGATGCTCGCTTCGGGCGCGATGCCCGCGCGGTTGCGGTTCGTCTGCGCGTGCGCAGCGCCGCGGTCGCGCAGCAGGAGCCCGGCGGCCACCGCGAGCTGCAGAATCGAGCGCCGTGTCGTCATCACACCCCCTCCTCGTCGGTTGCGGATCAGCGCGATCATAGCTCGACGGTGTAGCGCGGCAGTCGCACGGGGGTGTGCCGGACGCGGAAGCCGCCACGCAGCCCCGGCCGCTGCGCCGTCGTAAGGGGCTGGAGCGGCAGGAAATTCATCTCACCGACGGTTCCGTGGTAACATTTTCCCACTATTTCAAGCGGTTATTTCGACGACAGTCGGACCGCCGGGGGGCGAATGAGGCCGAATCGCATCCGTTTGCTCGTGCTGCTCGCCGTGCTCGGCGCGGCCGGCCCCGGGATCGCGCAGCGCGCGCACGACGAGCTCACGCCGGAAGCCGCGAAAGGCTTCTTCACGCAGTACTGCTTCACCTGCCACAACCAGTACGCGAAGATCGCCGACGTGGTGCTCGACACGCGCGACTTCGAGCGCGTGCCCGACGACGCGGCGATCTGGGAGCGCGTCGTGCGGAAGCTCCGCGCGGGCGCGATGCCTCCGCAGGGGATGCCGCGCCCGGAGCCCCAGCAGTACGAGCAGATCATCGGCTGGCTCGAGTCGACGCTCGACGCGGCCGTGCTCGCCGACCCCAATCCCGGCCGCGCGGCGATCCACCGATTGAACCGCGCCGAGTACGGCAACGCGATTCGCGACCTCCTCGCCCTAGAGATCGACCCGGCCGAGTACCTGCCCGCGGACGACGAAGGCTACGGCTTCGACAACATCGCGGACATCCTGCGCGTCTCGCCGTCGCTCCTGGAGCAGTATCTCGCGGCCGGCTCGAAGCTCGCGGCGCTCGCGGTCGGCGATCCCGACACCCCCACGGTCACGACGATCTACCGCATCCCGCCGGACCTCGCCCAGCACGAGCACGTCGAGGGCCTACCGCTCGGCACGCGCGGCGGCATGCCGATTCGCCACAACTTCCCGCTCGATGCTGACTACGACTTCAGCGTCTTCTTGAAGCGCAACATCGTCGGCTACATGACGGGGCTCGAGTGGCCGCACGAGCTCGAGATCACGATCGACGGCGAGCGCGTGTTCGCCGCGCAGGTCGGCGGAGCGGAGGACAACGCCGCGTCCGACGCGAACTTCGCGGCCGCCGCGGACGCGATCGACGCCCGCCTCCGCGCGCGGATTCCGATCAGCGCCGGCCCGCACGATGTCGGCATCGCCTTCGTCAGGAAGAGCGCGGCGGAGACGCACGAGCCGCTCGAGCTCCACACGCGCAACCTCGATCTGCAGGACATGAACGGCCTGCCGGTCATCGACTATATCAACATCACCGGGCCGTACGAGGCGACCGGACCGGGCGACACCCCGAGCCGGCAACGGATCTTCACGTGCCGGCCCGAGACGCTCCGCGAGGAACAGCCGTGCGCGGAGCGGATCCTGGCGACGCTCGGGCGACGCGCGTATCGCCGGCCGGTGACCGACGAGGATCTCGCGCCGCTGCTCGACTTCTACGCGGCGGGCCGCGAACGCGGCGGCTTCGACCGCGGCATCCAGAACGCGCTCCGCGTGCTGCTGACGGCGCCTGCGTTCCTGTATCGCAGCGAGCCCGACCCGATCGACGCGGTGCCCGGAAAGGCGTATCCAGTCGCCGATCTCGCCCTCGCGTCGCGCCTGTCGTTCTTCCTCTGGAGCAGCCTCCCGGACGAAGAGCTCCTCGCGCTCGCCGAGCGCGGGCGCCTGTCCGAGCCGCGCGTGTACGAAGCCCAGGTGCGGCGGATGCTCGCGGATCCGAAGGCGCGAGCGCTCGTCGACAACTTCGCGAGCCAGTGGCTCTATCTCCGCAACCTCGCGAGCGCGCGCCCGGACGTCGAGCAGTTCCCGAACTTCGACGAGAACCTGCGAAGCGCCCTGCGGCGCGAGACGGAGCTGTTCTTCGAAAGCATCATCCGCGAGGACAGGAGCGTCGTCGATCTGCTGACCGCCGACTACACCTTCGTGAATCAGCGCCTCGCCGAGCACTACGGCATCAAGGGCGTGTACGGCAGCCATTTTCGCCGGATCGAGGTCGAAGACCCGAACCGTCGCGGCCTGCTCGGGCACGGCAGCATCCTGACCGTGACGTCGTATCCGAACCGCACTTCGCCCGTGCTGCGCGGCAAGTGGATTCTCGAGAACGTGCTCGGCACGCCGCCGCCGGCCCCGCCGCCGAACGTCCCCGCCCTGGAGGAGAACGCGCCCGGCCAGGCGGCGCGCTCCGTCCGCGAGCGCCTCGAGGAGCACCGCGCAAACCCGGTCTGCGCGACCTGCCACAACGTGATGGACCCGATCGGCTTCGCGCTCGAGAACTTCGACGCGATCGGCCAGTGGCGCACGAAGGAGCCGGGCGGCGCGATCGACGCGTCCGGCCAGATGGCGAACGGCGCGAAGGTCGACGGGCCGATTTCGCTGCGCGAGGCGCTGACGCAGAACCCGGAGCAGTTCGCCGGGCTCGTCACCGAGAAGCTTTTGACGTACGCGCTCGGCCGCGGGCTCGAGCCGTACGACATGCCGATCGTGCGCCAGATCGTTCGGAATGCCGCGGCCGAGAACTACCGGTTCTCGGCGATCGTGCTCGGCGTCGCGGAGAGCACGCCGTTCAGAACGCGGATCGCGACGCGCCCGGCCGATGGGCCGACGACGGCCGCCGCGAGCCCCTGAAGGAGCTATGACGATGTTCATCACGAAGAAGCATCTCGACCGCCGCACCTTCCTGCGGGCAACCGGCGCGACGGTCGCGCTGCCGTTGCTCGATGCGATGATGCCCGCGTTCGCGAACGCGCCTCGGCAGGGCCCTAGGCTCGGCTTCGTCTACGTGCCGCACGGCGCCGTGATGTCGCAGTGGACGCCGGACGCCGTCGGCACGGACTTCGAGCTGAAGCCGATCCTGCAGCCGCTCGCGGACTATCGCGATCGCCTCGCGATCGTCAGCGGCCTGCACCATCGCGCGGCCGACTCGACGGCGGTCCACTCGCTGTCGCCGACGACGTGGCTCTCCGGCGTGCGGCCGAAGCCGACCCAGGGCGTCGACGCGTACGCCGGCGTGACGGCCGATCAGATCGCGGCGCAGGCGATCGGCCAGGACACGATGCTGCCCTCGATGGAGCTCGCGACCGAGGACCATTCGGGGCTGATCGGCGCATGCGACCGCGATTACGGCTGCATCTACATGAACACGCTGTCGTGGCGGACCGAGACGACGCCGATGCCGATGGAGATCAATCCGCGCAAGGTCTTCGAGCGGATGTTCGGGGCCGGCGGCAGCGTCGAGCAGCGGCTCGCGCAACGGCGCGAGGATCGCAGCATCCTCGATGCGCTGACCGGCCAGGCGCAGCGGTTGAAGCACGACCTCGGCGCGCACGACCGCGCGATGCTCGACGGCTATCTCGAGGCCGTCCGCGAGATCGAGCGGCGTCTCGCCCGCGCGGAGACGCAGATCGCGGCGAACGCAGATCTCGTGATCCCCGAGGCGCCGCCCGGCATCCCGTTCGCGTACGCCGACCACGTGGAGTTGATGTTCGAGCTGCTCGCGCTCGCCTTCCAGGCGGACATCACCCGCGTCTTCACGTTCATGATGGCGCGCGAGGTGAGCAACCGCACCTACCCGCAGGTGAACGTGACGGAAGGCCACCACGCGGTCTCGCACCATCAGAACCGCGCGGACAAGCTCGAGATGAACGCGCGGATTCAGACCTATCACGTGAGCCTGTTCCGACGGTTCCTCGACAAGCTCGATGCGATTCAGGACGGCGAGGGGTCGCTGCTCGACCACTCGCTCCTGCTCTACGGCAGCAACATGTCGAACAGCAACGCGCACGATCACTTCCCGTTGCCGAACGTCGTCGTCGGTCGCGCGAGCGGGCGGTTCCGCGGCGGCCGGCACGTCAAGTGCGAGGACCACACGCCGATGACGAACCTGCTGCTGACGATGCTGCACAAGGCCGACGTGCCGCTCGAGAAGCTCGGCGACAGCACCGGCACGATCGCGGAGCTGTAGATGGCCGCCGCAGCGAAGATCATCCGCGGCGTAACCGCCGCGCTCGCCGTGCTGATCCCGGCGGCGGCGCTCGCCCAGACGCCGCCGCTCGTCGCGGCGCTGAAATCGGGCGATCGCGGCGCCGCGCGCGAGCTCGCGCGGCAGAAGCCGAACGTGACGGCGGCGGAGGCCGACGGCACGACGGCGCTCCACTGGGCCGTGCGGCTCGACGACGAGGAGCTCGTCGAGCGCCTGCTCCGCGGCGGCGCCGACGCGACGGCGCGCAACCGCTACGGCGTGACGCCGCTCTATCTCGCCGCCGTGAACGGCAACGCGCGCATCGTCGCGCGGCTGCTCGATGCGGGTGCCGACCCGAACGAGGTCAGCGCCGAGGGCGAGACCGCGCTGATGACCAGCGCTCGCGGCGGCCACGTCGAGGCCGCGCGCGCGCTGCTCGAGCGCGGCGCCGAGATCGACGCGCGCGAGGAGTGGCACGGACAGACGGCCTTGATGTGGGCCGCGGCCCAGGGTCACCCGGACATGATCGCGCTCCTCGCCGAGCACGGCGCCGACGTGAATGCGCGCTCGAACGTCGAGGAGTGGGAGCGGCAGCAGACGGCGGAGCCGCGCGACAAATGGCTGCCGCCGGGCGGGTTGACTCCGCTGCTCTTCGCAGCCCGGGAGGGTTGCCTCGCCTGCATTCCGGTGCTGGTAGAGTCCGGCGCGGACGTGAATGCGACGACGCCCGACGGGATCGGCGCAGTGACGATCGCACTGATCAACGGCCACTACGACGTCGCGGGCGCGCTCGTGGAAGCCGGAACCGATCCCAACCTCTACGACTACACCGGCCGCGGCGCGCTCTACGCCGCGATCGACTTCAACACGATGCCGGCATCGAACCGTCCGGCGCCGAAGGTGCTCGAGAACCGGCTGACCGCGCTCGACGTCGCGCGAATGCTGCTCGAGCGCGGCGCCGATCCGAACGCCCGCCTCGCGCGGATGCCGCCGTACCGCGCGAAGCTCGACCGCGGCAACGACATGATCTACGGCGCCGGCACGACGCCGTTCCTGCGCGCGGCGAAGGCCGCCGACGTGCCGGCGATGAAGCTGCTGCTCGAGCACGGCGCGGATCCGACGCTCGCGCCGGAGCGGAGCGGCATCACCCCGCTGCTCGCGGCAGCCGGCGTCGGCACCGCAGAGCAGGATACGACCGGGCGTTACAAGACCGAGGCGCAGGCCATCGAGGCGATCGAGCTCCTGCTTTCGCTCGGGCTCGATGTGAACGTGACGGATAGCCGCGGACGCAACGCCGTGCACGGCGCGGCGCTGCAAGGCTACGACGAGGTGATCAGGTACCTCGCCGGCAAGGGCGCGGATCTCGGGCTCGCGGACGCGAACGGCTTCACGCCGCTCGATACCGCGCTCGGCCTCGCCGGCGGCTTCGGCTTCGCCGGCACCGAAGGCGTCGTGCGCGAGGACACGGCCGCAGTGATCCGCGAGCTGATGCGCTGACGGCGCTCCCGATGATCATCGGCGTCCCGAGGGAACGGAAGACGCACGAGTATCGCGTCGGCTTGACGCCCGGCAGCGCGCGCGAGCTGATCGCGCACGGCCATCACGTGCTCGTCGAATCCGGCGCCGGTGCGGGCGTAGGCGCCGCGGACGCGGATTACGCGCGGGTCGGGGCGACGGTCGCGCCGACGGCCACCGAGGTCTACGCGAACAGCGAGATGATCGTGAAGGTCAAGGAGCCGACCGTCGAAGAGTGCAAGATGCTGGGCCCCGAGCAGATCCTGTTCGCGTACCTGCACCTCGCGCCGAGCCCGGAGATCGCCCAGGCGCTGATCGAGTCCGGCGCGACGGCGATCGCGTACGAGACGGTCACGGGGCCGGGCGGCACGCTGCCGCTGCTCGCGCCGATGAGCGAGATCGCCGGCCGGCTGTCGATCCAGGCCGGCGCGCACTGCCTCGAGCGCCCGCAGGGCGGCGAAGGCATTCTGCTCTCCGGCGTGCCGGGCGTGGCGCCCGGCAACGTGCTGATCATCGGCGGCGGTATCGTCGGCGACAACGCGGCGCACATGGCGCGCGGGATGGGCGCCGACGTGACCGTGCTCGACCGCTCGATCCCGCGGCTCCGGCAGCTCGACGATCACTACGGCGGCGGCATCAAGTGCGTCTACTCGACCGCGCAGACGATCGAGCGCTATGCGCTTCAGGCGGATCTCGTGATCGGCGCGGTGCTGATTCCCGGCGCGACCGCGCCGCGCGTCGTCACGGCGGATCTCATCAAGCGGATGAAGAGCGGCGCCGTCGTCGTCGACGTGTCGATCGACCAGGGCGGCTGCTTCGAGACCTCGCGCCCGACGACCCACGACGAGCCGACCTACGTCGTCGACGGCGTCGTCCATTACTGCGTGACGAACATGCCGGGCATCGTGCCGCGCACTGCGACCCACGCGCTGAACAACGCGACGCTGCCGTTCGTGCTCGCGCTCTCGGACCACGGCTTCCGCGAGGCCGCGCGCCTCGATCCCGATCTCGCCCGCGGCGTGAACGTGCACGCGGGCGCGGTCACGCACGAGGCCGTCGCCCGCAGCCTCGGGCTCGACTACCGGCCGATCGATTCGTTGCTCTGAGGAGGCGCCTCGCGCTCGGCGGAGCCGACCGCCGCAGCGAAGCGGCGCAGCGCGGCCTCATAATCCTCGGCGCGCACGCCCGGACGCAACGCCGCCATCGGCGCTCTCCTACTGCGCTTCTCTCGCAGCCGGATTCGAGCTGCCGGCGAAGAGCTGCCGGCCGTCCTCGAACGTCACCAAGGAGATGTTGGCGGTCGGCGTGCCGTTGCGGGCCTGCCAGCCTTCCACCTTCAACACCGTGCCCGGCGGCAGATCCTCGCGGCGCCAGCCGCGGCGATAGAGGCCGTTCGCGCCGCTGGTCTCGAGCGCCCAGTTCACGACCGTGCCGTCCGGCTGCTCGACGTCGAGGTAGATCCACGCGTGCGGATTCGACCACCTCATCTCGGTGACTCTTCCCGTGAGCTCGACCGGCTTGTCCGGATCGAACTCGGCGGAGAACGAGTGGTGCGCCGCGGCCGCGCCGGCCCAGCCGGCGGCCGCTAACGCGGCGATCGCTGCTCGTTTCGAGATCATCGGCTCCCCTGCTGCTCGAGCTGTTGGCGGCGGTGTTCGTCGCGGACGTCGCGGAGGTGCTCGAGATCGACGTTGTCCTCGAGACAGGCGACCTCGAGCAGCTCGTCGCGCTGACGATTCAACGGAATCTCGATCGTCCACGGACGGGTATACGCGATCGGATCGGTCACCGTCGCGCGGTAGATCACCCGATCCGGGCTCACGGGCGTGAACGTCTCGACGACGGTCTGCGCGTGGGTGATCACGTCGCCGACCTCGTTCAGCCACGCCTTGCCGTTGAAGTTGCGGCTCTCGACGACGAGCGTGTCGCCGTCCCAGCGAGCGATCGCATCGCCCATCCAGAGCCGCAGGTGATCCGGAATGAACTCGGTAGCGCCGAGGCGCGCCTGCCGCCAGGACATTCGCTCGAACAGCGTCACGACGTAGTCGTTGGTCTGCACGATGTGGAACGGCGACGGCACGTAGTGCGAGCGCGGAATCCCGGCGACGAAGCAGTGCGCGGTCGGGTCGTCATAGCCGCGATGCGGCAGCTCCCGATCGATCCGCTCGGCGCGCGCCCACGGCTGATACGGCAGCCGGCCGTCCGGCGGGTCGATGATGTGACCGCGGCTCGCCGGCGTCAGGAACTCCTGCGCCCGCGCCTCGAGGCCGTAGTTCGCGCCGCCCGCATCGGGCATGTAGTAGCCGTTCAGATCGGGCCGTCCGTTTGCGAGCCGCGGGATGTCGGGCGACGTCGGCGGCAGCGGCAAGTCAGCGGCTCGGTCGGCCGCGAACGGCTGGTTGTCGGCAGGCGGCGCGGCCGGATACCACGTGCGCTCGTCCGGCTCGAAATCGCCGTTCGCCTCCTCTTTCTCGGCCTGGCACTGATACTCGAGTATCCGCGGCATCTCGTCCTGCCGATGGAGCGGCATCCGGATCGACCACGGCCGGGTGAACACCTGCGGATCCTCGATCGTCACGTGGTAGTCGATCGTGTCCGCGTCGACGAGCGTGAAGCGCTCGGTCAGCTTCAACGCGTCGCTGTGGAAATTGCCGGCGGCGTCGAACCACGTCCGGCCGTCGAAATCCGTGACCTCGACGACGAGCGTGTCGCCCTCCCACCGGCCCCGGGAGCTTCCCATCCACGACGGGATGCCCGGATGCAACGGCGGCTCGCCGTGCGTGTAGATCAGGCGGTAGACCTGCTGCCACTCGAACGTGATCGCGACCGAGTCACGGGTCTGGAAGATCTGGAACGGCCACTCGAGGTACATCACGCGCGGCACGCCCGGCAGATAGCACCGCCGCAGCGGATCGGCGGCCATCCGGTTCGCAAAGTTCTCCTGCCTCGCGGCCGCGGCCCACGGCTGGTACGGAATCCGGCCGCCCTCGACGACGCCCCAGCCGGCCGGCATGCCGTCCCGCGCAACGTGATCCTCGAGGTCGTGGGCCGCCCTGCTCTTGACCTGCCAGATGCCCTGCAAGTCCGGCCGGCCGTCGGCCGTGCGGGGCAGCTCCTGCGCGAGCGCGACGCCCGTCGTCAGGACGAGGAGCAGCACGGAGCGAGCAACCATACGGGGCCCCCTGGTGAAGTCCCGGGAATTCGAGCATGCCCGACGACCCGGATCAAGAACGCGACAAATCGGGGCGTTTGTCGCGGCAACGCGACAACGCAACGGCTCGCAGTGTGACGCAGTTCACAATTTTGCCGCCCGGGGGCCACGTAGCATCGCGTCCCGTATCGCGGCATTCGCCGAGGCCGGCAGTGGGAGCCGGCGAGGTCGCCGCCATCCGCAAGGAGAAATCATGACCAGAGGGATAGGGATCTTCGCACTCGCGGCGCTGCCGCTCGGCGCACTGGCGCAGCAGCCGGCTTCGAACTTCGACTACACGTACGTCGACGTCGGCTACGTGGACGGCGAAGCGAACGCGGGGCCGTTCGAGGTCGACGGCGACGGGCTCGCGCTGCGCGGCTCGCTCGCGCTCGGCTCGAAGCTGCACGTGTTCGGCGAGTACTCGACGCTCGACCTCGACGGGGGCGTCGACACGACCGCCCTGACGGTCGGCGTGGGCCTGCACCACGCGCTGCAGTCGAACCTGCACTTCGTCGGCGAGCTCGGCTACGTCAATGCGGAGGTCGATACGCCGTTCGGCGACGCCGACGACGACGGGCTCGGGCTCAGCGCAGGGCTGCGCTACCGGGCGAACCAGGACATCGAGCTCGAGGGGACGATCCACTACGTCGACCTCGACGACTCGAACACGTCGCTCGCGCTGCGCGCGCGCTACTTCTTCACTCCGTCGTTCGCGCTGACGGGCGGCCTGCTGCTCGACGACGGCGACACCGGCTGGACGATCGGCATCCGCGCCGGCTTCTAGCTCCACCGGGCGGCCGCGACCTCGCCGCGGCCGCCCTCCTCTTCTCTCGGTCGTCGCTCGAACGACTCCCCCGGTTCTCGCGTGCGGCGCGGGGGCGGGTGCTGCGCTCGTCGGGTACGATAGCTCGACGACGGCGCGGTCGCGCCGGCCTCAGAGCAAGCGGTGGAGCGAGCGACCTCTGAATCCGCCCGAGACGTCGGCCTGTGCTTTCGCACGCGCGGGCTCACGAAGATTTACGGCAGCGGCGCGGCCGCCGTGCACGCGCTCCGCGGCGTCGACCTCGAGCTTCCGGAGCGCGAGCTGGTTGTCCTGCTCGGCGCGTCCGGCAGCGGCAAATCCACCCTGCTGAACATCCTCGGCGGCCTCGACCGCCCGAGCGGCGGGCAGATCTTCTTCCGCGACCAGGACCTGACGAACGCGAGCCAGCGCGAGCTCACGACCTACCGGCGGCGGCACGTCGGCTTCGTGTTCCAGTTCTACAACTTGATGGCCAGCCTGACCGCGCGCGAAAACGTCTCGCTCGTCACCGAGATCGCCGAGAATCCGCTGCCGCCCGAGGAGGCGCTCGAGCTCGTCGGTCTCGGCGCGCGTCTCGATCATTTCCCGTCGCAGCTCTCGGGCGGTGAGCAGCAGCGGGTCGCGATCGCGCGGGCGATCGCGAAGCAGCCCTCCGTGCTCCTCTGCGACGAGCCGACCGGCGCGCTCGACAGCGCCACCGGCGTCCGCGTGCTCGAGGCGATCGCGGACGTGAACGAACGGATGGGCGCGACGACGCTCGTGATTACGCACAACGCCGCGGTCGCCGACATGGCCGACCGCGTGATCATCTTCTCCGACGGCCGCATCCGCGAGCAACGGCGGAACGCGAAGCGCAAGTCCCCGCGGGAGCTTTCCTGGTAATGCGGCTGCCGTCCTTCATCTCCGCCCTCGACCGCAAGCTGTTGCGCGATCTGTGGGGGTTGAAGGGTCAGGCGCTCGCGATCGCGCTCGTGATCTCGGCCGGCGTCGCCGTGCACCTCGTTGCCGAGGGCTTGCTCGGGTCGCTCGAGGAAACCCGCCGCGCCTACTACGAGCGGTACCGCTTCGCGGACATCTGGGCGCCGGTCGTGCGCGCGCCGAACGCGTTGCTCGCCGACATTCGGGCCATTCCCGGCGTGCAAGCGGCGGAGACGCGCGTGAATTCGCCGGCACTCTTCGACATGCCGGGGCTCGACGAGCCGGCGAGCGGGCAAGTGTTGTCGCTGCCGGACGCCGGCGAGCCGTCGGTCAACCAGATTTACCTCGTCCGCGGCCGCACACCGGAGCCGGGCCGGCGGGACGAGGCCGTCGTGCTCGAGAGCTTCGCGAACGCTCACGGCCTCGATATCGGCGACACGGTGCCGACGACGATCTACGGCGGCCGCGAGCGACTGCGGGTCGTCGGCATCGCGCTGTCGCCGGAGCACGTCTATGCGATCGCCCCGGGGCAGCTCGTGCCGGACGACCGGCTGTACGGCGTGCTGTGGATGGGCCGGGAGGCGCTCGCGCAGTCGGTGAACCAGGACGGCGCGTTCAACGAAGCGATCGTGCGGCTCGCGCCGGGCGTCGAGGAGGCGCCGGTGATCGCTGCGCTCGACGCGCTGCTCGAGCCCTACGGCGCACCCGGCGCGTACGGCCGCGACGAGCACATCTCCGACGCGTTCGTCTCGAGCGAGCTCGAGCAGCTGCGAACGATGGCGAACGTGCTGCCGCCGATCTTCCTGCTCGTCGCCGCGTTCCTCGTGAACGTCGTGATCTCGCGCCTGATCGCGACGGAGCGTTCCGAGATCGGCCTGATGAAGGCCTTCGGCTACGGAGACCTCGCGGTCGCGCTGCACTATCTGAAGGCCGTCGGCGTCATCGGCGCGGTCGGGCTCGCGATCGGCATCGCGCTCGGCACGTGGCTCGGCCGGATGCTCGCGACGGTCTATACCGAGTACTACCGCTTTCCGTTCTTCGTGTTCCAGGCGAATCCGCGGGTATTCGCGCTCGTCGTCGGAATCACCGCGCTCGCGGTCGGCGGCGGCGCGGTGTTCGCGGTACGCCGCGCGGCGTCCCTGAACCCCGCCGTCGCGATGACTGCTCCGCCGCCGCCCGACTACTCGAAGGCGCTCGGCGCGCGGGTGACGAGCTGGACGCTGCTCGATCAGCAAACGCGGATGATCCTCCGCCAGATCGTGCGCTGGCCGGGACGGGCCGCGTTCACGACGCTCGGCGTCGCGGTCTCCGGCGGCCTGATGATCGGGACGCTGTTCTTCATCGACTCGATGGAAGCCATGATGGCCGCGTTCTTCGACGTCGCGAACCGTCACGACGTCCAGGTCACGTTCGTCGAGCCGCGCTCGCGGTCCGCTTACTTCGAGCTCTTGCGCGCGCCGGGTGTGCTCGACGCCGAGCCCTACCGCAGCGCGCCCGCACGGCTTCGCGCCGGACATCTCGAGGAACGCTCGGCCGTGACGGGCCTCGTGCTCGACGCCCGCCTCTCCCGGATGGTCGACAGCCGGCTCTCCGGCGTCGTGCCGCCGCCGGGAGGGCTCGTGCTTTCGCGCGATCTCGCCGACAATCTGCGCGTCGAAGCCGGGGACGTTCTCGAGATCGAGATCACCGAAGGGCGCCGGCCGGTCTTCGAGATACCGATCGCCGCGGTCACGACCACGTATATCGGCTCGGGCGCGCACATGCGGATCGAGGACTTGAACCGCCTGCTCCGCGAGGGCGGCGCGATCTCGGGCGTCTATCTGACGGTGGACCCGGCGGCGGTCGACGCGCTCTATGCCGAGATGAAGGCCTCGCCGGCGGTTGCGAGCGTCGGCTTGCAGCGCCTGGCGGAGCAGAACTTCCGGGCCTTGATGGATCAGAACATCGGGATGTCGATCTGGGTGTACACGGCGTTCGCCGGACTGATCGCGATCGGCGTCGTCTACAACAGCGTGCGCATCTCGTTCGCGGAGCGGCAGCGCGAGCTCGCGTCGCTCCGCGTGCTCGGCTTCACTCGCGGCGAGGTATCGTACATCCTGCTCGGCGAGATCGCGTTTCTGACGTTGCTTGCGCTGCCGCTCGGCGCCGCGCTCGGCACGGCGCTCGCGTGGTATCTCGCGCAAGCCGTCAGCTCCGATCTTTTCCGCCTGCCGTTCGTGATCGATGCCGGCACCTACGGCTACGCGGGCGTGGTCGTGATCGTCGTCACCGCGGTGTCGGGCCTCCTCGTGCGCAGGCAGCTCGACCACATGGACCTCGTCGCGGTGCTGAAGACACAGGAATAGGCGCGCGCGGCGACGCCGAAGGACGACTATGAGAGTGAAGTTCCGCACCGTGTTCTGGACCGCCGCCGCGATCGTGCTGGCCGTGCTGATCGGGCTGGCGTTCCGTCCGCAGCCGATTCCGGTCGACATGGCGGAGGCGGTCCGGGGGCCGATGGTCGTGACGGTGCGGGACGAGGGCCGCACGAGGGTCAAGGACGAGTTCGTGATCTCAACGCCGGTCGCGGGCCAGCTGCTGCGCGTGCTGCACGAGCCGGGCGATCACGTCCACGCGGGCGACACGCTCGCGCACATCGTGCCGCCGGACCCGCAGTTCCTCGACGTGCGCACGCGCGCGGAGCTCGCGGCCGCCGTGCAGGCGGCCGAGGCCGCGCTGTCGGCCGCCGAGAGCGAGGCGGAGCGCGCCGAAGCCCAGGTCGAGTTCGCCCGAATGGACGTCGAGCGGCTCGCCGCTCTGCGCGAGCGCGACCTGACGTCGCAGGAGGCGCTCGACCGCGCGCGCCTCGAGCTGCGCGTCGCCGAGGCCGGCGTCGCAGTCGCGACCCGCGCCGTGCGCGCCCGCCAGGCGGAGCTCGCGGCGGCCGAGGCGCGACTCCTGCAGCCCGGTTCCGGCACGGGCACCGCGAACGCGGTCGAGATCCGTGCGCCGGTCAGCGGCCGAGTGCTCCGTGTCGCACAGGAAAGCGAGGCAGTGGTGCCGGCCGGCACCGAGATCATGGCGCTCGGCGACCCGCGCGACCTCGAGGTCGTCGCGGAGCTATTGTCGACCGACGCGGTCACCGTACGTCCCGGGGCGGACGTGCTGATCGAGGACTGGGGTCGCGACGTTCCGCCGCTGCGCGGCCGCGTCCGGCTCGTCGAGCCTTACGGGTTCTTGAAGATTTCCGCGCTGGGCGTCGAGGAGCAGCGCGTCAACGTCATCATCGACTTCGTCGGTCCGCAGGAAGAGCGGGCCGCGCTCGGCCACGGCTACCGCGTCGAGGCCGCGATCGTCACCTGGCAGGCGGACGACGTCGTGCAAGTGCCGGTCGCGGCGCTGTTCCGTGCGGACGGTCGGTGGGCCGTCTTCCGCGTCGAGGACGGCCGAGCCCGGCTGACGCCGGTCGAGGTCGGGCGCGAGAACGGCCGCAACGCCGAGATCGTGTCCGGGCTCGAGGCGGGTCAGACGATCGTGCTGTATCCCGGGGAGCAGGTCGCCGACGGCATCCGCGTCGTTCGACGCGGAACCTAGTCGTTCGGCGGACTCGCCGAGACGGCGGGCGCCGAGCGTTCGAAGCGCAGCACGAGCTCCTCGGCCTGGTCCTCGGTCAGCTCGTCGACGGCGACGATCCCGCAGGCCTCCGGCATCGTCCGGTCGACGATCACGCGGTCCATGCCGAATCCGCAGATCCGCTCGTCCGCGCTCCGGTCGTAGAACGCGATCACCGTCTCGAACTCGATGCCGAAGCACGAGCGCGCGAGCTCGACGTGATAGGGGCGGTTCCGGCCGGCGTAGACGATCAGGTTCCGGTCGTCGAGCGCCCGCCAGTCGGTGATCGAGCGCACGAAGATGCAGTCGGTCTCCTCGCGCGCGGTCACCCGCTCCTCCCGGGTCGTCCCGGGAGCGGCGCAGCCGGCAACCACTGCCGCCGCGAGCGCAATCGTCCATCTGCCCATCGATCGTTCCTCCTCGGACCCGCTCGAGCGCCCGGATCGTGCAAGCGACATGCCACGTCGCGGTCCGCTTCGAGCGAGTTTCATTTGCGTGGCAAGGTAGGTTTAAATATGCGCACCTCGAATAAGGACGACCGGCCGGCACGCCCGGCCGTTCGCCGCGCGGAAGCTTCTACGTCGAGCGCGGCGCAGACCGGCAACTGGGGGCAGCTATGGGCGGGATCAAGACTGGCCGGCTGGCCGCGAGCGCGTTGCTCGCGGTTTCGATCGGCGCGGCGGCGCCGGGCGGCGCCCAGCCGGCCGGCACCCCGAGCGCAGACTCTCTCGCCCGCCTCGCGGCGCTCGAGGCCGAGCTCGATCAGCTCGAGCGCGAGATCGAGCGAGTCGAGGACGCGAAGGCGATCCGGCGGCTCCAGCGCGCCTACGGCTACTACGCCGACAAGAAGCTCTCCGCCGAGATCGGCGCCCTCTTCGCCCGCGATGCGACCGCCGAGATCGGCCTCTCGGGCGTCTATGTCGGCCGCGAGCGGATCACCGAGTTCTACCGCCGGCTGATCGGCGAAGAACTTGCTGAAGGAGAGCTTTTCAACCACATGATTTTACAAGGCGCGGTGCACGTCGCCGACGACGGCCGGACCGCGAAAGGCCGATGGCGCGCGCTGATCCAGATCGGGCAGCACGGCGAGTCCGCGGTCTGGGCCGAAGGGCCGTACGAGAACGAGTATGTGAAAGAGGACGGCGTCTGGAAGATCAGCAAGCTGCACTGGTACCAGACCGTCAGCGCGCCGTACGATCCCGGCTGGCACAAGGCCCCGCAACCGATGAGCGGTCCGCTCGAAGATTTCCCGCCGGACCGGCCGCCGACCGAGGTCTACGGCTCGTACCCGGAGGTCCATCAGCCGCCATTCCATTATCGGAACCCCGTTTCCGGGCGGTGCGAGCCGGGGGTCTGCGATGCGCGCTAGCTCGATCGTCGCCGCCCTCGCGGCCGCCTGCTGCTTCGCCGGGACGACGGCGGCGCAAGACCGGGACCCCGCGGCCCGCGTGGCGGCTGCACGCGAGCGCCTCGCCGCGATCGAAACGCGTGCCGCCCGCATCGCCGATCAGAACGAGATCGAGAATCTCCAGCGGACGTTCGGCTACTACTACGACAAGATGCTCTGGGAGCACGTTCTCGATCTCCTGACCGAGGACGCGACGCTCGAGATCGGCACGAGCGGCGTCTACGTCGGCAAAGACAGCATCCGCCGGTATCTGTACGCGTTGAGCGGCGGCGAGGAAGGCCCGCTCGAAGGCGTGATGTTCGAGCACTTTCAGCTGCAGCCGATCGTCACGGTCGCCGCCGACGGCATGACCGCGCACGGGCGTTGGCGCGCGTTCATCATGACCGGTGTGCACGGCTCGGGCTCGGGCGGCAACTGGGGCGAAGGTCCGTACGAGAACGAGTACCGCAAAGAGGACGGCGTCTGGAAGATCGCGAAGCTGCGGTGGTACCCGACGTTCATCGCGCCGTACGAAGGCGGTTGGCTGAACGCGGACGCCGCGGCGGTCGACGCGTACAGCCGCCCCGCCGGTGTCACCCCCGACCGGCCGCCGAGCGGCGATTGCGCCCCCTACCCCGCCGTCTGCGTGCCGCCGTTCCACTTCTCGAACCCAGCCCGAGGAGCGGCGAACTGATGTGTAACATCGCTCGCTCGTTGCGACGCCTGCGAACGGCATCGGTGGCCGGCGCCGCGGCCCTGCTCGCGGCATGCGATACGTCGGCGCCGCCGCCCGCCGCGCGCGGCGCTTCCGCCGATCCCGCGCTCGACGAGACGATCGCCGCGCTCGAGCAGGCGGTCGAGGCCGCGCGAGTCGAGCTCGAGCGGCTGCGGGACTTCGAGGAGATCGAGAACCTGCACTCGATCTACGGGTTCTACGTGGACAAGTCGCGCCACGACGACGTCGCCGATCTGTTCCGGAGGGACAGCGTCTACGAGCTGCTCGGGCGCGGCGTCTTCATCGGCCAGGATCGCATCCGCGAGTATCAGCACAACTTCGGTCCGGTCGGCCCGCGCGAGGGCTCGCTGTTCAACCACATGGTCCTGCAGCCGGTGATCGACATCTCGCCGGACGGCCGGAGCGCGCACGTCCGCTCGCGCAACCTCGTGATGTTCGGCATCTACGACACGAACGCGCAATGGGGAGGCGCGATCTACGAGAACACCTTGGTCAAGGAGGACGGCGTCTGGAAATTCGACTACGTCCACGCCTATCAGACGTTCTATACGGTCTACGAGGACGGCTGGGCGAGGCGGGCGTCGCCGATCTTCGCACCGTACGACCGCTTGCCGCCGGACCGGCCGCAGTCGGT
>CAYWGQ010000003.1:21488-81247 GCA_964457725.1 uncultured Gammaproteobacteria bacterium
TCGACCCGACCGGCTTCGGCCGCGCGATCGGTCTGACGCAGATGACGGCCCCGGCCGGCCGCACGCTCGAGGTCGCCGACCCCCTCGCCGGCAACGAGGCGATCCGCGAGGTCGAGATCCCCGACTTCGGCGAGCCGGTGCCGCTGCCGAACCCGGCGATCCACCAGGACCAGGCTGCGGCTGCCAAAACCGAGACTCGCACGATCGTCGTGCCCGCAGAGCAGGAGACCGAGGTGAAGCTCGTGCTCGACCAGAGCAAGGTCGTCGTCTACTCGTGGAGCGTCGACCGCGGCACGATCTACGCGGACTTCCACGGCCACGATCCCGCTGCCGGCGACGAGTTCTGGGTGCGCTACAAGGAGCACCAGGAAGGCAGCGGCCACCACGGCTCGCTCGTCGCGCCGTTCGACGGCGAGCACGGCTGGTACTGGCTCAACTACAACGAGTTCCCCGTGACGATCACGTTGACCGTGACCGGCTTCTACGAGGACATCGTCGACTACGGCATCTTCTAACCAAAAAGAATTCAATTACTTGTCCTGAAAACCTGGGGGGACTTCTAGATGTGGCAGCAGGATTACTCGCCTCTCGCGGATAGCCTCGCGCTCTCGGCGCTGGCGGCCGCGGTGCCGATCTTCGTGCTGCTGCTCCTGATCGGCGTGCTGCGCAAGCCCGCGTGGATCGCCGCACTCTCGGGTCTCGGCGCCGCGGCGGTCATCGCGATCGGCGTATATGGGATGCCGGTGGACTTGGCCGTCAGCTCGACGCTGTACGGGGCGGCGTTCGGCCTGCTGCCGATCGGCTGGATCGTCTACTGGGCGATCGTGCTCTATCGCCTGACGCTCGAGACCGGCAACTTCGAGGTCATCAAGGACTCGATCGGCGGCCTGACGGCCGACCGGCGCCTGCAAGCGATGCTGATCGCGTTCGCGCTCGGCGCGTTCATCGAAGGCGCGGCCGGCTTCGGCACCCCGGTCGCCGTCGCGGCCGCGATGCTGACCGGTCTCGGCTTCTCGCCGTTCTTCGCCGCCGGCATCTGCCTGCTCGCGAACACGGCCCCGGTCGCTTTCGGCTCGATCGGCATCCCGGTCGTGACGCTCGCCGTGACGACCGGGCTGCCGGAGCTCGAGCTGTCGTCCTGGGTCGGGCGGCTCTGCGCGCCGGTATCCGTGTTCATCCCGGCGTATCTGATCCTCGTGATGGGCGGCTTCCGCGGGCTGAAAGGCGTGCTGCCGGCCGCGATCGTCTGCGGCCTCTGCTTCGCATCGATGCAGTTCCTCATCTCGAACTTCGTCGGCCCCCAGCTCGTCGACATCGTCGCCGCGCTGACCGCGATCGTCGGTCTCGTGATCCTGTTCAAGGTCTGGCAGCCGAAGGACAAGTTCGTGCTGGCCGGCGAGTCCGAGGCGGTGCTCGAGATCAAATCGCACGGCGCCGGCCGCACGCTGCTCGCGTGGTCGCCGTACCTCTTCCTCGTCCTGTTCGTGCTGATCTGGGGCTACGGCCCGACGCGAGCGCTGCTGAACCAGGCGTCGATCGCGATCCCGTGGCCGGGGCTGCACAACGAGATCATCCGCGTCGCGCCGGTCGTCGCAGCTCCGACGCCGTATGCCGCCGTGTACGACTTCAATTGGCTCTCGGCCGCAGGCACGGCGTGCGCATTTGCGACGGTCGCGGCCGCGCTTGCGCTCCGCGTCTCGCCGCTGCGCTACGTCCGGCTCCTCGGCTCCGTGTTCCGGCAGATGTTCTTCTCGCTCGTGACGATCGCCGCGGTGCTCGGACTCGCGTTCCTGATGAACTACAGCGGCGCGACCGTCACGCTCGGCCTCGCCTTCGCCGCGACGGGCGCGATGTTCCCGTTCTTCAGCGCGCTCCTGGGGTGGCTCGGCGTGTTCCTGACCGGCAGCGATACGTCCGCGAACGCGCTGTTCGGCAACCTCCAGGTCGTGACCGCGAACTCGTTGGGGCTCGATCCGGCCGTGATGGCCGCGTCGAACTCCTCGGGCGGCGTGATGGGCAAGATGATCAGCCTGCAGAGCCTCGCCGTCGCGGTCGCGGCGACCGGCATGGCGCGGAGCGAGGAAGGCAAGCTCTTCCGCTTCACGTTCCGCCACAGCATCTTCCTCGCCTCGGTGCTCGGCGCGCTGACGATGGTCTACGCCTACCTCGTCTGAGCCAGCCCCGCGCAGGCACGGCCGACGGCAGGCTGCGGCGGCGCAGCCTGCCTAGGCGATCCGATCCGTCTTCGCGGCGAACACGAAGTCGCTCTCGGTGAGCCCGTCGATCTTGTGGGTCCAGACCTCGACGACGCACTTGCCCCAGGCTACGTGCAGGTCCGGGTGATGATCCTCGGCCTCCGCGATCTCGGCGACGCGGTTTGCGAACGCCATCGCGTCGGCGAAGTTGCGGAACGTGAACCCCCGCTCGAGATGACCTGCCGCGTTTAGCGTCCACGCGGGGTCGAGCTGACGGAGCAGCTCCTCGGCCCGCTCGCGCGGCAGCGGCGGCACTCCGCCGCGGCACGGGATGCATTTCTGATCCGCTAGCGACATCGTTCGTCCTCCTTTTACAGCTTCAACTTGTGCCCGTAGGCGGGCACGTGCACGGCGGCTCCGTGCTCGCGCCGCAGCCGGTCCGCGAGCGCGTGCTGGGCACGGGGCTCGCCGTGCACGAGATAGACCGGCGGACGGCTCTTGATCGCGCCGTACCAGCCGACGAGCCCGTCCTGATCCGCGTGCGCCGAGAGACCGCCGACGGTGTGCACCTGGGCGGCCACGCGGATCTCGTCCTGCCAGAGACGGATGTAGTCCGCGCCGTCGACGATTTTCCGCCCGAGCGTGCCTTCGGCCTGATAGCCGACGAACACGACGTGGCACTCGGGCCGCCAGAGATTGTGCTTCAGGTGGTGCAGGATGCGGCCCCCGGTGCACATCCCGCTGCCGGCGATGATGATCGCCCCGGCGTTGATGTCGTTCAGCGCCATCGACTCGGCCGACGTTCGAGTCGCCGCGAAGTTGTCGAGCATCGGCAGCGGCCCGCGGCCGCGAAACAGGCGCGCGCTGTAGAGATGACGGTAATGGTAGTAGACCTCCGTCGCCTCGATCGCCATCGGGCTGTCGAGGTACACGTGCCACCGATCGAGCCGCCAGCGCTCGTAGTGCTCAGCCATCAGGTACAGCAAGTCCTGCGTACGCCCGACCGCGAACGCCGGAATCAGTATGTTTCCTCGCCGCGCCGACGAGTTGTCGAAAATCGACTCGAGCTCCGCGAGCGTCGCATCGAACGGGCGGTGATTGCGGTCGCCGTAGGTGCTTTCGAGCAGCACGACGTCCGCTTCGGCGACCGTGTCGGGATCCTCCATGATCGGCGCGTCCGGATCGCCGAGATCGCCGCTGAACACGAGCTTCACGCGTCGGCCGCGCTCTTCGAGCAAGAGCTCGACGATCGCGGCACCGAGGATGTGCCCGGCGTTTCTGAGCGTCAGCTTGACGCCCGGCACGACCTCGACCTGCTTGTCGAACGATACTCCGCGAAACTGCTCGAGCACGCGTTCCGCGTCTTCGCGCGAGTAGAGCGGCTCGACGTCGGGCAAGCCCTTGCGCCGACGCTTGGTGTTCTCCCACTCCGCATCCTTCTCGTGCAGATACGCCGCGTCGCGCAGCATAATCTCGCAGAGGGCTCGGCTCGCGTCGTGCGTGTAGATCGGACCGGTATAGCCCTGCTTGCACAAGAGCGGGAGGCGGCCCGAGTGGTCGATGTGGGCATGGCTCAGGATCACCGCGTCGAGCGCATCGACGTCGACCGGCAGCCGCTCGCGGTTCTTCTCCTCGTCCTCGCGGGACCCCTGGATCTGCCCGCACTCGAGCAGCACGCGTCGGCCGTTCACTCGCAGCAGGTAGCAGGAGCCGGTCACCGTTTGCGCGGCGCCGAGAAAGGTCAGATCCATCTCGTTCCCTCAGCCAGGCGAAAGACCCGTAGTTTACGGGCTCGCCCGTTCGGCGAACTCGGACGCCGCGCTCGCGACGCCGCCGATCGCGGCGCGAGCGACGGCAAGATCCAGCCGGCGAGACCCACGATCGGCCCGGCGGCGCGCGCGGGCGGGAGACACCCCTCGATGATACCCGCCGGCGGCGGCGAGATCAGAACGCGGCTGGCGGCCGAAAGAACGTGAGCATCCGCCCGCACAGCATGATTCCGGTCATCGAGGCGAGCGAGACGATCGCCGCGGCCTTCGCGCTCCGCGGCGCGTCGTCGGCCTGCCCGAGCGCGCGGACGCGCCGAAACGGCCCGGCATAGAAGTACGCCGCGTTCGCGGCCGCGACCGTGAGAAACGCCGCTTTCAGATGGAACGCGGAGTTGTAGAAGTACTGGTCCGGCGCGCCGGAGACGAATGCGAGCCCGGTGAGGATCGACAGCGCGAGCCCGGCGAGCCCGAACGGGATCAACCGATGGATCGCCGCTGGCGGGATGCCCTTCCCGATCCCGAGCACGCGCAAGTCGAATAGACTGACGGTGCCGACAAGGAGCACGAGCCCGGAGAAGTGCAGCACCTCCGCGGTCGGCCACGCCCAGCGATACGTCAGCATCAGCGACGAGACGTCGCTCGCGAGAAGCCGGTCGATGAGCGCCTCGACCGTCACGGCGCCCTCGCGAGGTCCCCGGCCGTCAGATAGACGTACGTGTAGGCGAGCAGCCGGCCGGTCAGCACGGCGCCGAGCCACAGCACGATCGACAAGCCCGCGACCGCGCGGAGCCGACCGTCCGGCACGAGCGTCACGAGCGGATCGGCGTCGACGAAGACCCGCCGCCGCATCCACTGCAGACAGTAGAGCGCGGCGGCGATCAGCGCGAGCTTCAGATAGAACACGGGATCCGTCAGCGCCTTCGTCGGGTACGCGAGCAGCAGGAGCACGCCGGACACGAGCGCGATCGTGAACCCGATCCATGCGGCCGGAAAGAACCGCCGCATCGGCTCCATCGGATAGCGATGCGCGAGCGCGAGTATCCAAAGGCAAAGCGCGACGCCGAGCCCCGCGGCGATGCCGAGTCCGAGCGTGTGCAGGAACAGCACGAACGGAAATGCGAGAAGCGACGGCGTCTCGCGCACCCAAACGCTGATCGAAGTCTGCTCGAGCCAGGCGAGATACGGCACGCTACGACACTCCTCGCGGCACCCGGATCGAGCGAACCCGCGCTAGCCGGGCTCGAGGAGCGGCGTACCGTTCGCCTCGTGCCACTCGAGGATCGTGCGCCACACGTCCTCTGCCGTCTCCGCGTACCAGAAGAGCTCGCGGTCCTCCGCCGCGATCACGCCCTCGTCGACCAGGAAGTCGAAATCGACGACGCGTTGCCAGTACTCCCGGCCGACCAGCACGATGGGCACAGGCTCGATCGTGCGCGTCTGCACGAGCGTCAAGGTTTCGAAGAGCTCGTCGAGCGTGCCGAAACCGCCGGGGAACGTGACGAGCGCGCGGGCCCGGAGCAGGAAATGCAGCTTCCGGATCGCGAAGTAATGGAAGCGGAAGCAAAGCTGCGGCGTCAAATACGGGTTCGGAAACTGCTCGAGCGGCAACGTGATGTTCAAGCCCGCGGTCATCGCGCCGACATCGTACGCACCGCGATTGGCCGCCTCCATCAGGCCCGGGCCGCCGCCCGTCATCAACAGGATCCGGCAGCGTCCGTTGCCGTTGCTGCATTCGCCGACCAGCCGGCCGAGCTCGCGGGCGATCTGGTAGTAGCGGCTCTTCGCGGCGATGCGCTCCGCGATCGCGAGCCGCCTCGCGAGCGCCTCGTCGGCCGGATTCGCTTCGAGCTCGGCGCGCAGCCCCTCGACGCGGCTCGCGGCCGCGGACGGCTCGGGAATCCGCGTGCTGCCGAAGACGACGATCGTGTGCTCGACCCCGGCCTCCTGCAACAGGAGCTCGGCCTTCAGGTAGTCGATCCCGAGGCGCACGCCGCGGAGCGCGTCGAGCTGGAGAAAATCCGGGTCGTGATCCGCCTGCCGGTACGACGGATGCTCGAGCAGCGCGCGCACTCGGGCCGGCGCCGCCGGATCGTCCTCGGCAGGCTTCGGCCGCTGCTGCGGGAGCGGCTCGCGGCGGCGCCGCGGATGCGGCGGCGGCTGCGGACCGTCTGACGGGCCCCCGCTCCGGCGGTCTCGGTCGCGGCTCATCTGCGCGTGCGCCGCAGACGCTCGAGCTCCTCGAGCAGGTCGAGCGCGAGCGCGGCGCCCGGCAGATTCACGTCGAAATCGCGCTGCAGCTGCACGGCGCGCAGCATCCGAGTGACGGCGACGCCGCTGAACCGCCACGACGCCGGGCTGCCGCCTCGCGGCTCCACGATGCCCTCCTCGACCATCTCGACGACGAGCGCTTCCTCGAAGCCGCATGCCCGGCAAAGCTCGCCCAGGCTGACCTCGACGGTCTCGTCGAGCACGATCGCCCGGACCGTTGCATCCTCCGTCATCTCAACTCTCCAAGCCTTGGCGCGGATTCATGCGCATCGTGCTCGCCATCCGCCGGTACAGCGCCTCGTCGTCCGCGCTCGTAGCCGGCGGCGTAACGATCTTCAGCACGACGAACTGATCGCCCGGCGGCTCGCCGGGCAGCCCCCGCCCCTTCAGCCGCAGCTGCCGATCGGTCTGCGAGCCCTTCGGAATCTTCAGGTCCACCGGTCCGCCGAGCGTCGGCACGCGCACGGTCTCGCCGAGCGCCGCCTCCCAGGGCGTGACGGGCAGATCGAGCCAGATGTCGCGGCCTTCGGCGCGGAACAGGCGGTGCGGCAGCAGCCGCACGCGCAAAAACAGGTCGCCGGGCGGGCCGCCGCCGATACCCGGCTCCCCCTGTGCGGCGAGGCGGATCTGCTGGCCGTCGGTGACGCCGGCCGGAATCTTGACGCTCAGCTGCTGCACCTTGCGCTCCGGCCTGCCGCTCGCACCGCGCTCGAGCCGCTCGAGCGAGAGCACCCGGGTAGTGCCGCGGAACGCCTCTTCCAGCGTGATCTCGACTTGGGCACTCGTGTCGAAGCCGCGGCTGCGAAAGCCGCCGCGTCGCGCGCCGCCGCCGAAGCCGCCGAGCCCGCCGAACAGCGACTCGAAGAAATCGCTGTGCATCCCGGCGCTCGGCTCGGTCTCGAAATCGAAATGCCAGTCCGGCGGCGGCCGGAACTCCTCGCCCTGTTTCCAGCGGCTGCCGAGCTGGTCGTACGCGGCGCGCTTCTCCGGATCGCGAAGCACCTCGTAAGCCTCGTTCACTTCCTTGAAGCGCTCCTCGGCGTCCGGCTCCTTGCTGACGTCCGGGTGGTACTTGCGGGCGAGGCGCCGGTACGCCCGCTTGATGTCGTCCGGCGACGCATCGCGAGCGACGCCCATGATCGAGTAGTAATCCTTGAATTCCACAGTTCGAGCCGTCGCCGATGCTTCTTGGATGACCCGCGCCCGAGTAATCTACGCGCTCCGGGAGCGGCACTTAGGATACACCGAAAGACACGGGCGCCCGGGTGCTCGCACGATCATGGAAGCTACGTACTGGATCGGTACCGCGCTCGCGGCGCTCGGGTTCGTGCTCGGCTTCGCTGCCGCGATGCACGCGCTGCTCTACAAGCGTCTGCCGCAGTCCGCGTTCGGGTGGATCGCGGTCTGCATGATGCTGCCGCTCGGCGGCGCGCTCCTCTACTACCTGTTCGGCATCAATCGGGTCGAGCGCCGCGCCCGCGAGCTGCGCGCGGGCGGTATGCGTCACGCGGCGCCGGCTCCCCTCGCGGCGGCGGCGCCCGACGCGCTCGTGACGCTTGCCGCGCTCGGCGAGCGCGTGAGCCGGCTGCCGCTCCTCGGCGGCAATCGAGTGACCGTGCTGCACAACGGCGAGCAGACCTTTCCGGCGATGCTCGAGGCTATCGGGAACGCACGCGAGCGAGTGTTCCTCTCGAGCTACATCTTCGACAGCGGCCGCACCGGCCGCGCGTTCGCGGATGCGCTCGGCGCGGCAGCGGCCCGGGGCGTCGCAGTACGAGTCCTGCTCGACGGCGTCGGCGAGCTCTACTCGTTTCCGCCTGCGAGAGCATTGCTGCGCGATGCCGGCGTGCGCATCGCGCGTTTCATGCCGCCTCGGCTGATGCCGCCGTCGCTGCACGTGAACCTGCGCAATCACCGCAAGATCCTCGTCGTCGACGGTCGGACGGCATTCACCGGCGGAATCAACATCGGCGACCGGCACCTCGCCGCCGACGAGAGCAATCCCCGGCGCGTCGTCGACATGCATTTCCGCTTCGAAGGGCCGGTGGCGGGTCAAATCGAGGCGGTATTCCTGGACGATTGGGGATTCGTCACCGGCGAGAGCCTCGACGTGCCGCCCGCGCCGCCCGAGGCGCACGGCGAGGCGCTGTGCCGCGCGGTCGCCGACGGGCCGGACGGCGATCTCGACAAGCTTCGCGCGCTGTTCGTCGGCGCGATCGGCTTCGCGCGCCGGCGCGTCACGCTGATGACGCCGTACTTTCTGCCGCCGCGCGAGCTGATCGGCATCATGCAGGCGGCGGCGCTCCGCGGCATCGAGGTGGCGGTGATCCTGCCTGAGCGGAACAATCTCCCGTATATCCACCGCGCGACCCGGCACATGCTGTGGGAGATCCTCCAGCGTGGCGTGCGTGTCTACTATCAGCCCCCGCCTTTCGTCCACAGCAAGCTGCTGCTCGTGGACGACGAGTACGCGATGGTCGGGTCGGCAAACCTGGATCAGCGCAGCTTGCGGCTGAACTTCGAGCTGAACGTCGAGGTATTCGACGCGGCGCTCGTGGCGGAGCTCGCGCGGCACTGCGACACGGTGCGCGAGCGTTCGCGCGAAGTGACGCTCGCGGACGTCGACGGCCGACGACTCGTCACGCGCGTGATCGACGGCGCGGCGTGGCTCTTCTCGCCGTACCTGTAAGCACGCGCTAGACGACACGGTCGGCTTCCGAGAGCCCTGCGCGGCGCGGCGGCGAGACCGCGTACGGCTACGGCTCGGCGTGCGGGATCTACGAGTGGCGGCGCGGCCGTCGCTTGCCGACACTGGCGTGGTCAGCCGATCAGGAGAAAACACGATGGCACGGATGATGAAGGCGGCGGTGTTCGTCGAGAAAGGCCGGATCGTGCTCGAGGAGAAGCCGATCCCTTCGATCGGCCCGATGGACGCGCTCGTACGGATCACGACGACGACGATCTGCGGGACCGACGTGCATATCTTGAAAGGCGAGTACCCGGTCGAGCCGGGACGCATCATCGGGCACGAGCCGGTCGGCGTGATCGAGCAGCTCGGCTCGGAGGTTCGCGGCTACCGCGAGGGACAACGCGTGATCGCCGGCGCGATCACGCCGAGCGGCACGAGCTACGCATCGCTCGCCGGGTTTCACTCCCAATCGGGCAACGGGGCGCACGGCTGGAAGCCGATGGGCGGCTGGCGCTTCGGCAACACGATCGACGGCTGTCAGGCGGAGTACGTGCGGGTACCGGACGCGATGGCGAACCTCGCGCCGGTCCCCGACGACCTCACGGACGAGGAGGTCCTGATGTGCCCGGACATCATGTCGACCGGCTTCGCCGGCGCGGAGCACGGCGACATTCGCATCGGCGACACGGTCGCCGTGTTCGCCCAAGGACCGATCGGCCTCTGCGCGACCGCCGGCGCGCGCCTCCGCGGGGCGACACAGATCATCGCCGTCGACGCGGTGCCCGAGCGGATGGAGATGTCGAAGCGCCTCGGAGCGGATCATGTGATCGACTTCAAGAACGCGAACCCGGTCGACGAGATCTTGAGGCTCACCGACGGGCGCGGCGTCGACGTCGCAATCGAGGCGCTCGGCACGCAGCAGACGTTCGAGTCCTGCCTCCGCGTTCTTCGTCCCGGCGGCGTGCTGTCGAGCCTCGGCGTGTACTCGAGCGACCTGCATATCCCGCTCGGCCCGTTTGCAGCCGGCCTCGGCGATCACAAGATCGTGACGTCTCTATGCCCGGGCGGCAAGGAGCGGATGCGGCGACTGCTCGGCGTCGTCGCGTCGCGG
The DNA here is from genome assembly GCA_964457725.1 of uncultured Gammaproteobacteria bacterium. GTDB lineage: Bacteria > Pseudomonadota > Gammaproteobacteria > Steroidobacterales > Rariloculaceae > FEN-1219. The sequence continues at coordinate 31,521 of CAYWGQ010000003.1, forward strand.
CGACTCGACTTTCGGCCGCTCGTCACACACCGGTTCAAGCTCGACGAGATCGAAAGCGCGTACGAGCTCTTCGCGAATCAGCGCGACGGCGTGATGAAGGTCGCGATCACGCCGTAGGGCGCTGCGCGGAAGAGGCCCCGGCCGTGCGCGCGCAGCGGCCGAGGCCGCTTCCGCCGCGGAAGCCGCCTCAGTTCAACTCGATCTTGCGCCGCTTCGCGCCGCTCGCCTTCGGCAAGCGCAGCTCGACCACGCCGTCCTTCAGGCTCGCCTTCGCTCGATCGGCGTCGACCTCGCCGGGCAGCAGAACGGAACGGCTGAACTCGCCCGAGCGGATCTCGCGCCTGTAGTAGTCCTCGCGCTCCTCCTTCTGCTCGTCGCTCGTGCGGCCCTTGATCGTGAGTGTCCGATCGGTGATCGATACGTCTAGGTTCTCCTTCGGCACGCCCGGCACCTCCGCGCGGACGACGATGTCGTCATCGGTTTCGCAAATGTCGACCGACGGCATGCGCCCGCCGAGAGCCTCGACGCCGATCGAGCGCAACGTCGGCATCTGCCACGCGAACGGCGACGGCCACCGCGTCGACAGAAACTCGTCGAATAGCCGATCGATGTCTTCGAACATCCCGAGCCCGCGGCCCATGCGCGCCGGAATGCTCTGCGGCGGCCTGCGCTCCGCCTTGGTCATCTCGCCCGTCTCTCTCGCCTCTTTCGCTTGTGCCATGTCGCTACCTCCCAAAGGTACTGCGTGACTGCGGGCGACTCATTGCAATCATCGTGCCGCGCTTCGATAGTCCTCGAGGAGCGCGACCACCTCGTCGTCGGACACCTGCGGGAAGTACTCGTACCAGGCGCCGACGGCGATGTACGGCTCCGGAACGGAGAGCACCTCGACGGCGTCGGCCGTGCGCTCGAGCGCCGCCACCGCATCGCGCGCGGCCGTCGGCACGCCGACGATCACGGCTCGCGGCCCGAGGGCTTTCGCGACCGCGACCGCAGCTTCCATCGTCGCTCCCGTCGCGATGCCGTCGTCCACGAGGATCGCGGTCTTGCCGGTCAGCTCGAGCGGCTCGCGGCCCGCGCGGAACGCCCGCTCTCGCCGCGCGAGCTCCGCCCGCTCCCGCGCCTCGAGCCCGGCGAGCGCGGCACGATCGAGCCCGAGCGCAGCGAGGACGTCGTCGTGATACACGGTGACTCCGCCCGAGGCGATCGCTCCGATCGCAAACTCGCGATTGAACGGCGCGCCGATCTTGCGCACGACGAGCACGTCGAGCGGGGCGCGGAGCGCCCTTGCGACCTCGTAAGCGACCGGTACTCCGCCGCGCGGGAGCGCGAGCACGATCGGATCGGAACTCGCGTACGCGTGCGCGAGCCGCTCGCCGAGCTCGCGGCCGGCGGCGCGGCGATCCCGGAAGATCCTCGCTCGAGCCCTCGAGAACGGGTCCATCGGCTGCCTCCGCGACAGTATGCGCGCGGTCCGTCCGCGGGAGGGAGTGCGGCTCGTACGTATAGTCCGCGTGCGGGCGCCGCCCCTAGCATCGCCGAGTGCATTCGCGAATCACGACGGCGGACAAGATTGCATTCTTGCGGCGTCCCGACGCGTACGCCGATGCGCCGTCGGGAATCGACGTCATCGAGACCCACTTCGCGTGGGTGTTTCTCGGCGAGCGATTCGTCTACAAGCTGAAGAAGCCGATTCGCTTCGACCGCATCGACTACACCGCGCTCGAATCCCGGCGCGCGAGCTGCGAGCTCGAGCTCACGCTGAACAGGCGCCTCGCGGAATCGACCTATCTCGCGATCGTGCCGCTCGCGTCGGGACCGGAGGGGCTCGCGCTCGGCGGTCCCGGCACGCCGGTCGACTGGCTCGTGCAGATGCGCCGCCTGCCGGCCGAGCGCACGCTCGAGGCCGCGGCGATGAGCGGGAGCGTCACCGATTCGGAGCTCGAGGCGCTCGTGGCCAAGCTTGCGCGCTTCTACGCCTGTACGCCCGATGCGCCGTTCGGCGGCGAGGAGTACCGCGAGCTGCTCGGGAAACGCGCCGCCGAGTACGCGGCCCGCCTCGCCGCGCCGGAGCTCGGCCTCGACCGGGCGCTCGTCCGGCGCATCGAGCGCATCGAGCGCGCCCAAGCGCGGTTTCTCGCCGAGAGCGCCGCGATGCTCGACCGGCGGGTCGTCCGCGGCCGGGTCGTCGACGCGCACGGCGACTTGCGGCCGGAGCACGTCTTCCTCGGCCAGAACCCGCAGATCATCGATTGCCTCGAGTTCTCGATCGAGCTCCGCTGGCTCGACACGGCGGAGGAGCTCGTCTTCCTCGCGCTCGAGTGCGAGCGGCTCGGCGCGCCGGCCATCGGCGAGCGGATTCTCGCGCACTATGCCGAGGCTTGCGACGACGACGCGCCGCAGCCGCTGCTCGATTTTTACTTCGGCCAACGGGCTGTCGTGCGCGCATTGATCAGCGCGTGGCACATCGCCGACGCCGATGCCGCGAGCGCCCGGCGATGGCACGACCGCGCGGCGTGGTACCTCGCGCTCGCGGAAGCTCGCACGTCCAGGGCCAATGCGGGCTGACTCGCCGGCGAGATGTCGTAGTATGCGCGCCACACCCTCGTTCCACCGGGCGCCCGAATGGACCTCGTCGAGATCAGCCGCGAGCTTGCCGCTCGCGTCGCAGCGCTGCGCTTCGCACCGCCGGTGTGCTGCACCTACAACCCGCTCGTCTACGCGTGGGAACCGCACGAGCGCTACCTCCGCCGGTACGGGACGCCGCCGCGCGAGGTGCTGTTGCTCGGGATGAATCCCGGCCCGTTCGGGATGGCGCAAACGGGAGTGCCGTTCGGCGATGTCGCGATGGTTCGCGACTGGCTCGGTGTGACCGGCCGAGTCGAGCGGCCGGCGGAGGAGCATCCGAAGCGACCGATCCAGGGCTTCGCCTGCGAGCGGCGCGAGGTCAGCGGCACACGACTCTGGGGGTGGGCACGCGACCGGTACGGCACGCCGGAGCGGTTCTTCGCACGCTTCTTCGTCGCGAATTACTGCCCGCTCGCGTTCGTCGAGGAGTCGGGCCGCAACCGCACGCCCGACAAGCTGCCGGCCGCGGAGCAGGCGGCGCTGTTTGCCGCATGCGACGACGCGCTGCGGAAGATCGTCGCTCACCTCAGGCCGCGGTTCGTCGTCGGCGTCGGCGGCTTCGCGGAGCGACGCGCGCGCGCGGCGCTCGGGGACACGGACTGCACGATCGGCACGATCCTGCATCCGAGCCCCGCGAGCCCGCTCGCGAACCGCGGCTGGCCGGCAGCGATCGAGCGCCAGCTCGAAGCGCTCGGCGTCGAGCTCTGACCCGGCCGCAGGAGCCCGGCTTCAGCGGTCGAGGTCGCGCACGGCGGCTGCGAGGAGCGGCGCACAGCCGAGCACGACGAGCCGGTCGCCGAGCGCCGCAGCGCGTCCCCGCGGGTCGCCCGCGCTGTCGGTGACGACGATCGAATCGAGGCCTGCGGCGCCGAGCTTCTCGACGGCTCCCGTCGCGAACACACCGTGCGTCGCCGCCGCGTGCACGCTCCGCGCGCCACGTTGCCTTGCCGCCTCCGCCGCGCGGACCACCGTCGTCCCGCCGGCGATCAGGTCGTCGACGACGATCACGCAAGCGTCGCGGACGTCGCCGGCGAACGCCGTGCCCGCGACCCGACCTTCGCTCCGCTCCTTCTCCATCAACGCGAGATCGACCGGCCGCCCCGTGCGGGCCGCGAGCGCAGCGGCGAAGCGGCGCGCGCGCTTCATCCCGCCGGCATCCGGCGACAGCACGACGACGGATTCCGCGGCCTCTGCAGCGTGAGCGAAGTGCTCGACGAAGAGCGGCGACGCCTCGAGATGCACCGTCGGAACACGGAACGCGTTCTCGAACGCCGCGGGGTTGTGCACGTCGAGCCCGACGACGACGTCCGTGCCGACCGCCTCGAGCAGCACCGCGACGTAGCGTGAGGTCACCGGATCGTGCGGCTTCGTCCGCCGGTCCTTGCGCGCGTAGGCGAGATACGGCACGAGGGCGACGATCTCCGCCGCACCGTCGTCCCGGAGCGCGCCGATCATGAACAGCAGCCGGCACAGCTTGTCGTTCGCGCTCTGCCGGTCGTCCGCGAAGAGCGACTGGCATACGACCGCGCGCTCGCCCCGAACCCCGTCGAGCGGCCGCACCTTGAACTCCGTGTCCTCGAAGTCGCGCTCCTCGTGCGCGGCGAGCTCGAGCCCCGCGGCGGAGGCGATCCGCTCGCCGAGCGCCCGGGTGGCCTGCAATGCGAAGAGCCTCATCGCTCGTCCTCGATGCACCGTCCTGCATATTAGAGGACTGCCCGCGGTACTCTTTCCAGCTGACCCCGAGCGCAAGGCCGGGCGCGGGACCGCCCGCCCCCCGGAAGGAGAGCACAGGTGGCCGAGACGGACTGGCTGAAGAGCCCGCTGCTGACCGACCTCTATCAGCTGACGATGCTGAAGGCGTATCACGATCGCGGGATGCAGGAGACGGCCGTGTTCGAGCTCTTCGTCCGGCGGCTGCCGCCGACCCGCAGCTTCCTGGTCGCGGCCGGGCTCGAGCAGGCGATCGAGTACCTCGAGACGCTGCGCTTCTCCGCGGAGGATCTGGCCGCCTTGCGTGCGCTCGGCCTGTTCGACGAGACGTTTCTGTCCTGGCTCGCGGAGTTGCGGTTCACCGGCGACGTCGACGCGATGCCCGAGGGCACGGTGTTCTTCGCGAACGAGCCCGTGCTCCGTGTGGCGGCACCGCTGCCGCAGGCGCAGCTCGTCGAAAGCCGGCTCGTGAACATCGTGCACTTCCAAACCTTGATCGCGTCGAAAGCCGCGCGCGCCGTGCTGGCCGCGCGCGGCCGGCGTCTCGTCGATTTCGGCATGCGCCGGGCGCACGGCGCCGAAGCGGCGCTCGCCGCTGCGCGCGCGAGCTACCTCGCGGGCTTCGACGGCACGGCGACCCTTGCCGCGAATCCGCGCTTCGGCATTCCGGTGTTCGGCACGATGGCGCACTCGTTCATTCAGGCGCACGACTCGGAAGCGGAGGCGTTCGAGCACTTCGCGCGGTCGCATCGCGGCGCGCTGACGCTTTTGATCGACACGTACGACACCGAGACCGGCGCGCAGCGGACGGCCGAGCTCGCGCGGCGGCTCGCGGCCGAAGGCATCCGGATCGATTCGGTGCGTCTCGACAGCGGCGACCTCGGCGAGCTCGCGAGGCGCGTGCGAGCGATCCTCGATGCGGGCGGCGCGGGCGGCGTCCGGATCTTCGCGAGCGGCGGGCTCGACGAGCGGCAAATCGCGACCCTCGTCGAGGACGGCGCCCCGATCGACGGCTTCGGCGTCGGCACCGCGCTCGACGTCTCGGACGACGCGCCGTCGCTCGACTACGTCTACAAGCTCCAGGAATACGCGGGACGCCCCCGACGAAAGCGCTCGAGCGGCAAGGCGACCTGGCCCGGACGGAAGCAGGTGTTCCGGCAGCTCGGCACGGACGGGACCCTCGAGCGCGACATCATCGACGTGCTCGGCGCTTCCGAGCGCGGTACCGCGCTGCTCGAGCCGGTGCTCCGCGGCGGACGCCGCGTCGGACCGGGGCGCACCCTCGTCGAGGCGCGCGCCCACGCGGCCGCGGAGCTCAAGCGCCTGCCGCAGCCGCTCCGCGCGCTCGATTCGCGGTTCGAGTATCCGGTCGAGATCTCTTCGGCGCTCGTTGCGCTCGCGGCGGCCGTCGACCGCGAAACGCGCTGAGCGGAGCGCTCGCCTCGGACCGCAGCCGGATCCCGCCCCGGGCAGCGGCGGCCTCCGCGCCGCGATGCCTCGCTCAGTCCGTCGAGCGCCTCGGCGCGGGAACGAGCAGCACGTCGCAAGGGCTCTCGACCGCGACGACCTCGGCGGTGCTGCCGAGCAAAGCTTGCTCCACGACGCCCCGCCGCGTCGCGCCGACGATGACGAGCTTCGAGCGCCGTTCGGCGGCGAGCGCGGCGATCACCTCCGCCGGCTTTCCGGCGCGCAGATCCACCGCGTCGGCCGTGATCCCGTATCCGCCGACGAGCTCGAGCACCGCCCGCTCGTGCACGCGCTCGATGTTCTCGTTGCCGTAGAACACCCCCGGCAGCACTTCGACGGCCGAGACCCACGAGTAGTCCGCCGGATCGGGATACGCGTGCGCGATGCGCAGCTCGGCATCGAGCGCACGTGCGAGCCCGCACGCAGCCTCGAGCACGGCATCGTCGAGCCCGCTCGGCTCCGCATGCATGTGGACGGGATCGACGGCCGCTAGGATGCGCTCGTAGCCGTCGAACTCGGGGTCCTTCACGAGGAGGATCGGGCACGGCGCGAGGCGCATGACCTGCCAGTCCGTCGCGGTGAGCCTGGTGTGCGGCACGCCGAGTCGCGGCTCGTGCGCACCGAGCACGAGCAGATCGGCACCGCACTCTTCCACCGCGCGCAGCAAGCCCGCATATACGGGCTGCTCCCAGATCGCTTTCGTCGTGACCGGCACGCCCCAGTCGCGGAGTGACTGCGCGAGCCCGTCGAGGTCGCGCTCCGCGTTGCGGAGCATTCCGGCTTGGGCGGAGGCCGCATCCCTGTCGCCGCGAGCAAGCCTGAACGCGACCGAGGAGTCGTAGATGCACGTCGCGAGAACGAGCTCGGCGCCGATGCGCTCCGCCAGATAGCGGGCGTGGATCGCCGCGAGCGGCATGCCGCGCTCGCCGCGGCGGACGGCGATCAGCGCGCGCTTCGGAGCATCGGCCATGGCCCGATTGTAATACCGCGAGCCCGCGTGCCTAAAATGGCCTTCCAAGGAGCGGCCATGGCCTTCACGACGGAAGTCTCGCGGCACATTTGGGAAACGAAGTACCGCTACGGCGAAGAGGCCGATATCGAGGCCACGTGGCGCCGGATCGCGAAGGCGCTCGCGGCGGTGGAACGCGACCCGTCGTGGGAAGAGCGCTTCCTCGACGCGCTCGCCGGCTTCCGCTTCCTTCCCGGCGGACGGATCCAGGCCGGAGCCGGCACAGGCCTGCGGGTGACGCTCTTCAACTGCTTCGTGATGGGCACGATCGAGGATTCGCTCGACGGCATCTTCGACGGTTTGAAGGAAGGTGCGCTCACGATGCAGCAAGGGGGCGGCGTCGGCTACGACTTCTCGACGCTCCGGCCGGCCGGCACGCCGGCGAAGGCGGTCGGCGGCGTAGCGTCCGGCCCGCTGTCGTTCATGCGGATCTGGGACGCGATGTGCGCGACCCTCCTCTCGACCGGGGCGCGCCGCGGGGCGATGATGGCGACGCTTCGCGCGGACCACCCGGACATCGAGGCGTTCATCCGCGCGAAAGCGGTTCCCGGCGAGCTCAGCAACTTCAACCTCTCCGTGCTCGTCCCCGACGACCTCGTGCAGGCCGTCCGCGACGATGCCGAGTGGCCGCTCGTGTTTCCGCTCGGCGAGGAGCCCGCCGACGGCCGCGAGGTCGTGATGCGGCGCTGGTCCGGCAGCCTCGAGCCCGTCGAATGCGTCGTGCACCGCCGCGTCCGCGCACGGGCGTTGTGGGAGACGCTGATGCGGTCGACCTACGACTACGCCGAGCCGGGTGTGCTGTTCATCGACCGCATCAACCGCTCGAACAACCTCTGGTACCGCGAGCACATCAGCGCGACGAATCCGTGCGGCGAGATTCCTCTGCCGCCGTACGGCGCGTGCGACCTGGGATCGATCAACCTCGTGCCGTTCGTCAGGGAACCGTTCACCGCCGCCGCGGCGCTCGACATGGACGCGATCATCGCGACGGTCGCCGTCGCGGTACGCATGATGAACAACGTGATCGACGTGTCGCGTTTTCCGCTGCCCCGCCAGGCGGAGATGGCTCGCGGCACGCGCCGAATCGGCCTAGGGATCACCGGCCTCGCGGATGCGCTGATCATGCTCGGGCTGCATTACGGCGAGCCTCGGGCGCGCGAGCTCGCGGCAGGCGTGATGCAGAGCATCTGCCACGCCGCCTACCGGACGTCCGTCGCGCTCGCCCGCGAGAAGGGCCCGTTTCCGTTCTTCGAGCGCGAGCGCTATCTCGCCGGAGAATTCGTCGCGACGTTGCCGGCAGAAATCCGCGACGGGATCGCACGGCACGGCATACGCAACAGTCACCTGACCGCGATCGCGCCGACCGGGACGATCAGCTTGCTCGCAAACAACGTGTCCAGCGGCATCGAGCCCGTCTACGCGTTCCATTACCGCCGGAGAATGCTCGAGCGCGACGGGAGCTTGCGCGAGTACGACCTCGTCGACAACGCGCTCGAGCGCTGGCGGGCGCTCTATGGCTCGGCGCCGCCGCCGTCCGCGTTCGTCGCCTCGGCCGACCTCGCGCCGGCGGCGCATCTGGACATGCAGGCGGCGCTGCAGCCGTTCGTCGACAACTCGATCTCGAAGACGATCAACGTGCCGGCCGAGATGCCGTTCGAGCAGTTCAAGGACGTCTACCGCGAGGCGTTCGAGCGCGGGCTGAAGGGCTGCACGACGTACCGCCCGAACGCGATCACCGGCGCCGTCCTCGAAGCCGCGCCGCAGGACGCAAAGCTCTGCTGCACGCCGGAACGCGAAGCCGACTGAACGCAGCGCGGAGGCCGCGCTCGATGCGTAGGCCGCGCACCGGCGCGACGGAGATGCTACGGTAAGCCGATGAGGACACACGCCGTGCGTCGCATCGCGCGCTCGCAATGGCAGCCGCCGGATCGGCCGCCCGGCGGACCGCCGGAGGTGCCGGGCACCCCGGAGCCGAGCCCCGGGCCGCCGCCGGAAGAAGCACCGCCGCCGAACGAGCCGGCGCCCACGCCGGAGCCGCCCGGCGCCCCGCCGCCGCGGGACGGCTGACGAACGGGAGCCGACGGTTGCCGGGCGCCGTCAGGCGACGGCGCGAACGACCTTGGCCAGTGCCTCCTCGCCGCGCAGACGGTACATCCGGTCGACGATGTCGACCGCGAGCAGCCGTCCGCGGCAATAACGGCCATCGAGCTCGCGCACGAGGCGCTCGCCGATGGATTGTTCACGCAGCTCGACGAAGCAAACCCTCTCTCGCTCGCCGTGCCACTCGTCGCCGACGGCGAGGATCGAGCGCACGCCCGGATAAGCCGCGAGCAGCTTGCGCGCAGTCGTTTCTTCGGCTTCGAAAGGAAGATTGGCGATGCGGACTCGAATAGTCATTCGTCTTACCGTCTGCTGACGGTCTCGATCGGATGACAGTATCGGCGATCGCGGGCGCGTCGCTCGATCCGTAATTCTACGGATGAGCGTGCCGCTGCTCGTCGTCCGCAAATCGTCCGTTCAACGGCCGCCGCCGAGGTCCGGCCACTCCGACAGCGGTTCCGTCGATCGCACGACGTGCATCCCGGCCGCCGCGAACCGGCGGAACGCACGGTCCGCCTCGTCGCCGTAGTCGATCACGTTCGGCACGACGACCGGCGACGTGCAATCCTCGAGCAGGTAGACCTTGCGCGCGAGCGCGCGCTCCTGCGCCTCGATCCCCGCAAGGAGATCGTCGATCGTCCAAGCGACGCAATGGCTCTTCGCCTGGCCGGCGACGACGATCGCGTCGAATGAGAGCAGCTCCTCGGTCAGCGCCCGGTCCTTCGCGGCGATCGGCTTGCCGTCCGCGCCCTCGGTGACCTCCGGACCGAGCACGGAATAGTGCTCGGTCAACGCGTTGTCGCCTTTCAGGTGGAAGCTCGGTCGGCTCGTCCGGGCGATGCCGTGAAAGAACATCGCCTCCTCGATCAGCGACACGAGCGCGTGGCCGATGCCTCCGAGCATGCTGTGGTACGGCCACACGGTCAGGGCGAACTTGCCGCTGCGCTCGAGCTGCGCGGCATAGTGCTCGAGGTGCCGGTCGGCGAGCTCCGGAGCGAGCCCGAGCGCCGCCGCCGCGGCCGGGTTGAAGCGCCAACGCCCGCGCCGGACGTCCTCGAGCGTGACGATCGTGTACGGCGGCGGCGGCTCGCCGCGCTCGTCCAGAAGACACGCCGCGTGGAAGATCTGGATCGCCTGATGCGTGTCCATCGTCGGCACGATGGTCGTGATCGTGCCGAGGTTCCGGTAGATGAACGCTGCGAGGCGCCGCGTGTCCTCGACCGCCCCCATGCCGGAGCGCCCGCCGACGAAGAGCTCGAAGCCCGGGATGCAGAACGTGTTCTGCACGTCGACGAGCAGCAGCGCGAGCCGAAACCGATCGTCGGCGGCGGGCCCGATGCGGTGTCTCGCCGCCCAAGCGCGCGCGTCGCGTGCGCGCTCCTCGTACGGTACCCGCCAGACCTCGGCCGCGCGGCCGTCGTCGAAATGCTCGGGTAGCGGGTACTCGCGGAACGTCATCTCGAACCTCTCCGAACGGGTATCGCTTCCACTACAACGCTAAATGACGGGACCGAGCCGCGACGATACGAAGTTTTACGTAAGGCGACGGCTCCAAGATTTGGGAGCCGCGCGGCTGCGGAGCGCGCCGGACGGCGCTACGGCTCGGCGCTCTGCGACGACCGCCCGCGCCGGCCGCCGCCCATGCCGAGGGCGACGCCCGCGACGAAGCTCGACACGACGAGATCGGCGCGCCGCGCGCTCGACTCCGAAGCGGCGTCGCCGCGGATCGCCGCACTGCTCGGCGGCGCCTCCTGCGGGCGCGCCGCGCCCCGTTGCGGCTCCGGCTTCTCCGCGAGCGCGGACCTCGCCGCGAGCGCGAAGGCCGCCGCGAGACCGACCGCGATCGCCGCGGTTGCGCTCGCCGCGAGCCACGCGCTGACGAGCGTCGCGAGATAGAGGTAAACCGCGGCGAACAGGAACACGCAGCCGACGACGGCCGCGGCGGCGGCCAGAACGCCGAGCAGCGCGGCCGCGCGCCAGCGGCGAATACGGCCGGCGGCCGCCTGCGCGAGCCCGCGAAACGGTGCGCCGAGGTTCATCCGGGTCAGCGCCCGGAATCGAGCAGCTTGCCGATCAGGAAACCGATGCCGAACGCGGTCAGCAGGCTCGCGATCGGCCGCTCCTCGAGCTCGCGGCCGACGAGCTCCTCGGCGGCGGCCAGGCTCGCGCGCGCCCGCTCGCTGATTTCCTCGAGCGCCTCGTTGCTCCGCGCGGCGCCGAGATCCTTGATCCCGCGTGCGATCGAGGCGACGTCGCGGCGGAGCGCCTCGAGGTCGCCCTTCAGCTTGTCGATGTCGGCGGCGAGGTCCGTGGTTGTCGTTGTCATCGTCCGGGGCTCCCGTCGAAGCGGCTGATAGTATGCCGCGTGCCGTGCCCCTTCAATGGCACCGGTCGCGCTACGCGATGGCCGCATCGAGGACCATCATCAGGGCGAAGCCGGCGAGCACGGCGAACGTCGCGTTCGTCTCCCGCCCTTCGCGGTGGGTCTCGGGAATGATCTCCCCGCTCACGACGTAGAGCATCGCGCCGGCGGCGAACGCGAGCGCCCACGGGAGCAGCCACGCGGCAAGGGTGATCGCGAACGCGCCGAGGATTCCGCCGATCGGCTCTATCAAGCCGGTCGCGAGCGCGATTGCGAATGCCTGGCCGCGGCCGTAGCCGAGCGCGCCGAGCGCGGCCGCGACGGCGAAGCCTTCGGGCATGTTTTGCAGCCCAATGCCGATCGCGAGCGCGGCGCCGCGCAACGGCTCCTCGCCGCCGAACCCGACGCCGACCGCCAACCCCTCCGGCAGGTTGTGCAACGCGATCGCGAACACGAACAGCCACAACCGGCCGAAGCGTGCCGTGGACGGCCCCTCGTGGCCCTTCATGAAGTGCTCGTGCGGCACGAAGCGATGGATCGCCGCGAGGGCCGCGCCGCCGAGCAGCGTGCCCGCGGCGACGACGAGCGCGGCGCCGATCCCCGGGCCGACGCGCTCGGCCGCCGCCTCGAGACCGGGCAGGATCAACGAGAAACCGGTCGCCGCGAGCATGATGCCCGCCGCGAACGCGAGCAGGAGCGTATCGGTGCGCGCCGACGTGCGCCCGGCGAGCAGCACCGGCAACGCGCCGACGCCGGTCGCGAGCCCCGCGACGAAGCTGCCGACGATGCCGAGCGCGAGCGGCGTCGCCGTCGCGAGATACGACTCGATTGCTTCTGGCATGTCCCCGGCGACCGCCGGCCGTGAGGGAATGGATTGCCGCGCCGCGACGCCGCCCGGTAGTGTAGCGCGAGCCCCAAGCCGACACGGGCGCGGAAACGCGCCGCGGGCCCCAGGTGACGCAGAAAAGACCGCCCCTGCCGATCGATGTAGCGGACGTCCGTGCCGCGGCGGCTCGCATCGCGGGCGCGGTCCGGCGGACGCCGGCCGACGTGTCCGAGACGCTGTCGGCGCTGACCGGCTGCCGGGTGCACCTGAAGTTCGAGATCTTCCAGTTCACCGCGTCGTTCAAGGAGCGCGGCGCGTTGAACAAGATTCTGACGTTGACCGAGGCGGAACGGCGCGCGGGCGTGCTCGCCGTCTCGGCCGGCAATCACGCTCAGGCGGTCGCGTACCATTGCCGGCGGCTCGGCATCGCCGCGACGGTCGTGATGCCGAAGAGCACGCCGTTCTCGAAGATCGCGCGAACGGTCGAGCTCGGAGCCGAGATTCACCTCGAAGGAGACGGCTTCGCCGAGGCAGCGGCCGTGGCCGCGCGGCTCCGCGCCGAGCGCGGTCTCGCGCTGATCCATCCGTTCGACGATCCGGCCGTGATGGCCGGGCAAGGGACGCTCGCGCTCGAGTTTCTCGAGGTCTTCCCGGACCTCGATGCGTTGGTCGTCCCGGTCGGCGGCGGCGGATTGATCGCGGGCGTGGCCGTCGCGGCGAAGGCGGTCAAGCCGGACATCGAGGTGATCGGCGTGCAGGCCGCGGCCTTTCCCGGCATGAAAGCGGCGCTCGCCGGCACCGAGCCGCCGCCGCCGCGGCAAACGATCGCGGACGGCATCGCCGTCAAGGCGCCCGGTCGGCTGACGCGGGAAGTCGTCGCCGCGTGCGTCGACGACATCGTGCTCGTCGGCGAGGACGCGATCGAGCAGGCCGTGTGCTCGCTCGTGGAGATCGAGAAGGTCGTCGTAGAGGGCGCGGGCGCGGCACCGCTCGCCGCCCTGCGAGCCGCACCGCAACGTTTCGCCGGCAGGCGCGTCGGGCTCGTGCTGTCCGGCGCCAACATCGACAGCCGCGCCCTCGCGGGGTGCCTGCTGCGCGGCCTCGTGCGCGACGGCCGGATGGTGCGGCTCGCGATCGACATGGAAGACGCGCCGGGCAGCCTCGCTCGCGTGGCCGCGATCATCGGCGACGCCGGCGGCAACATCATCGAGGTCCTGCACCAGCGGCTGTCGGCCGATCTGTCGCTTCGGTACACGACGCTCGAGATCCAGATAGAGACGCGCGACCGCGAGCACACACGTGCGATCATGGCGGCGTTGCAGGCGGGCGGCTTCGCCGTGACGGAGCGGCGTTGACGAGCGGCGGCTCGCGCTCCGGCACGACGTTTGCCTATGCGTCGAAGCCGCATCGAGCGGCGGCCCCGGTTGTAACGACGGGGGAACTAGTGGTCACATATGCCATGACTCGAGGAGGCACGATGGAAGGCAAGACCTTGCAAGTCGGCGCACAGGATCCGGAGCGCAAGAACTCGCCGGTCGTCTGGGGGGAGCTGGACGAAGACGACGACGCGTTGCGCGAAGCCGTCCCCGGCGAGCCGGTCTGCTTTTTCAACGACAGCGCCTACCCTCACGGCACGGTCGTGAAGAGCGGCACGACGCGCTTGCGTTGCGATCGAGGGCTCTGGGTGCCGGCGGGCCCGGCGGACCCCGAGAACCCTTGAGGAACGGCGGCCCGCCGTCGCGAGCAGCATCGAGGGAACGAGAGGAATGGACAACGACTTCGATCCGGTGGTCGGGAACTGGTACGCGCACGTCGACGATGAGAAGACGTTCGTCGTGCTCGCAGTGGACGAGGACAAAGGCGTCGTCGAAGTGCGCTATGAGGACGGCGAGGTCGAGGAGCTCGATCTCGGCGAGTGGGCGGACCTCGATCTCGAGCAGGTCGAGCCGCCGGAAGACTGGGCAGGGGGCGAAGAGGACGAGGAGCTCGGGGGCGGCGAGCTGTACGAGGACACCGGCACCTGGCAAGCGCCGTCGCGGCCCCGCCCCGGCAAGAGCTGGGAGGACGCGGACGACGACGACGAGGACGAGGATTACGACGACTGGGAGGAGTCGGAGGACTACTAGCCGCTCGCGCGGCCGAGCTCGCCGACGCCGAGCCGGTTGACCACGCCGTCGACGGCGAACAGGGCCCAGGCGTCGAACTCCGCCGCGTTCCGCTCGGCCTCGCTGCCGACGAGGCCTTCGAGCGTGATCACGCCGTCGCGGCACGCGGCATTCACCTGGGTTGCATCGACCAGCCAGTCCTTCTCGAGCGCGATCCGCAGCGCGTCGAGGATCTCGTCGTCCGTGTCCTGCTCGTCCGGCCGGACCCCGAGGCGATTCAGGACGTCGCACGTGCCCGGTACCCACCATGCGAGAACGCCGGCGAGCCGCTTGTGCGAGAGGCTCGGGACCTCGCCGGCGAGCGTCACCACGCCGTCGTCGACGGATAGCTCTATCCACCACCCCTGCCCGTCCGCGACCGGCCCGCGGACCGTGACGACCTCGGAGCCCGTGCGTCTGCGGATCTCGCAGGTATCGAAATCCGAGTCACCGACGAGGATCTGCTCGAGGTGGGTGGCGATCGCGTCGTCGGGCATCGGGCTCGCCGGCCGCACGCGCAGCCGATCGACGACGCCGTTGACGCCCGGCAGCGCCGCCGCCCGCTCGCACGCGACCCGCTTCGCCGCGAGATCCTCGACCTCGCCGCTCAGGGTCGCCACCCCGCCGCGATCGAGCACGATGTCGATCCGATCGCGCCGCAGGTCGATCCGCGGCTCTTTCTCCAGCGCGGCGAACAGCGCCTTCCGGACCGGCTCTTGATCGTTCATGCAACCTCCCCCGCGCCTCCGTCCGTTCGACCCACCCTACCGGGCCGGAACCGCGCGAGCGATAAGTGCTTGTACGAACCCCGAGCCCCCCTCGGCGAGCCGGGGCCTTCCGTGCGTCCCCGGGCGTTTCGTAACGCCGGTGCCTTCCCTATACTCTGCGGCTGCGAGCGGCCACCCGGGGGCGGCCGAGGAGAAAGAACGTGAAGATTCTCAGGGGAGCCGGCATCACCACGACCGTTGGCTGCATCGCTCTGTTGTCCGCCTGCGGGCAGAGCGACGCTCCGAGCGGTGCCGCACAGACGCAAAACGAATCGGTACAGACCCAGGCGCAGACACCTGCCGCGCAGCCCGCGGCCACTCCGGCGGCGAGCCAACCGGACCGGGCGGCCCAGCTCGAGCGGGGCCGCTACCTCGTCGAGACGATCGCCGGCTGCGGCAATTGCCACACGCCGCACAATCCGGACGGCACGTTGAACCAAGAGATGGCGTACGCCGGCGCCTACGTGATCACGGAGCCCGAGTTCGTCGCGTATGCGCCGAACATCACGCCGGATATGGAAACCGGCATCGGCAGCTGGTCCGAGGAGGACATCGTCCACGCGCTCCGCAACGGCATCCGGCCGGACGGCCGCGTGCTCGGACCGCCGATGTCGTTCCCGTGGTACCGGCGCTTGTCCGACACCGACGCTTACGCGATCGCCGCGTATATCAAGACCGTGCCGGCGATCCGCAACGAGGTGCCGCGCAGCGAGTACCACATCCCGCTCGAGGGCTACGGTCCGATCGTCACGAGCGTGCCCGACGTGCCGCGCGACGATCCGGTCCGCTACGGCGAGTACCTCGCGGGCCCGGTCGGGCACTGCATGGACTGCCACACGACGCTCGTGATGGGGCGCAACGACATGGCGCAGCTCGGCCGCGGCCAGAACGTGTTCCGGCAGCCGTTCAACATGCCGTGGACTGCGATCGCGGCGAACATCACGCCGCACGAGGACGGCATCGGCGGCTGGACGGACGAGGAGATCAAGCGGGCGATCACGCAAGGCGTGAGCCGCGACGGCCGGCAGCTCCTGCCGTTCATGCCGTTCGAGCTCTACGACGACATCGAGGAGCGCGACCTCGACGCGATCGTGGCCTATCTGAAGTCGATTCCGCCGCTGCCGACGATCCCGCCGGCAGAGTAGCTTCGCGCCGGCACGAGCCGGAGAAGGCGCCGCTCCGCATCCCGCGGAGCGGCGCTTTTTCTTTTAGTTGAAGTTGAAGTTCAGGCCGAGGCTGACCTCACGCGGCCGGCCGACCGAGCCCTGCCACAGCTGCTGCGACACCGTGTAGAAGTACGCGAGGCTGTAGTACTCGTCGGTCAGGTTCGTCCCCGCGAGGATCAGCGACCAGTTCTGGCCCGAGTCGTACACGAACCTCGCGTTCAGCAGGCCGAACGCCTCCTGCGTCCGCTGCAGCGGGCCGCCGGCGAAGGTCGTGACGTCGTCCGTCCAGGTGTAGTCGAAACGCGCCGATATCGAGCGATTGTTAGCGAGCGACCAGTCGTACTGCCCCCAGATGTTCGTCGTCATGTCCGGCGCACCGGCGAAGCTGTCGCCGACGTTGTACGCCGGCACGGTGCCCTCGCCCGCCTGGCCGAGCTCGACGAACTCCGTGTCGAGAAGGCCGAGGTTGAAGCCGAGCTGGAAGTTGCCGGCGAGGTAGGTCAGCTCCACCTCCAGACCCGACGCCTCGGCTTTCTTGACGGCCGACGTCAGCAGGTTCGGGAAATACTGCACTTCCCAGAGCCCGTCGGCCGTGCAGCGCGCCGCGCACGGGATGCGGCTGTCCGCGAAGCCGTCCGCGTCGGTGTCCCACCACATCGTCGCGACGTAGGTGGAGCCCGTCATGTTGCGCCAGTCGGTGTAGAACAGCGACGCGTTCGTCCGCAGCCTGCCGCCGAGCCAATCGGCCTTCACGCCGATCTCGTAGTTGTCGATCGTCTCCTCGTCGCGGATCATCTGGAACGGCAGATCCGGCGTGTTGCCGTCCGGCAGCTGACTCAGCATCTGCTGGATCGTCAAAGGCACGTTGCTCACGCCGCCCGGCGCGAAGCCGTTCGAGATCGTCAGGTACGTCATCAGGTCCTCGTTCCACCGGTACTGCACCGACGCGCGCGACGTCGTCTTCTTGTACTCGGACGGCGCACCGCGGCGGGAAACGCCGGAGATGCCGTACGGATCGCGCAGCGTGTACTCGAGGTCGTTCCACGGGAACGGATCGTTCACGTGCTGCACGGTGTCCGTCAGATCCGAGAACCACGTGCCGCGGCTCTCGTTCTCCTGCGTGCGCGCACCGAACGCGAGCGTCAGGCGATCGGTCACGTCCCAGACGAGGTCGGCGAAGAACGCGGTCGACTCGTCCGCGGTCGTCGAGATGCCGTCGAAGCTGTTCGCGACCATCGTCGCGAACGTGCCCGGCGTGACGCCCCGGTAGTTCGGATCGAGCGCCGTCGCCTGATCCCAGAGCGCACGGATCTCCGCGGAGGTCATGTTCGCCGTCGCGACGAACTGGTCCTGCAGGTTCAGCGCGCGCATCCGGTTGTTGAAGCACGTGGCCTCGTCGCTCGGCGTGACGCCCCTGGCCTGCTTCGCGCGGATCAGATCGCACGTCATCAGCGCGCCCGAGAACGTCGGGCTGTGCGCCTCGCCGCTCCGGTCGGAATAGTACGCGCCGACGACCCAGTTGAACTGGTTGCGGTCGCCGTGCGACCCGACGAGCTGCAGCTCGACCGTCTCCTCGAGGACGCGGTCGTGATCCTGACGGTCGGCGAAATCGACGCGCGAGTCCGAGTCGAAGTCGACCATCAGCCGCCGCTCCTGATCCCTGCGTCCGGCGAGCGTCCGGAACGTCAACCGATCATTGACGTCGTAGTTCAGCTCGAACGTATGCCGCTTCAGGTCGAGGAACAGGCCCGGCGTCTCGTGGGCGACCCGGGTCTCGTACTCGCCGACGAGGCCTCCCGGATAACCGGACGACACGTGATGGTCGTCGAACACGATGCCGAACGCGTTCAGGAACGCCTGGGCCTGCGCGTTCGAGTTGTACACCGTGTTGCCGACCATGATCTCGCGCATCGGCCCGATCTCCCAGACCGCGCGCGCGCCGCCCTGCCGGTCCTGCGTGCTCGAGTCGTATGCGTAGCGGATCGTCAGCGCATCCGTCGGCGTGAACAGAAAGTCGCCACGGTAGAACTGATCGTTGATGTCGCCGTACTTCCGCCCGCTCTCGATGCTCGACATGAACCCTTCGCGATAGAGGTCCGCGAAGGTGAACTTCGTCAGGATGTTGTCGGCCAACGGAACGTCGACGCTCGCCTGAATGTCCCGGCGATCGAAGGTGCCCGTCGTCGCCTGCAGCCGCGCGCCGAATTCCTCCGCCGGACGGCGCGTGACGTACTGAACGGCACCGCTCAACGCAGAGTTACCGAACAACGTGCCCTGCGGGCCGCGCAGCACCTCGATACGCTCGACCTCGATCACGCCCATCGTGAACAGGCCGGTGCTCGAGGTCTGATCGATACCGTCGACGTAGACCGCGACGCCCGGCATGCCGCGAACGCGGAACGTGGCCTGCGACTCGATACCGCGGCCGGAACCGCCTTGCACCGATAGATTCGGAACCATCGCGTTCAGGTTCTGCATCTCGGTGACGCCAGCGGACTCCAGCTGCAAACCGGAGAGCGCGGTGATCGCGAGCGGCACGTCCTGCACGCTCTCCTCGCGCCGCCGCGCGCTGACGATCACCTCCTCGAGCACGCTTTCCTGCGCGCCCGCCTCCGGTACGGCCATCGGCGCCAGCATTCCGGCTGCGACGATACCGCCGACATGGACCTTCCAATCTCTGTTGGACATGACGACCCCCTTGCTTGTAGTGACCCCCTCGGCTCCGGCGCACGCCTGTCTCTACAGCGCAACAGGCCGCGCGCGCCGAGTCCGAGCTATGGAGTCTACTGTCCCAGATGCGCAACAGCCATGCCTCGCGAGATTTCCTCGGGCGCGCGGCGTCCCCGACGGTGCGGCGGCCGCGTGGCCGCGCGCTCGGCGAGGGTCAGGCCGCGAGGCCGACGCTCGCGGCGAGGCCCGCGGACGCGGGAGCGAGCGACACGAACGAGCGGCGCGCGAGCGCCGGGTCCGCGGAAGGGAAGTCCGAGCGGTAGTGGGCCCCGCGGGACTCCCGGCGGCGGAGCGCGGCCTCGGCGATCAGCCGGGCGACCAGCAGGCGGTTGCGCTCGGCCGGCGCTCGCGGGCCGTGCTCGCCGTGCCGCCGCGCGAGCCGCTCGAGCTCCGCGAGCGCGGCGCCGAGCCCCTGCTCGTCGCGGACGAGGCCGACGCGTTCCCACATCAGCGCGCGAATCGCCGCGATCGCGTCGTCCGCGCCGACCCGGCGTGCGCGGAGCGCCTCGGCGGGCACGTCGACGCGGGACCAGCGGGCGGGCGGCAGCTCCGCCGCGCGCACAGACCGCGCTGCGGCACCGCCGAGCACCATCGCCTCGAGCAGGGAGTTGCTCGCGAGCCGGTTCGCGCCGTGCAGCCCGGTGGCAGCCGCCTCGCCGACCGCCCAGAGCCCTGGCACGGAGCTTCGGCCGTCGGCGTCGGTTGCGATCCCGCCCATGAAATAGTGCTCGGCCGGCGTCACGGGCAGCGGCTCCCGGCGAGGATCGAGGCCGGCCGCACGGGCCGCGGCCCAGACGTTCGGGAAGCGCTCGGGGAAGGCCGCGCCGATCGCAGCCGTCGCGTCGAGATACACGGCGCGCCCGGCCATGCGCTCCTGCCAGATCGCCCGCGCGAGCAGGTCGCGCGGCGCGAGCTCCGCATCGGGATGTCGCCGCAGCATGAACCGCTCGCCGTGATCGTTGACGAGCACCGCACCCTCGCCCCGCAGCGCCTCGGTCAGGAGCGGCACCGGGTCGGCCGGCACGTCGAGCGCGGTCGGATGGAACTGGACGAACTCGAGATCCGCGAGCGTCGCGCCGGCGCGCGCGGCCGCGGCGAGCCCGTCCCCGGCGACCTCCGGCGGATTGGTCGTGCGCGCGTACAGGCCGCCGATGCCGCCGGTCGCAAGAACGACCGCCGGCGCGAGCACCGCGACGAGCTCGCCCGAAGGCGCGAGCGCGAGCACGCCGGCCACGCGTCGATCGGCAAGGATCAGGTCGACGAGCTCGTAGTCGCCCAGCACTTCGATGTCGGGCCGCGCGGCGACGGCCGCGGTCAACGCGCGGACCACCTCGGCGCCGGTCGCATCGCCGCCGGCATGGACGATGCGCCGCGTGCGGTGCCCCGCCTCGCGGCCGAGCGCGAGACGGCCGTCGGCGTCGCGGTCGAAGCGGGCGCCTAGCCCCTCGAGCCAGCGAATCCGCTCCGCCGCCGCCGCGGCGACGGCGAGCGCGACGTGCGGATCCCCGAGGCCGCCGCTGACGGCGAGCGTATCGGCCGCGTGGTGGCCCGCTTCGTCGTCGGCTCCGAGCGCGGCCGCGATGCCGCCCTGGGCGTGGCCGCTCGAGCCGCTGCCGAGCGCGCCGCGCGTGAGCAGCACACAGCGCTCGAGACCGAGCGCGGTCGAGAGCCCGGCGATGCCGGAGCCGACGATCACCGCCGGCGCGCGGCGGACATCGGCAATCGTGTGCATCGGCAGCGCCCCGCTAGACCTTCACTGCGAGCATGCGCTCGACGGCCGCGCGGGCACGCGCCGCGACCGCCGGATCGACGGTGACCTCGTGGCGCAGGTCGCGCAGCGAATCGCGAATGTTCGCGAGCGTGATCTTCTTCATGTGCGGGCAAAGGTTACAGGGCCGAATGAACTCGACTTCCGGCGCTTCGGCCGCGACGTTGTCGCTCATCGAGCACTCGGTGATCATCACGACCTTGCGCGGCTTGTTTCGCTGCACCCAGGACGCCATGCCGGAGG
The DNA here is from genome assembly GCA_964457725.1 of uncultured Gammaproteobacteria bacterium. Taxonomy (GTDB): domain Bacteria; phylum Pseudomonadota; class Gammaproteobacteria; order Steroidobacterales; family Rariloculaceae; genus FEN-1219. Next base: position 52,441 of record CAYWGQ010000003.1, read on the forward strand.
TCGAGCCCACGTAATCCGCTTCGGCGAGCACGTCGGGCGGGCATTCCGGATGCGCGATGATCTGGATCCCAGGATGGGCCTTGCGGTAATCGCGCAGCTCCGCGCCCGTGAAGCGCTCGTGCACGATGCAGCTGCCCTCCCACAGGATCACCTCGACGCTAGTCTGGCTCGCGACCCACGAGCCGAGATAGCGGTCCGGCAGGAAGATCACGCGATCGGTGCCGAGAGACTCGACGACCTGCACCGCGTTCGAGGACGTGCAGCAGATGTCCGATTCGGCCTTCACGTCGGCGGCCGTGTTGACGTACGTCACGACCGGCACGCCCGGATAGCGCTCCCGCAGGAGCCGAACGTCCGCGGCGGTGATCGACTCGGCGAGCGAGCAACCGGCGTCGGCCTCGGGGATCAGCACGGTCTTGTCCGGGTTCACGATTTTCGCGGTCTCGGCCATGAAGTGAACCCCGGCCATCACGATCACCCGAGCGTCCGTTTCGGCCGCGAGCCGGGCGAGCGCGAGCGAATCGCCGGTCAGGTCCGCGACGCCGTGATAGATGTCGGGCGTCATGTAGTTGTGCGCGAGCACGACCGCGTTCCGCTCGCGTTTCAGCTGCTCGATCTCGTCGATCAGCGGCTCGAGCGCCGCGATCTCCACGTCCGGGAGCACCCGGTCGAGCCGCTCGTAAGCCGTCTTCTTCACCGCAGCGCCAGCCATCTGCACCCTCGCTTTATGCTCCAAATGAGCATTAGTCCTGCGTGCAGACTAGGCGAAACTGCGACGGTTGGCAAGAGCGGCGCCGCGGACCGGCGGTCGGAGAGCGGTCAGAACCGCGGCCGCAGCAGGCCCGGCCGCGGCCGTTCGCCGAGCACCTCCTCGCGGAATCGGAACAGCTCCGCCGGCCTTCCGCCGGTCGACGTCGTGAACTCGCCGGTGCCTTCGACCAGCCGCCCCTGCTCGACCAGCCGGCGGAAGTTCTGCTTGTGCATCCGCACGCCGGCAAGCGCTTCGACCGTGCGCTGCAGCTGCGTCAACGTGAACGTCTCCGGCAGGAGCTCGAAGACCACCGGCCGATAGGTGAGCTTGCCGCGCAGCCGGCCGAGCGCGCTCGCGGCAATCCGGCGATGGTCGTGCGCGAGCGGCGCGCCGGTATCGAGGCCGGACGGCGGAGCGAGGCCGCGGTCGTGAAAGCGCTCGGCCACGAGCTCCGCCTCGTACAAGAGCTCGTAGCGCTCGAGCACCCGAATCGCGTCCCAAGGCGCAGGCGGGATCCCGAACGTCACCCGGACGCGGGCCTCGCGGGCATCGTTGCCGGCGGCCCACTTCTGCAAGTGCGGCAGGATCCGTTCACGGAGCAGCGCGGGTGGCCCGGCCCGGTGGTCCTCCCACGGGAAGAGCTCGTAGTAGTCGATCCACGCTGCGCCGGGCGACGGCTGCTCCTCGCGCACGAGCGCGAGATACGCGACCGACAGCAACCGCTCCCGCTCCCCGCGCCGCCGGTCGCGATCGCCGAACGTATAGAGCTGCTCGACGTAGCCGACCTCGAGCCCGGTCTGGTGACGCACCCAGCGCCGCAAGCCCCGCTCGAGCGTCGCGTCGCCGAGTGGATCGAGCGGACCGGATGGAATCGCGAAGCGTGCGCCGCCGGCGCGGACCGCGAGCAGCTTCGGCCGATCGTCGGTGACGGCGACGATCACCGCCTCGAGCGACAGCGCGATCGGCGCCCCGGCCAGCGGACCCTGCCGCGCCGACGTCTCCGCCACCGGTTTCGACTGCATCGTGGCGAGCGCCCCGACTCCCTCGTGAAGGGCCGTCACTATACCCCGAGACCGCGCGAATGCAGGCGGCGGCCCGCGCCTCGAGCGCGAGGAGCTACCCGTGGCGCTCGATCGGCCGCGGCTCGCGATCCCCGGCGTCACCCGGTTCGCGCTCGGGCGCGGGCGCGCGCTTCGGCTCGGGCTCGTATTCGAACCAGTCGACGCAGCCGTATGCAGGATCGAGCCGGCGGTTCTTCGTGCGATTGTCGCGCCCCGGCGCCTTGCCCGGCGCCGGCACGGGAGAGCGCCGCCCGAGCGGCGATTCGATACGCCATGGTCTACGCATGGCCCTCCCCTGCACGAATCGAAACAGCACTATAGACGCCCCGTCCGCACTGCAACGGTTCGTACTTATACCTACGCCGACTCGAGCCGCCGGGGAGGCACCGGTGCGTACGCTTTGGCGGCCCCGTTAGTAGTATTGACGGTGCACCGCGGCGCAGCCGCAAGAAGGAACGCCTCGATCGATGACCGACGACTCCCTGACCACGCTCGATCGGCTCGTCGACCAGTTCGAGGCTCGCGGCCCCGCGCCAGCGATCGTCGCGTTCCACCGCGACGGGCGCGATACGCTGAGCTACGGCGAGCTCGCGGCGCAGATCCGCGCGGCGACCGCGGGAATGCAGGCTCATGGCGTCGGTTCGGGCGACTTCGTGCTGCTGTGGGCGCCGAACAGCCCGCAGTGGATCGTTTGCTATTTCGGCATCGTCTCGGCCGGCGCGGCGGCGGTGCCGCTCGACCAGCAGGCGACCGCGGACAGCGCCCGCGGCGTGATCGCGCACGCACGGCCGAAGCTCGTGCTCACCACCGCGTCCGGGCGCGATGCGCTCGCAAGCACGGGCGCGCTCGAGGGCGTGCCCTGCTTCTTGCTCGACGCGCCCGAGAGCGACGAGCGCAGCTGGCGACGGCTGCTCGCGCACGGCGACCCGACGCGGATCGCGATCGAGCCCGGGCAGATCGCGTCGCTCCTTTACACGTCCGGCACGACCGGCACGCCGAAGGCCGTGCCGCTGACGCACGGCAACCTGACGGCCAACCTGCGCGCGCTGCTCGACGCGAAGCTCGTGACCGCGAACGACCGAGTGCTGAACCCGCTGCCGTTGCATCACACCTACCCGTTCACGGTCGGGACGCTCACGGTGCTCGGCAGCGGCGCGACGATCGTGATGCCCGCGGGCGTGACGGGCCCGGACATCGCCGAAGCCGCGAAGGAGACGCAGGCAACCGCGCTGCTCGCGATTCCTCGGCTCTGCGCGGCGCTCTGGGACAGCGTCGAGGCCGCGTTGAAAAGCCGTCCACGGTGGCAGGCGGCGCTGTTCCGAGCGCTGCTCCGCGCGAGCATCGCCGTTCGCCGTGCGACCGGGCTCCGCCTCGGCAAGCTGCTCTTCCCATCGGTGCACGCACGGCTCGGCCGCTCGCTCGATCTGATCGGCTCGGGCGGCGCGAAGCTCGGCGAGGACCTCGAGTGGAAGCTCGAGGGGCTCGGGTGGCGGGTGCTCACCGGTTACGGCCTGACCGAGACGTCGCCGGTGCTCACGTTCAACTGCGAAGGCGCGTCGCGGCTCGGCTCGGAAGGCAAACCGCTCGGCGAGGCCGAGATCAAGATCGCGCCGCCGGCCGCCGGCGAGCCACACGGGGAGATTCTCGCGCGCGGTCCGAACGTGTTCTCCGGCTACTGGCAGAACGGCGAAGCGACGGAGGCAGCGTTCACGGCGGACGGCTGGTTCCGCACCGGAGATCTCGGCTACCTCGACGAGGACGGATTCCTGCACATCGCCGGCCGCAACAAAGAGGTCATCGTGCTCGCGGACGGGAAGAACGTCTTCCCGGAGGAGGTCGAGAAGATCTACCTCCGCTCGCCGCTCTTCAAGGAGTTCGCGGTTCTCGAGCAGCGCGGCAAGCTCGTCGCGCTGATCGTCCCGAACGACGAGGCGGTACGCCGGCGCGGAGCGCTCCGTGCGGCGGCACTGCTTCGGGAAGAGCTCGAGGAGATCGCCGCGTCGCTGCCGCCGTACCAGCGCGTGAGCGCGTATCGGACGACCCGCCAGCCGTTGCCGCGAACACAGCTCGGAAAGCTGCGCCGCCACCTGCTCCCGCAGCTCTACGAGCAGTCGTCCGCCGCGGAGGCGGCGGCTGCCCCGCCGCCGATGAGCGAGGAGGACCGCCGACTCGTCTCCTCGGGCGTCACGGGCGAAGTCTGGCGTTGGCTCGGCGAGCGCTTCCCGGGCCGGCCGCTCGGCCTCGACCTGAGCCCACAGCTCGACCTCGAGATCGACTCGCTCGAATGGGTGTCGATGACGCTCGAGCTCGAGCGGCGCTTCAAGGTCGCGCTCGGCGGCGAGGCGGTGAGCCGCATCGTGAGCCTGCGCGATCTGCTGATCGAGGTCGATCGCGCCGAGCCGCCGTCGGCGGCGGCCCCTGCCGCGGCGCCCGTCCTCGAATCGCCCGGCGCGTTCCGCGCGCTCGTCGGCCTCGCGCTGTTCGCGCTCGCGAAGCTGCTGCTGAGGACGGTCTTCAGGCTCCGTGTCGCCGGCGCCGCCGGGCTCGGCGGCGAGCGGCCGCTCGTGATCACGCCGAATCACACGAGCTACATGGACCCGATTGCGATCGCGGCCGCGCTGCCGTGGCGGCAATTGCGCCGGACCTACTGGGCGGGGTGGGTCGGCGTCATGTACACCGGCCGGCTGATGCGGTTCGTCAGCCGCGCGACGCGAGTGTTGCCGGTCGATCCGGACCGCGACCTCGCCGGAGCGATCCGGCTCGCGCGGACCGCGCTCGAGCGCGGCTACAACCTCGTCTGGTTTCCGGAGGGACGTCGGTCGCCGCTCGGCAAGCTCGAGCCGTTCCAGGGCGGCATCGGCGTGCTCCTCGAGGGCAGCCAGGCGGCCGCCGTGCCGACCGCGATTCGCGGCACGTTCGCTGCATGGCCGAGGCAACGCCGCTTCCCGCGCCCGGCGAGGATCGAGGTGGTTTTCGGGGCGCCGCGTCCGGTGACGGAGCTCGCGCCGAGCTGCGCGGGCGCACCGACCGCGGAGGCGATTCGGGCGGGGCTCGAGCGGGAAGTGGCCAAACTACTCGGAGAGGAGCCGCCGTCATGCTCAGAAAATGTCGCGAATGCGGAACGATGAACAGGGTCCCCGCCGCCCGTCTGGTCGACCGCGGACGTTGCGGCTCGTGCCGAGCCCCGCTGCCGCCCGCGGCGGAGCCGCTCGACGTCGGTCCCGCGGAGCTCGACGAGATCGTCGCGAGCGCGTCGGTGCCAGTGCTAGTCGACTTCTGGGCCGACTGGTGCGCACCGTGCCGGATGACGGCGCCGGAGGTCGCGAAGGCCGCCGCCGCAATGGCCGGTCGAGCGCTCGTGCTGAAGGTGGACACCGAACGCCATCCGGAGCTCGCCGCTCGGTTCGGCGTGCGCGGCATTCCGAATTTCGTCGTCTTCAAGCAAGGCGCGCCCGTCGGGCAGCACGCGGGCGCGGTGGACCACCGACAGCTCGAAGCGTGGCTCGCGGAAGCTTCGGCGAGCTGACGGCGGACCGGCTAAACTGGATGCCCCAGTCAGCGAGTCGAGCACCGGCATGCCGATCATCCCTCGAGCCGCCTTTCCGTTGCTGATCCTCGGCTGTGCCGCGGCCACCGCGCAGGAGCCCGACGGCAGCGAGCTCTACCGCAACTACTGCTCCGCTTGTCACGGCGCGACCGGGGAAGGCGACGGTCCGGTCGCCGCCGTCATGCAGGTCACGGTGCCGAACCTGCGCACGCTCGCGATGCGCAGCGGCGGGCGCTTTCCGACGGACGCGGTGATCGATTACGTCGACGGCACCCGCATACCGCTCGCCCACGGCTCGCGGCAGATGCCGATCTGGGGCGACGTGTTCCTCTGGGGCAACGAAGGCGCGTCGCGGGCGCGCGCCGATGCGCGCATCGAAGCGATCGTCGAGTATCTGGAAGAGCTGCAGTACGAGGACTAGGCGGGGTCCGCTCCGCGCGGGCGCTGGTTCAGCTTGCCGACCGTCTGCACCAGCTCGGCGAGCGAGCGCATTTTCAGCTTGCGCATCACCCGGGCGCGATGGAGCTCGACCGTGCGCTGGCTCACCCCGAGATCCATCGCGATGACTTTGTTCGCCTGCCCCTGCACGACCCGCTCCATCACCTCCACCTCCCGCGGCGTCAGCGTCTTCAACCGCTCCCGGATCGTCCGCTCCTCGGCTCGGGCCGCGCGGCGCTCCCGGTCGAGCGCGAGCGCCGTGTGGATCCGGTCGATCAGCTCCTGATCGCTGAACGGCTTCTGAATGAAATCGACGGCGCCCGATTTCATCGCGGTGACGGCCATCGGGACGTCGCCGTGTCCCGTGATGAAGATGATCGGGATCTCGGCCCGTTGCTCGACGAGCCGCTCCTGGAGCTCGAGGCCGCTCAACCCGGGCATGCGGATATCGCTGACGAGGCACGCGTGCTGCTCGGGGTCGTAGGCGTCGAGGAACTCGAACGCCGAGGCGAACACGCGGTGCTCGAGGTCCGCCGACTCGAGCAGCATGCGCAACGAGTCCCGCACGGCCTCGTCGTCGTCGATCACGTACACGAGCGCGTTATCGTTCACGCGGCTCACCCTGCTCGATTGCCAGATCCACCGTGAACACAGCGCCGCCGTCGGGATTGTCGCTGAAGGACAGAGTGCCTCCATAAGCTTGAACAATGGTTCGGCTGATCGCAAGGCCGACGCCGAGGCCCTGCTTCTTCGTCGTCACGAACGGGTGGAATACGTTGCTGCCGAGCGAGCGGGACACGCCGGGCCCATGATCGACGACCGCGATCCGGACGCGGCCGTCCGGCATCCTGCTCGTCTCGATGCGGATGCCCTTGCGCTTGTGCAAGCCGTCGCGCATCGCGTCCACCGCGTTGCGGGTCAGGTTCAATAGCACTTGCTGGAGTTGCACGGCGTTGCCCCGCACGCGCGGCAGGCCCTCGCCGTAGCGCACCGAGACGTCGATCCCTTCCGCGCGCGCGTCCGCCTCGATCAGGTTCCAGACGGCGTCGATCGCCTGGTTCACGTCGACCGGCTCGACGTGGATCTCCTGATTGCGGATGAACTTGCGAAAGTTCTCGATGACCTGGCCCGCGCGCCTCGCCTGCTCGTCGATCTTCTCGCAGATCTCGAGGACGCCTTCCCGCCTGACGGGCTCCCGGGACACGAGCCGCTTCGCCGCCTGCGCGTAGGTCGCGATCGCCGAGAGCGGCTGATTGATCTCGTGCGCGATGCCGGCGGCCATCTCTCCCATCAGGCTGAAACGGCCCACGTGCGCGAGCCGGGACTCGAGCGCCCGGGAGTGACGCTCCTGCGCGCGCTGCCGGGAGAGATCCCGCATGATGCCGACGAAGCGCCGGCGATCGCCGCTGACCGCCTCGCCCACGGACAGCGCAATCGGAAACACCTCGCCGCTCGCTCGCCTCGCGAGCACGTCCCGCCCGATCCCGATGATCTTCGCCTCGCCCGTCTCGAGATAGCGGCGCATGTAGCCCGCGTGCCGGGAGCGATCCGGCTCGGGCATCAGGAGCTCGACACCGCGGCCGATCACGTCGCTCGCGCGATGTCCGAACAGCCGCTCCGCGGCCGAGTTGAACTCGAGAATCGTGCCGACCTCGTCCGTCACGATGATCGCGTCGACGGCGGCGTCGAGCAGCGCGCGGAACTCCGCACCCACGATCGTGCCGTTGCCTTCGCTCACGCCGCAGCCGCCCATACGTAGTTTCCGCGTTTGGATCGACCTCGCCGGCCGAGTGACAATGGCGGGCAACGAGTCAAATAACGGTTCATGGAGCCACAATGACCATTCGACGTATTCTGGCCGTCGTCGATCCGACCGCCGAGGAGCAGCCGGCTCTCGAGCGCGCGGCGTGGTACGCGAAGCTGGCGGGCGCGACTCTCGAGCTGTTCATCTGCGACTACGACCAGTACCTGGCCGGCGAGCGGTTCTTCGACTCCGCGTCGCTCGAGAAAGCCCGGAAGAGCTTGATCGACAATCACCTGCGGCGCCTGCGGGACCGCGCGAAAGCGCTCGAGGCCCGCGGCCTCGAGGTCGCCGTGGACGCCCGCTGGGACCGCCCGCTCGACGAGGCCATCGTCCGCAAGGCGCTCGAGTCGCGTGCCGACCTCGTGGTCAAAGACACGCACTATCACAGCGCGCTCCGCCGCTCGATCTTCTCGAACACGGATTGGAATCTGATCCGCGGGTGCCCGGTGCCGCTCTGGCTCGTGAAGCCGCGGCCGATGAGCGACTCGCCGCGAATCGTCGCGGCGGTCGATCCGTTGCACGAGCGGGACAAGCCCGCGGCGCTCGATCACAACATCATGACCGCGGCCAAGGACCTGCGCGAGGCGACCGGCGGCGAGTTGCACGTATTCCACGCCTACGACATCGCGCCGGCGCTCGCCGTGTCCGCCGATTCGATGACGATGCCGATCTCTCTGCCGATTCGGGAGATTGCAGAGTCGTTGAAGCAGCAGCACAGCGACGCCGTGTTCGGGCTGACCGACGAGTACGGCGTGCCGAGAGACCGCGTGCACGTTCACGAAGGCTCCGCTCGGCAGCTGCTCGTCACCGTCAGCGAAGAGCTCGATGCGGACATCGTCGTCATGGGAGCGATCGCGCGGAGCGGCCTCGAGCGTCTGTTCCTCGGCAGCACGGCCGAGCAGGTGCTCGATCATCTGCCGTGCGACATCCTCATCGTGAAGGCGCCCGCCGCACGCGACGACGCTTGACGCGGGGCGCGTTCCGGGCGCCGGCAACCGGCCTCGCACGGCACGTTCAAGCAGCGGGCAGCACGACGACGTCGGCGTCCACCTCGTCGATCACGCGCTCGGCGGTCGCGCCGAGCACGCTGCCGCGCGCGGGGCGCGGGGCGCTGCCGACGATGACGACGCCCGCACCGACGTTCGCGGCGACCTCCGCGATACCTTCGTAGGAGCTGCCTTCGGTCGCGTGCACGCGGCTGCGGGGCAACCGGCACGCATCGGCGAAGCGCTGCCGATCGAAGTAGATGCCCTCGCCCTTGTAGACGGTCACGGCATGGAGCTCGGCGTCGAGCAGCCCCGCGATCCGGTGGGCAGTATCGACGATCCGTGCGTTCAACGCTTCGTAGACGTCGGTTCCGGGCCGCAGCTTCACGGCCGCGAGCACGACGCGCGGGCTGTCGCTGCGATACTGATTCACGAGCAGCACCGGACGCGCGCAGTTACGGAGCAGTGTCCAGTCGGAGGTCTCCATCAGGCGCCGGCGCAGCTGTCCCCTCGGCGAGGCCGTCTTGATCACGAGATCCGCGCCCGAGCCGGCTGCGGCGGACGCGATCGCGCGCCGCCAGTCCTCGTGCGCCTCGACCTTGACCGCGATCTCGATGCCCGCCTCCCGAGCCGGCCGGATGTGCCGCTCGATCGCGGCGCGCGTGCGCTCGATCAGCTGCTCCTCCAGCGCTTCGTCGCCGAGGACGGCGGCCTCGGATACCGCGCAGTAAAGCTCGAGCGTCGCGCCGTTGCGCTGCGCAATCCACTCCGCCTTCTCGAGCGCCGGCTGCACGAGACGCTTCGGATCGATCACGACGAAGATCTTGCGCACGGTCGAACCGGTCGAAGCGCTCATGTGCGTGCCTGCCTGCTCATCGACGATGCACCGAGCATAGCGAGAATGCGGACGAGCCGCGAATAGGTAGTTACACGTAGCACCCCGATGCCCCCTACTCGAGCAGAGCCACCGCGTACATCAGGGCCACCCCCCCGAGGAACACCGTGAAGTTCAGCACGTTCGTCGCGACGTTGCCGCGCTTGTTGATCTCGGGGACGAGGTCCGTGGCCCCGAGGTACAGGAACGTGCCGGCGGCGACCGGCACGAGATAAGTCACGTCGATCGCACCGCTCAGCAGCCAGGTCAGGAGCCCGCCGGCGAGAAACGCGAGTGCCGACAGAAGATTGAACACGAGCGCCCGCGCCTTCGGCCAGCCGCCGTGCACCAGGACGGCGAAGTCGCCGAGCTCCTGCGGGATCTCGTGAGCCGCGGCCGCGATCCACGCGGCCAGCCCCAAGCGGACGTCGGCGAGGAACGCCGCCGCGATCGCGACGCCGTCGATGAAGTTGTGCACGCCGTCGCCGACGAGGATGAGATACGTCAGCGGCTGACGTTCCCGCTCGCCGTTCCCGCCATGCGGACCATGCCAGTGCAGGGCTTGTTCCAACGCGAAGAACGCTGAGAATCCCGCGGCCACGAGCAGCCAGACGTGCGTTTCGCGCTCGATCTCCTCGAGCGCATGCGGAATCAGATGGAAGAACGCGCCGCCGAGGAGCGAGCCCGCGGCGAGCGCGACCAGCGGCAGCAGCAGGCGGCGGAGCAAGCCGTCGTTGAACAGCAGCGTGACGATGCCGAGGAGGGAAATCAACGCCATGCCGATCCCGGCAACGAGGATCCAAGCCAGCGCTGTCATGGGCGGCATTCTAGCCGCAGCGGAGGCGGCCGCGCCCGCCGTTCGTTTGCACCGATCTGCCCGGGCGTTAGAATCGTTCTGGTCGCCTCGCGGGCGACGCCCGCCTGGGGCACGCGGCACGAATGGACCTGTCCGGCGAACTCGCTCGAAGCCTGCTAGAAGCGGCTCCCGATGCCACCGTCGTCGTCGGGAACGACGGTACCGTTCTTTTCGCGAACGCCCAGATCGCCCGGACGTTCGGCTACCGGCCCGAGGAGCTCGTCGGACGGAGCGTCGAGACTCTGCTGCCCGAGCGCCTGCGGGCGGCGCATTCGGAGCATCGCGCGGCCTTCGCGGCGCGTCCGCGGCAGCGGCCGATGGGCGCGGGCCTCGCGCTGCTCGGCCTGCACAAGGACGGCCGCGAGTTCCCCGTCGAGATCAGCCTGAGCCCGGTCGCAACGCCCGAGGGACTCCTCGTCGTCGCCGCGATCCGCGATGCAACCGAGCACAAGATCGCGGAGGATCGCCTCGTCGAGGCGAACCGGCAGAAGAGCCGCCTGCTCGCCGCGGCGAGCCACGACCTGCGCCAGCCGCTCCAGACACTGAATCTGCTGAACCGTGCGGCGATCCGCGAGGCCGGCGGCAACGACCGCCTCCGGAACGTCCTCGAGCGCCAGCAGCAGGCCCTCGATTCGATGTCCGACCTGCTCGCCTCGGTGCTCGACATCGGCAAGCTCGACAGCGGCGCCGTCGCGCCGCAAAAGGCGCCGTTCGCCGTCGACGACATCCTCGCGCGTCTGCGCTCGGACTTCGAGCAGCAGGCGCTCGAGAAGGGCCTTCGGCTCTCCGTAGAGCCGTGCAACCGCGTCGCAGACACCGATCCGGAGCTCCTTCGCCGGATCCTCGGCAACCTCGTGTCGAACGCCATTCGCTACACCGAGCGGGGCGAGGTTCGCGTCCGCTGCGACGGAACCGGCTCCACGCTCTCGTTCGCCGTCAGCGACACGGGCGTCGGCATTCCCGAGGACGAGCTCGAGCGAATCTTCCAGGAGTTCTACCAGGTCGACCGCGGCACGGAGCGCCCGGACGGCCTCGGCCTCGGCCTGTCGATCGTCCGCCGGCTCGTGGACCTGCTCGGCCTGACGCTCGAGGTCGAGTCGACGCCCGGCAAAGGCACGACGTTCACCGTGGCCGTGCCGGCCGGCGAGCTGCCGGAGCCCGCGGCCGAGCAGCAGGCGAGCGGGGCCGCCCCGCGCGCCGGCTCGATCCTCGTGATCGACGACGAGCCGGCGGTCGCGGAGGCGACGAGCCTGCTGCTCGAGCTCGAGGGCTTCGACGTGAGGATCGCGAGCTGCGAGCGCGAGGCGCTCGAGCACGCCCGGGAGCGACGGCCGGATCTGCTGGTCAGCGATTTCCACCTGCGCGGCGGAGAGACGGGTCTCGGCGTCGTCATGAAGCTCAGAACCGAGCTCGCCGTGGAGGTCCCCGCAGTCTTCCTGACGGGCGACACCGCGCGCCGGACGATCGAGGCGTCGCAGCTCGCGAACGTGAGGCTGCTGACGAAGCCGCTGCGCGGCGACGAGCTGATCGCGACGATCCAGGCGGAGCTCGCCGGACGCTAGAGGCCGATGCCGCTCGTGCGGCGGCGCCGCGGCGAGGCGTCCGCCTCGGCGGCCATGACCGCCGCGCGCGGCAGCGGGCATACTTGGAGAAAGCGAAGACGGAGCGGCTGCCGTGCGAGCGATCGACATCATGACCACCCGAGTTGCCACCGTGAGCCCCGACACGCCCGTCGAGGAGATCGCGCAGCGCATGATCGAGCGAGGGGTGAGCGCGTTGCCGGTCGTCGACGAGCAAGGCACCGTCGTCGGCATCGTCAGCGAAGGAGACCTGATGCGCCGCGCCGAGCTCGGCACCGAGCGGCGCACGCCGTGGTGGCTCGCACTGCTGACGGAGCCCGAGGAGCGCGCGCGGCGCTACATCAAGAGTCACGGCAAGACAGCTCGGGAGATCATGACGACGCCGGTGCACACGGTCGACGAGCACACGAGCGCCGCCGAGATCGCGGCGCTCCTCGAGGAGCGGCGGATCAAACGGGTGCCGGTGCTCCGCGACGGCAAGCTCGTCGGCATCGTCAGCCGCGCGAATCTGCTGCACGGCTTCGCGATGGAGCGGACCCGGGAGCGCCCGCCGAGCGACCGGGAGCTTCGCGCCGCGGTCATGCGCGCGCTTTCCGAGCATGCGGGCGTCCGCGACGAGTTCATCGAGGTGACGGCCACGGACGGTGTCGTCCACCTCTGGGGCTTCGTGCCGACGCAGACCGAGCTCGAAGCGGCGCGCGTCGCCGCGGAAACCGCCGGCGCGAAGAGCGTCGCCAATCACCTTCGCGTCGTGGCGCCGCCGATTCGCGGCGCGTGAGGACCGCTCTGCTGCTTACGGCGCGCGGCTCACGTGCAGCACGTTCGGTGAGCCGGGCGACGGCGCTTCCCTGAAGCCGAGCGAGCGGGCGAGACCGCGCATCCGCGCATTGTCCGCGAGGACCTCGCCGTACACCTCGCCGATCCCGCGCGAGCGGGCGTAGTCGAGGATGCGTTCCATCAACAGGCGTCCGTAGCCGCGCCCGGCGAACCGCCGCCCGATCACGATCGCGAACTCGGCCCTGCGGTTGTCGGGATCCGCCGTGAGCCGCACGACGCCCCAGATGTCCGCCCGCCCCGGCGGGCCGGGCTCCGCGAGCACGAGAGCCATCTCCCGGTCGTAGTCGATCTGCGTCAGGCGAGCGGCCATCTGGTGCGTCATCGTCTTCAGCGCGACGAAGAACCGTTGCCGCACCTCCTCCGGCGTGAGCTTCGCGAACCCGGCCTGCAGCGCGGGCTCGTCCTCCGGCACGATCGGGCGGACGAGCAGCTTCTGGCCCTCGCTCGTGAGCACCTCCTGCTCGAGCTCCTTCGGATACGGCCGGATCGCGAGCGGCGGCGCATCCGCGCCCGCCCCGACGCGAATGCGCGCGTCGAGCGCGATCACCCCGCTCGGCGACGCGAGCAACGGATTCACGTCGAGCTCGCGGACCTCGGGAAGATCGACGACGAGCTGCGAGAGACGCGTCAACGTGAGCGCGACCGCATCGACGTCGACGGCGGGCACGTCGCGAAACCCGCACATCTCGCGATACACGCGGGTGCGCTCCATCAGCCGCCGGGCGAGCCACAGGTTCAGCGGCGGCAGCTCCACCGCCGTGTCCGCATTCACCTCGACCGCCTTCCCGCCGCGGCCGAACAGGATCACCGGACCGAAATCGCCGCCCGAGGTGACGCCTAGGATCAGCTCGACTCCGTGCTGGCGGTCGACCATCGGCTCGACCGTGAAGCCGCGCACTCGCGCATCCGGCACCGCGGCGGCGATCCGTTCCCGCATCGCCGCGGCCGCCGCGGCGACCGTCTCGCGGCCGCAGAGATCGAGCACGACGCCGCCGACGTCGGACTTGTGCAGCACACCCTCCGCGTCGATCTTCAGCGCGACAGGCGTTCCCCAATCGGCGGCGGCCTCCCCGGCCTCGTCCGCGTTCGCGACCGTGCGCACCGGGTTCACGCGGATCCCGTATGCACGGAGCACGGCGCGAGCCTCCGGCGCGGACAGCCACTCGCGCCCGTCGGCGAGCGCGGTCTCGACGACCGCCCGCGCAGCGCTCGAATCCGCCGTGAACAGCTCGGGCTGCGACGGCGGCGTCTCCATCAGCGCGTCCTGGTTGCGCCGGTAGTCCACCATTTGCATGAACGCGCGGACCGCGAGCTCGGGCGTCGCGTAGGTCGGCACGCCGGCGTGCACGAACACTTCGCGCGAGGCGCGAGCGGTCGATTCGCCGACCCAGCTCGTCAACACGGTTCGGTGCTCGCGCTCGCGCAGCACGTCGGCCACCGCGCGGGCCGCGCCTAGCCCGGACGCCACGGCCGTCGGGCAGTGCAGGATCAGCAACGCGTCGGCGTGCGGGTCGCCGAGCACGATCCGCACCGCGGCCGCGTAGCGCTCCGGGTCCGCGTCGCCGACGATGTCGACCGGGTTGCCCTTCGACCAGATCGGCGGCAGCACGCGGTCGAGCGCCGCGACGGTCTCGGGAGCGAGCACCGCGAGCTCGCCTCCCCGATCGAGCACCGCGTCCGCCGCGAGCACGGCCGTGCCGCCGCCGTTCGAGACGATCGCGAGCTTCGGCCCACGCGGCGGGCGCGCAAGTGCCAGCGTCTCGACTGCGGCGAACAGGTCCTCGAGCGTCGCGACCCGCAGCATGCCGGCGCGCCGGAATGCGGCGTCGTATTCCGCATCCGGCCCGGCGAGGCGGCCCGTGTGCGAAGCGGCCGCCCTGCCGCTCTGCTCGTGCCGTCCGGCCTTCACGACGACGACCGGCTTGAGACGCGCCGCCGCGCGAGCCGCCGACATGAACTTGCGGGCGTGCGTGACGACCTCGACGTAGAGCAGGATCGCCTTGGTCGCCGAGTCGGTCGCGAGATAGTCGAGCATGTCGCCGAAATCGACGTCGGCCATGTCGCCGAGCGACACGAGGTAGGAGAAGCCGATACCGCGTGCGTCGGCCCAATCGAGGACGGACGTCGTGATCGCGCCCGATTGCGTGAGGAACGCGATTCCGCCAGGCTTCGGTTGCAGATGCGCGAAGCTCGCGTTCAGGCCGATGCCCGGCACGAGCACGCCGAGGGTGTTCGGTCCGACGACCCGGACGAGATGCGGCCGCGCCGCATCGAGCATCGCCTGCCCGAGCGTGCGGCAGTCGTCGAGGAGCGTCGTGAAGCCGGCCGAGATCACCACGACACCGCGCGTGCCGCGCTCGCCGAGCTCCGCGACGATCCGCGGCACGGCGCGCGCGGGCACCGCGAGCACCGCGAGATCCGGAGCCTCCGGCAAGCTCGCGACGTCGGCATACGCCCGCAGGCCGAGCACCTCGCGATGCTTCGGGTTCACCGGCGTCACACGCCCGGCGAACCCGCCGGCGAGCAAGTTCTGCATCACGAAGCGACCGAGCGATCCTTCGCGCTCGCTCGCGCCGAACACCGCGACCGATCGAGGTCTGAATACCGCGTCGAGATTGCGTATCGTCATCGGCCGCCCTTTGCACCGCGGCACTTCCGGCCGCCCGCTAGCATCGGTGAATCTACGTATTTTGCCCCGCTCCGGCCCCGCGAAGAATGTCGGGAAACAACGGGGGTCCGCGCCATGCCAGTACGCTCGATCTGCACACACACCGTCGCGGTGATCGCACCCGACGCCGACGTCGTCACCGCGGCCGAGAAGATGCGCGAGGCGCACGTCGGCGACTTGGTCGTCATCGAGTATCGCGAGGGACGCCAGATTCCGATCGGCATCATCACGGACCGCGACATCGTCGTCGGCGTCGTCGCGAAGGGCGTCGATCCGACGAAGCTCACGGTTGCGGACGTGATGAGCGCCGAGCTACTGACGGTGCACGAGGAGAACGGCATCGAATTCGCGCTGCGCGAGATGCGGCGCGTCGGCGTGCGCCGCGCGCCGGTGGTCGGCACACACGGAGAGCTGGTCGGCGTGCTGTCGATCGTCGACGCGCTCGATCACTTCGCGGCGGCGCTCGGCCACATCGCGGATATCATTCGCCTCGGGCAGCAACTCGAGGCGGACATGCGGCCGTAAGGCAAGGTAGGAGCGGCTGTCCAGCCGCGATTCGCCTTGGGCTGCGGCGTCGCGCCGGTAGACCGCACGACGCCGCGCTGCGGTGTGCCGGCCTTTGCGGCGCGGCAATCGCGGCTGGACAGCCGCTCCTACCGAGAGAAAGCCAGTCGAGGCGCGCGGACCTTCAGACGGTGAAGCCTTCGGCCTTGAACGGCAGCTGCCGGATCCTGTGCCCCGTCGCCGCGTAGATCGCGTTCGCGATCGCGGGTGCCGCCGGCGGCAGCGCCGGCTCCCCTACGCCGGTCGGCGGGTAATCCGATTGGATGAAGTGCACCTCGACCTCCGGCGCCTTGTCGATCCGCAGGATCGGGTAGCGGTCGAAGTTCGTCTGCTGCACCCGGCCGTTCTCGAACGTGATCTCGAGGCCCATCGCGGTGCTGAAGCCGTCGATCACCGATCCCTGCACCTGATTCTCGGCACCGCTCAGATTCACGATCGGACCGATGTCGCCGGCGACCCAGACCTTGTGGACGGTGATCTTGCGGTTCGCATCGACGCTGACCTCGGCCACCTCCGCGAAGTGACCGGCGTGGCTGAAGTGAAACGCGAGGCCGAGCCCGCGGCCTTCCGGCAGCGACCTGCCCCACCCGGCTTTCTCGGCCGCGAGGCGGATCACGTTCGCCGCACGGCCGGTGTGGAGCACGCGCGGATTATCGGGGACGACGAGGCGCGGCTCGCCCATCACGTCGAGCAGGAACTCGAGATGGTCGCGATCGGCAGCCACGGCACATTCGTGCAGAAAGCACTGGACCGCGAATGCGATCGCGTTCGAGCCCGGCGCGCGCCACGGCCCGGTCGGAATCTGCGACGCGATCAGCGACTGCAGCATGCGGTTGCTCGGCACGACGCTCGCCGGAAACTCCTGCGGCGACAGGTTGCCCGCGCTGACCGGCGTCTCGCCGTCCCGCGAGAACGTGATGAAGTGGTCCTGCCACGCGGAGAGCTTGCCGGACCGGTCGACCGCGGCCTTGAACGCATGGAAGCCGCCCGGACGGTAGTAATCGAACGTCATGTCGTCCTCGCGCGTCCATTGCACCTTGACGGGTGCGCCGGCACGACGCGAGACCGCGACCGCCTCGCAGACGCTGTCGTTCGCTAGACGCCGGCCGAAACCGCCGCCGCCTCGCAGCTGATGCAGCAGCACGCGCTCCTTGGGCAGGCCGACGAGCGCGGCCACCGCATCGACCGCCGCTTGCGGCGTCTGCGTCGGCGCCCAGATCTCGACGCTGTCGCCCTTGAACCACGCGGTGCAGTTCTGCGGCTCGAGATCCGCGTGCGACACGTACTGATACGCGTAGAAGGCCTCGACCGTCCGCGCCGCATTGCTGAACGCGGCGTCGACGTCGCCGCTTTCGCCGAGGACTTGCGCCGCTTTCTTGCCCGCCAGCGCCTTCGCCTGCTCGACGGCGGCCGTCCAGCTGTCCTTCGACGCGGAAGACTCGTCCCAAGTGACCTGGAGCTCGCGCTTCGCCTTCAGCGCCGACCACGTCGAGTTCGCGATGATCGCGACACCCGACAGCACGGACGCTCCGCCCGGGTTGAAGGTGATCGGATCGCCTTCCTGCTCGAGGATGAACGCGTCCTTCACACCCGGAAGCGCCCGCACGTGCTCGAGGTTCGCGGCGACGGCTTTCGCGCCGATCGCGGGCCCCTTCGTGAACGTCGCGTACACCATGCCGGGGACGACCTGATCGATGCCGAACAGCGGCTGACCCGTCACGATCTTGCGATTGTCGACGCCGGTGATGCGCTTGCCGAGCAAGCGGTACTCGCTACGCTCCTTCAGCTTCAGCGACGCCGCGTCCGGGACCGGTAGCGTCGCGGCGAGCTCGGCGAGCTCGCCGTACGTTGCGCTCCGCCCACTCGCGGCGTGCACGACCTTGCTCGCCTCGGTCGTGAGCTCGCCCTCCGGCACGCCGAAGCGCTGCGCCGCCGCCTGAATCAGCATCGCGCGCGCGACGGCTCCGGCCCGGCGCAGCGTGTCCCAGTTCATCGGGATCGACGTCGACCCGCCGGCGAACTGCGCGCCGTACAGCGCCTGGTTGATCTCCGACTGCTGAACCTGCACGCGGTCCCAGTCGGCGTCGAGCTCCTCGGCGACGATCATCGGCAAGGACGTCTTCACGCCTTGCCCGACCTCCGGGTTCTTCGCGAACAGCACGATCGTGTCGTCCGGCCTGATCTGCACGTACGCGTTCGGGGTGAACGGCGTCGTGCCTTCCGTCCGCGTCTGCGCGAGCGCGCGCGTTGCGCCCGGGCCGATCGAGAACGCGATCGCCAAGCCGCCGCCCGCGAGCCCGGTCAGCTTGACGAAATCACGGCGGGAAAGCGCGGCAGCCGCCAACGCCCGCTCGGTCTGCTCGCGCAGGTAGTCGGGAAGATACGGATCGACCGACCAACGGCCCTCGCGGCGGCTCATGACTCACCTCCCGTGCGGGCAAGGCGCGCGGCGGCGCTCTTGATCGCCTTGCGGATCCGCGTGTACGTACCGCAACGGCAGAGATTCGCCGCCATCGCGTTGTCGATGTCGGCGTCGCTCGGATTCGGGTTGCGGCGCAGGAGCGCGGTCGCGCTCATGATCTGTCCCGCCTGGCAGTAGCCGCATTGCGGCACGTCCTCGTCGATCCAGGCTTGCTGCACCGCCGTCAGCTCGCCGTTCGTCCCGGCCAGGCCCTCGATCGTCGTGATTTGACTGTCGGTCACGCTCTCGACCGGGATCTGGCAGGACTGCACCGGGAAACCGTTCAAATGCACCATGCAGGCACTGCATTGCCCGATTCCGCAGCCGTACTTCGTGCCGACGAGCCCGAGGGTATCCCGCAGCACCCAGAGGAGCGGCGTTTTCGGGTCGACGTCGTCCTCGAGCTGGTACGACCGCCCGTTCACGTTCACGCGCAGCATTGAGCTCTCCGCCAGAGGCAATCGGATTTTTCCCTGGAGTCTCAGGCAAATCCCGGCCGCACGCAAGCGCCGGTCCGGGCGATCTTCGCGGCATCACGGCCTGTGCCGCACCCCGGCGCCCTCGTCCCCCTCCTCAGCTGCCGTTCAGCTTCTCTGGCGCTAAATGGGGCCGTCGCTCGAATGCTGGAGGCTCGCGATGAACGCTACGCTCCGCGCCCTCGCCACCGGGCTCGCCGCGGCCGTGCTGGGCACGGCGGCGACCGCCGCACCGGAGACCGCCGATCGGGTCGCGCGCTCCGCGGAGGGCTATTCGTCCGAGCGCGCTCCGGACGAGCTCCGCGATCCGCGCACCCTCGAGGAATCGCGGCTCCGGCCCGACGAGGTCGTGCGGCAGCCGAAGTCCGCGTCGACGTTGTCGTTCTCCGACCTGTCCGGCGCGTACGCGGACGCCTGGATCTACGATGCGACGGCCTCGCTGTTCTACGACCACGACGGCGACGGCTACTACCGCTATCTCCGCGTGCGCTTCGACGCGGACACGGTCTACGAGTCGATGTACGTCTACGCAGCACTGTTCCTGTCCGCCGACGGCGTAACGTGGGAGGAGTATTACGTCACGGACGACTTCCTGATCCGCGGCAGCTCGCCCGGCGACGACTACGAGGTCGAGACCGAGCTCTTGGCCGGCTACCCGCCCGGGGAGTACGACGTGCTGATCGAGCTCTACGACGCGGACTACGGCGTGCTCGTCGACGAGTTCGGCCCTCTCGAGTCCGGTGCGCTCGCGTTGCTGCCGCTCGAGGACGCGGAGCACGACAGCGTCCGGGTCAGCCATTCTCACGGCGGCGGCGGCGCCGCTGGCTGGGCGCTGCTCGCGATGCTCGGCGCCGCCGCGGCCCTGCGGCGGGCGCCCCGAAGCCGGGCCGGCGCGTAGGCCGGCGGAGCGCCGGCCCGCGAGCGGCGGCGCTCCGGTTGGCGCCGCCGTCCCCATTCCCTATGCTTACCGAAACTCGTCGCGAGCCCGCATCGGGCGGCATATCGACCACGACGGGCCGGATCTCTCACCGTTGCAGACAGGAGAATCGACCGATGAGCAGCAGAATCCTGCAGACGATGTTCGGGTTCGCCTGCGGCGCGCTCGCCGTTGGCGCGCTGGCGGCGCCGGTCACCTACGAGATCGACCCGAACCACACGTTCCCGTCGTTCGAGGCCGATCACATGGGTGGGCTGTCGCTGTGGCGCGGCAAGATCAACTCGACGACCGGGACGATCACGCTCGACAAGGAGGGGCAGACCGGCACCGTCGAGGTCACGATGGACATGTCGACGATCGACTTCGGCCATCAGGGCCTGAACGACCACGCGCAAACGCCGGACCTGTTCGACGTCGCGCAATTCCCCACCGCGACGTATACGGGCCGGCTCGTCGACTTCCGCAACGGCGCGCCGACCGCGATCGACGGCACCCTGACGATGAAGGGCGTGAGCAAGCCGCTGCGCCTCACGATCAACAGCTTCAAGTGCCAGCAACACCCGATGCAGCGCCGTGAGGTCTGCGGCGCCGACGCGAGCGCGACGTTCAACCGCGACGAGTGGAACGTCGACCTCGGCAAGGACCTCGGTTTCGACATGGCCGTGAACTTGCGGATCCAGGTCGAAGCGCTCGTCGCCGACGACTCCTGACGCTTCCGCCGTCTCCTTTCCGGAGGAGCGGACCCGGCGGCCGGAAGGCCGCCGTCAGCGTCCCGGCCCCGACGGCGGGAGCGCAGCCGTCAACCGATCGCGATCGATCCCCTCGATCTCGACGATCTTGCGCGTCGCGGCATGGCCCGCGACGACGCGCACCTGCGCGCGCCGCACGCCGAGCGTCTCGGCGAGCAGCTTCTCGAGCGCCGCGTTCGCCGCGCCGTCGGCCGGCACCGCCGCGACGCGCACTTTGAGCACCTCGCCCGGCAGCCAACCTGCGATCTCGCTCGCCGACGCGCGCGGCACGACCTTCACGGCGAGCCGAACGCCCCCGCCGCGCCCGGCCTGCGCGGCGGCGCCCCGAGCCTTGTGCCGACTCACGCGCGGCGCCTACGGTGCGAGATACGCCGCGAGCGCCTCGAGCTCCGCGTCGCTGATCTCGGTCTTGCGGAAGAACGGCATGACCGACACGCCCGTCCGAACGAAGGCTTTCGTCAGCTCGGGCACGAGGTCGGTCCGCTCCTCGAGCGCGGCCGGCTTCTGCCCTCGATAGAGCGCCTCGAGCGCAGCCGTGCCCGGCCGCCCGGGCCCCTTCCCGTGGCAGGGCTCGCACCACCTGTCGAAAACGAGCTTGCCGAGCCCGGGCTCCGCCTCCTGCGCACCGACCGCCGCGCCGAAGCCGAGCGCCGCGGCGAGCAGGCTCGCCCGCGCTGTTGCAACCACCGAGGTCCTCGCCTGGCTCATTCGCTTCACCCCTGCCGCATGTGCCGCAGATGACTCGGCCAGATGCCGTACCGGCCGGCCGCGAGAATGCCGTTCGGATCGATCGCGTCCTTCAGCGTCTCGTGGAACCGCCGAAGCGCGTGATTATTGAATGAGTACGTATTCATGACCGCTTCCTGGAACGCGGGCGGCGTGCGGTACTCACCCCAGCCGTGCTCCGCGGCGATCTGCACGAGCCGCTCGAATCTCGCGCGGTTCGCCCGGTTCGTCTCGACGTCGCCCGTGACCGGAAAGGCGAAGATATACACGAACGCGCGGTTCCAGTACGTCGTCGGCAGGCTGAAACCGACCGCGTTGATCGGTAGGCCCAGCTCGCGCGCCGCCTCCGCGAACACCCGGTTCGCTTCGAAGATCGCCTCGCCGGTGCGCGGAATGATCGGCGAGAACCACATGTGCCCCTCGGTTGGGCTCGGGTTCGTCGGCGAGCGCGCGCCGATCGAGAACATCGTCAGGCTCGGCACGCCGAACTCGGGCAGCGTCGCGCCGCGGGAGCCGGCCGCCTGGTTACGCGTGATCTGCTCGACCTCCCCGGCCGACAGCGGAAAGCGGAACGACTCGCCGTTCTCGAAGGTCGCGCCCGGGATCGCGGAGAATTTCTCCTGACAGTACTCCCAGCTCGCTGCGATCACCTTCTCGGGCCCGTAGAACTTGACCGTGCAGCTCCAGTACCCCACGCCTCGCCGCGCTGCATAGTCCTCGAGCTCCGCGACAGGCGCGTTCCGGTCGAGGAGCTCTCGAAGCTCCTCGCCGACCGGATCGAAGAAGCCGCCGAGCAACGGGCTGCCGAGCTGCGGCATGCCGTTGACGACGCCGCTGTTCTCGAGAAAGTTCAGGATGTCGACGAGCGGCACGAGGTCCGCGTGCTTCGGCACGGTCACCGTGCCCGCGAGAAAGGCCTCGGGCTCCGGCATCAGCCAGAACCCCATCTTCGTCACGACGCCGTAGTTCGACTGCGAGAACAGACCGTCGATCCAGGGACCTGCGCCGAACTTGTACTGCTGCCAGGTCTGCGCGCCCGGCAACGCACCCATGCCGGTCCTGAGCAGCTCGCCGGTCGGCAGCACGACTTCCATGCCGCAGTGCGAATCGAAGTGGTTCCTGTAGGTCGTAGCGGTATAGCCGCCGCCGTGATCGAGCGCGTTGCCGATCAGGCTGCCCCAGCCCGGGTCCGGACAGTCCATCCAGACCTTGAGCCCGTTCTCCTGGATGTGCCGGTAGAAGTCGAAGTAGCTGACGCCCGGCTCGACGAGCGCAGACGCATTGCGCTCGTTCACCTCGATGATGCGGTTCATCCGTTTCAGGTCGAGGACGACGCTGCCGGAAAGGTTCGGAGCGGAACCGCCGTAGCCCAAGTTCTTGCCGGTCGAGATCGGGTAGAGCGGCACGCGATACTGGTTCGCGATGCGGACGACGGCCTGCACCTCCTCGACCGTGTACGGCGCGACCGCCGCCGATGCGACTCGCTCTTCGGGCTCGCCCTTGAACGGCGAGTAGGCGTCGCGATAAAGAGCGACGTCTGCGTCGCTCGTGAACACCCATTCGGCGCCGACTGCGCCTTCGAAGTCGCGCAGCGCTCGATTGAAATCGCGCTCACTCACTCCCGGCGGCAACGTAGCCATGGCAGCCCCCCTCGTCGGTCGCGTGCGGAACGGCCCCGCCCCGAGTCGCGCGGCTCGGACGGCGTTTTTCGTCATTCTAGCCGACGCGGGCCTTGAATATATCTGAGCGAGCAGTTACTTTAGGTCTTGCATGAAAGCCCGTATCTCTGCGCGTTCCTTCCGGGATTCCCCCCCTCTCAGCCCGGAGGAGCGCGCGGAGGCACGGCGCCGACGGTCCCTTCCGCAGCCGGCAGCAATTGCGAGCGCATGCTCGCAGCCGGTTACGTGCGTCTGCGCACTTCTTGTATGATGCTGCGGCATGGGACGCCGTCGCCAAGTATCTGATCTGCAAATAACCGCCGCTGCCCGCGAGGTTTTCCTCGATCGAGGGCCGAACGCGCCGGTCGCGCTGATCGCGAAAAAGCTCGGCGTCTCGACCGCGACGCTCTTTCAGCGCGCCGGCAGCAAGCAGCAGCTGATCCTGATGGCGCTCTCGCAGCCGGACGCTTCTCCGACGGTGGAGCTCGAGCGCGGCTTGCCGCCGGGCGTCGAGCCGCGCGAGCAGCTCGCGCGCATCCTGCTCCAGCTGAACGACTACCTCGGCGGGCTGATCTCGAGTTCGCTCACGCTGCGGGAAGCGCGAATCGAGGCCGACATGCCCGAGCCGCGACCGTCCACCGTGCGGCGTCTGCTCGCCGAGTGGCTCGACGCGGCCGCGAGCGCCGGGGCGCTCCGCGTGCGCGATCCGAAAATGACCGCCGACGTCTTGATCGGCACGCTCGAATCGCGCCACATCCACGCCTACATGCAACAGGTGCACTACACGACGCGCCAGCACCGCGACTACATTCGAACGATGATCGACGTCGTCCTCGCGCCCTAGCCCCCCGAACGCGGCGAACGCCGCGCCGTCCTGCGCTGTTCCTCGAGCGCCGCCGCGTGCCATGATTGCGGCCCATTTTTTCCCCGCACTCGACAGGAGGCACGCATGACGGAGCGCCGCAACGAAACGATGGAGCAGCTGTACGATCGAGGTCTCGCGGTGCGCCGCGAGGTGCTCGGCCCGGAGTACGTCGACCGATCGATCCAGAGCGCCAACGACTTCATGAAGGCCTTCCAGCACATCACGACCGAGTGGTGCTGGGGCTACGCTTGGACGCGCCCGGGCCTCGACCGCAAGACTAGAAGCCTGATCAACCTCGCGATGCTGACGGCGCTCAATCGGGCGCCCGAGATCAAGCTGCACGTCCGCGGCGCCATCAACAACGGCGTGACGGTCGACGAGATCAAGGAAGTGCTGCTGCACGCGACCGTCTACTGCGGCATTCCGGCTGGCCTCGACGCGTTCAAGGCCGCGAACGAGGTCTTGAAGGAACTCGGCGCCGTCTAGCGCCGCCCGAGGTGCCGGTCATGCGGCTCTACGCGAGCGACGGGCCCGCGCAGCGTCGATGCGGCCGGCACCTCGACCGGCACGCGCCCACGCTCACGCTTGCAGCACGCCGCTCCGCTTCGCCGCGTGCGTCGCAAGCGCGTCCATCAGCGGCGGCGACAGGCAGTCGTACGGCTCGAGCCCGAGCCCTTTCAGCCGCTCTCGGACCGCCCCCATCTCCCGTGGGTCCGCTCCGGACTCGATGATCGACGAAACGAACGCCGCGAACTCCGGCGCGGCGTAACCCGGCTGCTCGAACAGCTCCGGATGCACGAAGTCGAGACCGTAGAACGCGTGCGCGCCGTCGTCGATCCGGCCGTACATGTGGACGCCGCAGCCTCGACAGGCGTATCGCTTGATCACCGCCTTGTCGTCCACGACACGGAGCTTGCCCTCGTTCGCGGTCACGCGCACTTGGTCGCGCGGCACGACCGCCACCATCGAAAAGAGAGCGCCCGACGGTTTCCAGCACTTGGTGCAGCCGCAGACGTGATTGTGCGCGACCTGGCTGCCGACCGAGACCTTCACCTTGTCGCTCGCGCAGAGGCACGCGAGCGTGCCGCCCCCGAAGCCGCCCGATGCCGGCTTCACGCCGTCGTCGACGGCGGGATGAATGCTTCGCGCCATTGTCGATTCTCCCCCGAGTGACGCTGCGCGCGGCCGCGAGTAGCCGAGAGCCGAGAGAATGCTGCGTCGAGGGCTTCGGCCGCCCCGCAGCAAGGTTTGTGCCCCCGTTCGAGTATAGGAGTGCGTCCGGAGGCTGCGCAACCGCGCCTCCGGTCGACCGGCCAGCGCTCTCGCCGTCGTCGCTCCTGCGGCCGTGCTAGGATCGATGGAGGCGTCTGCCGGAGGACGGGGCTATGAGAGCTGCGATTCTGGCCGTGGTGCTCGTCGGTGCAGGTGGCTGCGCCGGCCCGGAACGGTTCGCCGACGCGGATGCCGGCGCGTCGTTCGCCGGCGATGCGTCGCCGCCGAGCGTCGCCGGCGCACTCCAAGTCGAGATCGAATCGTTCGAGGACGAGCCGAGCTGCACGTGGCGCGCGCCGACCGGATCGCGCATCGCCGTCAAGCATTGCGAGCCCCGCAACGAAGCGGAGCAAGCAGCGCAGGCGGCACTCCAGCACCAGAGCCAGCAGGATTTCGACGAGTTGCGGCGCCGGCAGCTCTACTACGAGCAGGCGCGCCAGCACGCGTTGCGCGAAGCGATCATCCGCCGGCGCGGCATGTAGCGATTCACGCCGGCCGGCACCCTCCCCGCAGCCCCCGCCACGGGACGGCTCGCGCCGCTGATCCGCCGCGTCGCGCCGCGCGTCGACGTCCAGCCGCGCGCCGGCATATCGACGCACGTTCGAGAAAGTTGCGTCCGACGACACGTCTCATACAGCTGACGTATATTAGCCTGCAACGGGGGATTCTCGGGGCGCGCGTCGGCGCGCGCGCCTCCGCCAACCTTCCTCGAGGAGAGACGACATGCCTCTGGTAAACCTGAAACCCGTTCTCGCGGAAGCCAAGGCGAACGGCTATGCGGTCGCAGCCTTCAATCCCGTCGACTACGCGTCGATGAAAGCGATGGTCAAGGCCGCGGAGGAGCTGAACGCACCCGTCATCATTCAGACGTCCGCGAAAACGATCAATTACTACGGGCACGCCGCGCTCGTCGGGTGGATGCGCGAGATCGCGGGAAGCTCCCCCGTGCCGGTCGTCCTGCACCTCGACCACGGCAAGGATCTCGAGATGATCGAGAGGTGCGTCGACATGGGCTGGACGTCGGTCATGATCGACTGGTCCGACAAGCCGTTCGAGACGAACCTCGAAGCCTCGCGGAGGGTCGTCGAGATGGCGTCCGCAAAGAACGTCGGCGTCGAGGCGGAGATCGGTCAGATCCACGGGGTCGAGGACGACATGGTCGTCACCGAGAGCTACCTGACGGATCCGGACGAAGCGGAGGCGTTTTGCCGCGAGCTCGACCTCGCCGCGTTCGCGGCCGCGATCGGCACCGCGCACGGCTACTACAAGGGCGAGCCGAACGTTCGGTTCGATCTGATCGAGGAGATCAACAAGCGCACCGGCACGCCGATGGCACTGCACGGCGGCACGGGCCTCTCGGACGAAGTGATCCAGCGCTGCATCGAGCTCGGCTGCGCGAAGATCAACATCTCGACGAACCTGAAGCACGTCTTCATCGACAGCTTCGTCGACTACCATCGCGAGAAGCCGAACGACTACGAGCCGCTGCGAGTGCTCGCGGCGCAGTACGAGGCCCTGAAGAAGCTCTTCAAGGAGAAGATCGCGCAGTTCGGCGGCGAAGGTCGCGGCAGCGAGCTCTTGTCGAAGGTCGCTTGAGAGCCGACCGAAGATGAAGGCGCTGATCTTCGACTGCGACGGCGTCCTCGTCGATACCGAGCGGGACGGGCACCGGGTGGCGTTCAACCGCGCCTTCGCCGATTTCGGTCTCGAGGTCGAGTGGGACGTCGAGCTCTACGGCGAGCTGCTGAAGGTGGCCGGCGGCAAGGAGCGGATGCGCGCCTACTTCGATGCCGCCGGGTGGCCGGACGGCGCCGATCCGCAAGACCTGATCCCGCGGCTCCACGAGCGGAAAACCGCGATTTTCACGGACCTCGTCGCGACCGGACGGCTGCCGCTTCGCAGCGGCGTCGCTCGTCTCGTCGACGAGGCCGCGGCGGCGGGAATCAGGCTCGCGGTCTGCACGACCTCGGCGCCGCAGTCGGTGTCGGGCGTGCTCGATCTGCTCGGCGGGGCGCGCAAGGCCCGCTTCGAGCTCGTGCTCGCCGGCGACGTGGTCGAGAAGAAGAAGCCCGACCCCGAGATCTACCTGCTCGCGCAGGAGCGGCTCGGTCTTCCCGCTCGCGACTGCATGGTCATCGAAGACAGCCGCAACGGCTTGCTCGCCGCCCTCGGCGCCGGCATGCCGTGCCTGATCACGACCAGCGCGTATACCAAGAACGAGGACTTCACCGGCGCGGCAGAGGTCGTCGCCGAGCTCGGCGACCCACCCGGCCCGCACGTCACCCTCGGGGATCTCACGGCGCTCGCGGCGCGGCACGCGCCGTGAGCGCAACTTGGACGTGAACGAGAGAACGACGATGAAAGAGATCACCTTGAACGACGTCGAGCGTGCGATCAAAACCGTCGCGGAGACGGCGCTCCGCAACGAGAAGTACTTCTCCGAGCTCGACGCCGCCGCAGGCGACGCCGACTTCGGCGTCTCGCTCGCTTCGGGTTTTCGCGTGGTGCAGAGCGACTGGGAGCAGCTCGACCGAAGCTCGATCGGCAATTTTCTGCTGAAGATCAGCATGATCATTACCCGCAATGTCGGCGGCTGCTCCGGGCCGATCTGGGGCACCGGCTTCATGCGGGCGGCGGCGCTGACCCGCGACAAGGCCTCGATCACGCTCGCCGATCTCGAGCGGATGCTGACCGCCGCGATCGAAGGCATCCAAGCGCGGGGCGGCGCGGCGGCCGGCGACAAGACGTTGCTCGACGCGCTGATCCCGGTTCGCGACGTGGTCAAGGAGTACGCCGCACGGCCGGACGCGGACCCGGGCGAGGTGCTGCGAGAGGCGACGCGCGTCGCGACGGCGGCAATCGAGGCGACCAAGGACTGGGTCGCGAAGCGCGGCCGGCAGGCCTTCACCGGCGAGCGCAGCAAAGGCACGTACGACCCCGGCATCGTCGCGGTCGCGACGATGCTGAACGACGTCTGCACTCAATTCGGCGTCGCGCGCGCCGACGACGCGGCCCATTGAACGACACAACCGACGCGGGGGAGAAATCATGAAGAAGTTCGTCAACGATCCTGCCGAGTTCGTGCCCGAGATGCTCGAGGGCGTCTATCTCGCGAACCCGCAGATGCTGCGCTACGTGCCGGAGTTCAATATCATTCACCGCGCGGACCGGCCGGCGAGCGACAAGGTGTCGATCATCCAGGGCTCCGGCAGCGGCCACGAGCCCGCCCACGTGATGGCGGTCGGTCCCGGCATGCTGGACGCTGCCTCTCCGGGCAACGTGTTCTCGGCCCCGCCGATGGAGTACTGCTACGAGTGCATCAAGCTGATGAACTCGCCGAAAGGCGTGCTCGCGCTGGTCAACAACTACCAGGGCGACCGGATGAACTGGGACATGGCGGTCGAGCTCGCGCAAGCCGACGGCATCGACGTACGGACGTTCGTGGTCGACGACGACGTCGCCGTCCAGGACTCGACCCACACGGTCGGCCGGCGCGGGGTCGCCGGCAACTTCTTCGTGATCAAGGCCTGCGGGGCGGCGGCAGAGCGCGGTGCGAGCCTGGACGAGCTGCTCGCGCTCGCGGCGAAGGTGAACGGTCAGGTGCGGACGATGGGCATCGCGCTCAGCTCGTGCACGCCGCCCGCGAAGGGCACGCCGATCTTCGAGATCGGCGACGACGAGATCGAGGTCGGCGTCG